>NZ_KV814375.1:0-185245 GCF_001813895.1 Rothia sp. HMSC071C12
ATTTATAGCGTCCAAGTTTCGGGGCGCAGTTCAAACGTGAGGAACGGGGCTTTTGCGTACCCTCCAATGAGGGTGAAAGTGTTTAGAAAAGTACCAGCATCTGCGCAGTCTCCACGAGCCTAGAATTTGCGGCAGAATCAGAAAGAGCCAGCATAATCGCCAGCAGCATACCGCCGCCAAAAAGCACCAGGAACATGCCACCAATGACTACGCTAATCCAGTTCAAGATACGCCCAGCCGAAGCAGCCGCGCCATAACGCTCTGCCTCGTTCGCCTTGAAAATACCGATAACACCCAGAATCAGGGAAGGCAGACCAAACAGCCACCAGCTGAGAGTCACTATACACGCCAAGCTGATAATACCCAGCACCGTGGAAGTCTGAGCAGCCTTCTCACCGGCAAGCTGCTCGGGGGTCTTCTGAACAATGCCAATAGGAACCATCATGGGCTGACCGTACTGGCCGGGCTGCTGGTACTGCTGACCGTACGGGTCGTACTGATTCTGACCATACGAGTCTTGACCGTACGAATTCTGACCGTACTGGTCATAAGAATACTGATCGTAGGAGCTCTGCCCGTACTGGCCGTAAGAACCCTGACCGTATTGGCCATACTGACCGTACTGAGTGTTCTGCCCGTACTGGCCGTTCTGGTTGTACTGCTCGTTCAGACGGTTGTAGTCCGGGTTGTAGTCGTAGGGGTCTGAACCCCGAGGATTCTGAGACATGGCATCTCACTTTCGTACGGCTGGTGTGTGTTAAACAGTATTCACCCTAACCTATCACCGAAACGGGTACAACTACATCTGTCGCACAAACCCGCGCAATACATTTTAAGAGGGCAGTAGAGTGCCAGCTGGTACGCGAAAGCCCCGCTCCTCAATACGAGAAACGGGGCTTTTATGTACCCTCTAGGAGGGCGAGACCTTTTAGAAGAGTGCCAGGGTGCTGACCAGCTCAGTAAAGTGGTTGGAAGAGGAAGAAGCAGCACCTGCCGCGCCGATAAGACCCAGCAGCAGGAAACCACCGATTACAACCAAGAATAGGCCACCAAAAGCTGCGTTAATCCAGCCCATGATGCGACCACCCGAAGCTGCAGTGCCAAAACGCTCAGCCTCATTAGCCTTCATAATGCCGATAACACCCATGATCAGCGAGGGCAGACCGAACAGCCACCAGCTAACAAAGAAGTTGCAGATCAGACCAATAATGCCGAGCACCATGGAGGTCTGACCAGCCTTCTCGCCAGCAAGCTGCTCGGGGGTCTTCTGAACAATGCCGACGGGCACCATCATGGGCTGACCGTACTGACCAGGCTGCTGGTACTGCTGCTGACCGTTCTGAGCGTTCTGCTCGTTCAGGTTGCCGTATTCCGGGTTGTAGTCGTAGGAGTTAGAGTCCTGCGGGTTCTGAGACATGTGGTCCCTCTTTCGTGTGAATGGTGTGTATTGAACCTTACTCACCCTAACCTATCGCTGAGGTGGGCACAAACGGATTCGTCATTCTGGAGCTATACGCACCATATATGCACTAATTAGAAAACTAATTAGGCACGCAAAAGCCCGCGTGCGCACGGGGCGCTCGCGGGCTTTCTCAAATCATGAGGCTACTGCAGGTAGCTTCAATCTTACTGCTTTACAAAAATCTTCAGAGCGACCAGCAAAATAATACTGACGACACCCAGAACAGTACCGGCAATAGCCATACCGCGGTTCTTCAGCTCGGGGTTATTCATAGCCAGGCGGCCGGTCGCAATAGCTACAGCACCAAGGATGAAACCGAGGACAAAGAAGCTCACAATACCGCTCACCAGAGAGACAATCGACAGGGTCTTTGCCTTCTTCGCCTGAGCCTGCTGCTCAGGGGTCTGAACGGGCACACCGTAAGGAGCCTGCTGATTGAACTGAGGTGCCTGCTGGCTAAACTGGGGGTCCTGGTTGAACTGGGGCTGGGGGTTGTTGGGGTTTTCAGACATGATCTCTCATTTCGTTGAGTAAATAAGACACCTCTGGCAACGTTGCATGGAAAAATCACACGCCAGAGACGCCCTCTATTTATCGGTTGGACAGTAGCAGTCTATCGAAAATGTATATGAGCCTCAAAGCGCACAATCCATAATCCGCCCTATAAAGCAACACATACTCAGAGATATCCTCCAAAGCACGGGCCGAATTGACCAAGCGCAAAACAGCCTATATTCTTATAGGGATGCGCTCACGAGCGCACCGTGGAGACGTGCCAGAGCGGCCGAATGGACTTCACTGCTAATGAAGGGTCGGGGTTAAACTCGACCGGGGGTTCAAATCCCCCCGTCTCCGCCACAAAAAGCCCCGTACCGGTTGGTACGGGGCTTTTGCTTTACCCATCTCATTCAGGCACGAAGCCTAGAAGCTCTTGGGCTAGAAGTTTCAGGACTAGAAGCTCTTGAAATCCACGAGGCGCGCATCCGCCCCATCAAGCAGAGCCCACTCCCCCGGCACCTCAAACACCGCAATGGAAGAGGGCGGGAAACCGTAGTACACATCCATGGACGCGTTCGGGTCAGAATCAGGGCTCATCAGGCGCTGCGCGGCGTCCTGCACACCGGGCAGATGCGAAACCACCATCAGAGAATGAACATTCTCCGAAACGCTGTTAATGCGCGCAATAATGCGGGACGCAGACACCTCGTACAGCCCCTCATCCAGATGAGCAGTAGGCGCCTTCGCACCCAAACCATCCGAAACCCAAGTCGTCGTCTGACGAGTACGCAAAGCCGACGACGACATAATCTGCTCCGGAATATAACCGCGAGCCGCCAGCCAGGCGCCAGCAGCGGCAGCCTGCTCATGGCCGCGCTTCGTCAGCGGACGATCAAAATCATTCAGACCCCAATCAGCCTCCGCATGGCGCATAATAATCAGACGCTTGACCCCGCTGCGGTGCGAGCCAGATGCAGTGTTGGAAGAATTTTCAGCCATACACCCATTCTATCTAGAGGGCGCCGGAACATGCCGCACACCGCCACAGCACGCACACTAACACCCCCAGGCGGGCACAAGTAAACCCCGGTGCACCGGCATCACGCCAGCACACCGGGGTGCACTCTACAGAAGCTAAATTCTGTACACGCTAAATCGAGTATTCCGGAGCAGCCCAGACAACAACCTCGGGGTGCTCAAAGAAGCGGTAACCCTGACCGCGCACCGTACGCACGGTACCCGACAGGCGACCCAGCTTCGAACGCAGACGACGAATATGCACGTCAATCGTACGCTCATGCGGATGCTCGTCACCGGAGCTCCACAGCGCCTTCAGCAGCTCCTCACGACCCACGGTGCGGGAAGAGTTCTCCACCAGGTGTGCCAGCAGCTCGAATTCCTTGAAGGTCAGCATGAGCGGCTCACCATCCAGGAACACCTCGCGGCGTGCCAAATCAATCAGCACACCCGAAGAGTGGCTATTCGTGGTCTCTGCTTCGCGGGCGACATGCGCCTCCGGGTGCATATACATTGCGGTCGGATCGCCGAGCGCATTACGTACCACCTCAAGGTCGCTACCCTCAGCATTCACTGGAGCCAACGCCACAGCGGCGTACGACTCCGACTCGGGAGCCAGGTGGTGTGCATAAGTGCGCAGATCCTGAACGATACGCACCAGGGAGGTACCGTTCGCTGCAGCAAGTTCCTCATTCAAACCCACATAGAGCACAAAGCCGCGTGCCTCATTTTCCTGAGCCTGTTTATGGGCAGGGTCACCGGCTGAGAAAGTCATCGGACGCAACGTTGCGGCCTGCGCAACGGGACGCTGAGGCTGCACGACCTGGCGCTTAGCGGCGCGGCCGCGCTGGGAGATGTGGACATATCCAGGTACAGCGCCTGACATGGTTCAACCTTCTCTCAAAGTCTGTGTACGGGATCCCTGTCGTACGTAGTGTGGGGTGCGCCGGAAGTGACGCCGAGTCAAACAGTCCCCAATACCTGTTCGAGCTTCAATCCTCTTACTTAATATTTCTCCTATTTGACGGATAAATCAAGCGGATTCGGCATAGTGGATTCATCTTTATGGGCGAGAGGAGTACAATACCCCCTCTCGCGTTTTGGGGTTTCAGGGACTACCTGAAGCTTTCAGTATTTTTTCTCTTATAAATATTCATAGCTTCTTTTATTTACTGGTTTCACCCTGTATTTTCATGTGAAGCTGTGAATATGCTCAATATATTTTGAGTCCCTCAAAGCACTATAGTGTTCCTCATCACATATTATCAAGGGTGTTTCATAAACCCACACAAGCGCCCAACAACACCATAAACACCCAAGACAGCAGACCGTTAGACACACATCCCCCAACACCACACCATATGACCTGCACACAGCCTCCAGCAGACACAACAAAGCGCCCCCGCACATGCTTAAACATATGCAGAGGCGCCCCACTCACATCACGTGAATAACGCTGAAAAACTACTCAGCCAGACCGTACAGGCGGTCACCAGCATCGCCCAGACCCGGAATAATGTACGCCTTCTCGTTCAGACGCTCATCACGAGCAGCCAGGAACAGGTCAACATTCTCCATACCCTCAATGCCCTTCTCCAGAGCAGCAATGCCCTCAGGAGCAGCAATCAGGCACACGCAAGTCACAGACTCAGCACCACGCTCACGCAGGAACTTAATGGCCTCAATCAGGGTGCCACCGGTAGCCAGCATCGGATCCAGCAGGTACACCTGACGACCAGTCAGATCCTCCGGCAGACGCTCAGCATACGTCACAATATCCAGGGTCTCCTCATTACGAGCCATACCCAGGAAGCCCACCTCAGCGGTCGGCACCATGCGAGTCATACCCTCAAGCATGCCCAGACCAGCACGCAGAATCGGAACAACCAGCGGCTTAGGATCAGCAATACGGACACCGGTAGTAGTCGCCACCGGAGTCACAACCTCAACCTCTTCCACACGAATCTCGCGAGTCGCCTCATAGGCAAGAAGGGTCACCAGCTCATCAACCAGCTGACGGAAAATCGGGGACGGGGTGTTCTTATCACGCAGAACACTAATCTTGTGAGAGACCAGCGGGTGGTCAAGAATCTTAATACGCATAATACGATTTTACCCACCCCCGAATCAGCAAGCACCGGCAAAGCCCCGGAAGTGGCACACAACCTATAAAACGAGGCGAAGTACCCCCGCACAAACACCCACCAACGCACCCGCCAACACCACCCCAGAACAATCCAGGCATGCGAAAACCCGCCGAGACGAATCTCGACGGGTTTTCGTTGGTGCGGTGGTGGAGGGATTTGAACCCCCGTTGGCTTTTACACCAAACATCATTTCGAGTGATGCACCTTCGGCCGCTCGGACACACCACCAACAGTGGAAAACTATAGCACACCCCCAACAGGAGAGCAAGAAAAACCACGTGCGGCAGCCGGGTGTCGCCCTCTTCACGGCCCCTTTTCACCGTGCCCTTTTCGACACCCGACACCGAAGTCCCGGCTAGGTCTACAGACCCAACAGGTCCGCCTAATGACGGATATACCCATCTACAACCAGCATGACAGCACGCGTTGCATCCTCAGCATTGCGCTCCGCCTGATGCACTTCACGATCCATAGCAAGCATATAAATCGCTCCGAACATAGAGATCGCAATCGCACGCGGATTCTGAGCGGTATCAACCGTATAGCGGCGAGCCACAGCCTCCGTCATCTCCTCCAAAAAATCCAGAAGATTCAGACGGTTATCGCTCATCGCCTCAGTCCAACCATCCGCGCCCTTCCACGTCTCCGCAAGCCACATCCGAGTAAAACCCGGACGGTCCTCAAGATACTGGAACGCGGCGCGAACAGCACTCCGCAACGCCTCACGCGGATCAGAATGAACCGACGCCGCGCGACGCGCATCGCTCAGCAGCAACTGCGTGCCGTACTGAACCAGCTGATCCACCATGGTCTTCTTAGAACCGAAGTTGTAATACACGGTTCCCTTAGAAACACCCGCCCGGGCAGCCACCTCTTCAACAGTGGCGTACTCAAGCCCCTTTTCGGTCATGATTTCCATAGCAGCGTTGAACAACTTCAACTGAGTTCTACCTGTACGGCCGGGACGACGACTTGAAGCTTCAGCGACTGGGCGCTGCAACATCAGCAGTCCTCCCTCCCTTTTTGCAGATATATCTCTATTTTATTAGACAGTTTTCCCCCGGTGCGACCAAACAGGGTTCGTTACACAGTAATCTCCGGCGCAAGCTTCTTCAGGGACCACGTACGATCACGACGCGTGCCAATATAGCCCAACACCAGACCAGCCAGACCCCACAGAGTCAAAACCAGCATGATGCCCCACAGGCTCGACTCATTAATGCCATACGCCAAACGACGCGTACCCGCCACCGCATAACCCATCGGGAAGAAATCATGCATCCAACGAATCGACTCAGGCAAAGTCTCATACGGCATCGTGCCGCCCGCAGTAATCAACTGCAGAATCAGAATGACCAAAGCAACAAGCTTGCCCGGCGCACCCAAAATCACCGTCAAACCATGAATGAAACCGGTAAAGACCAAAGCCACATAGCAGAGGAACAGCCACACCAGCCACGGATGAGCCATCTCAAAGCCCAAACCAAACTTAATCGCGGCAAACATCAGAGTCGCCTGAGCAATACCCACCAGGCCGAACGGCATCCAGCTACCGAGCATCACACGAATCGACGGAGCATGCGACGCCAACGCACGGTTATTCATCACGCGCAGCGTCTGAACCAGCATCAAGCCGCCAATCCACAACGCCAAGCACATGAAGAACGGACCCATGCCCTCACCATAGTTACGAGCCGACGCCAAGGAATCATGCGACAAAGTCACCGGGTTCGACATCGTATCCGCAACCTTCGCCTGATCAGTCGGCGCAAGACTCGGAACCTGCTTAACACCAGAAGCCAGGCCGCTCTCCAGCGACGAAGTACCATCCTTCAACTCGGAAGCACCATCATTCAGCTGAGCAGAACCATCAGACAGCTTCGCCGTACCGTCAGAAAGCTGCGACGCACCATCCTTCAGCTCATTCGCGCCATCAGCCAACTTCTGCTGACCCTCAACCGCAGACTGCTCCTTCTGCGCCAAAGTACCGCTACCATCCTTCAGCTCGGCAGTACCGCTCTTCAAAGAATCAGTACCCTCCTTCAGCTCAGAAGCACCACCAGACAAAGTCGCAGAACCACTCGCAAGGCTCGAAGCACCCGAAGCAATCTTAGAATTACCATCAGCCAGGCTCGCCGAACCTGACGCCAACGAGGACGCGCCAGCATCCACACGAGCGGCGCCATCAGCTACCGACGAAGCGCCCTTGGCAAGCGAAGACGCACCGGAATCCAGCGAATCCACGCCAGCAACCAAAGTCTGAATCTTCACCGCAGTCGACGACGAACCATCAGAAATACAATGGCTCGACTTCAATGCGCTCAGCTTCGACAGGGCATCAGCAGCGGCAGCATCACGAGTAGCCAGGTGCGACTGCAGAGCCTTCTGATTCAGCTCAGCAACCTCATTCTTCGTCTCCTCAGAATCAACAGCAGCCACCAGCTGATCAGCCTGCTCCTGAGTCAACGTACCCGCCTCAACCAGAGGAGTCACCTGAGCACGCACCTTCTGCGCAGTCGCAGACACCACGGTATTCGACAGATCACGACCAAAATCGCCACTACCGGCAGACGTATCCGTCTCATGCAGGCGCATGCACATCGCGTTCAACTCGGCCGGCAACTCACGAATACCCGCCTGATCCATACCTTCACGCAACTGATGGATACCAGACGCCAAATCATTAGCACCCTTCGCCACCGAAGCCGAACCACTCTTCAAGCTCGCAGTACCCTCAGCCAGAGTCGCCGAACCATCCTTCAGCTTCGACGCACCATCAGAAGCAGACGCCGCAGCCGAAGCCAAAGTCGACGAACCATCCTTCAAACTCGAAGCACCATCGGCAAGCTTCGCAGCACCAGAATCCAGCTTCTCGGCACCAGAATCCAAAGTCGAAACGCCATCAGCAAGCTTCGCGGCGCCCTCCGCCAACTGCTTCTGACCATCCAACAACTGGGACTGACCATCAGCCAGAGAAGAAGTACCATCCTTCAGCTTCACGGCACCATCATTCACCGTGGCAGTGCCGTCCTTCAGCTGAGTGATAGCGTCCGCCAGCTTCACCGTGCCGTTATTCACCTTCGACGCACCATCAGCAGCCTCACCCATCTTCGAATGAATCGTCGTGAAGCTAGCCAACAGCGAATTCGCCGTAGAATTACCGACCTTCTCCGCCACCGAATCACGCACCGCAGTGCCCGCCTTCGTGACAATATTCGTCAGCACATAGTTATTGGCATCATTCGTAATGACCTCAATGCCCGCCGAACGCGCATCAATAGTGCCCGTCTTACCGTCAGCATCAGGCTTGAACGAACCGGCACTCTGCAAATTACGGGAGAAGTCCTTCGGAATCACCATCGCAAAGTCATAGGTGCCGTTCTCCACGCCCTCAACAGCCTCAGTGCGAGTCTGCACCTGACGCCAATCAAACGTGCCAGCATCCAGCAGGGACTGGCGCACATCAGCACCGGTGTTCACCTGCTTACCTTCAGAATCCTCCGCGCCCTCATCCTCAACCACCAGGGCACCCACAATGCCATTCACATGGCCGTAAGCATCCCAGTTACCGTACAGGTACAGGGCGCCGTACAGCAGAGGAATGCAGGACATCGCAAGCAGCACCAGAACCGGCAGAACACCGCTGGTCAGGCGCTTCAGCTCAACGAGTGCAACACGCAGAACAGTCATTCTTACTCCTTCTCAGCGTTTTCGCCATGTTCGGGGGAATCATTGGAGGGTTCAATCTCGCCCTCAACAGGAGCCGACACGTTTTCCTCAGAGGCTTGTTCCTCAGGGGCACGACCGACCACAGCACGCGCACCATGCCAAGACTCAGAAATATGAGGCACAATCGCCACCACCGTGCGCGGGTGGTCCTCATCGGCGGCAAGCTCCTCCAGGTACGGAAGCCACATGTACGTATGGTTCAGGTGGCGGGAAGGAGTATCAAAAACCAGCAAGTCAGAGGGGCTATGCTGCGCCAAAGCAGCCATCAGCTCAATGTTCATCTCGCCGCTAATCTCGTCCATCCACAAGCCGTCCAGGTCCTCAAGACCGCGCTCGGCCAGCCAGCGGCTCGCGCGGGAACGACCAAAAATCGGCAGGTTATAGGAGAGCATCTCCGACACGTAATCGTGCACGCGCATATGCTGCTCAGGAGCGGTCACATCAGGAGAGTCCACCACGCTGCTGAGAGCACGCAGACGCTTCATCGAAATAGGGCGAGGCTCATCATCGCCTTCGCTCCAGCTAATCGTGCCGCCGGACAGGGGAAGGCGACCAGTCAGCGCCAACGCGAGAGAGGTACGCTCCAACTGGCTATCCGCCTGAACAATAATGACTTCACCCTCACCCACTGAGAAGGTGGTGCGGTCAAAAAGCGGAGTGTGGCGCCCTTTCGCCCAAATATTGTCAACGCTTAACACGGTTAGATCCCCTCAGAGAATGGATGGTTCGGGTGAGTTTCTGGGAGTCATCCGCGGGCACCGCGCGGGGTATTAAACGTCAAGCGCGGGCAGGCGGAGGCTCCAATGCCTATATATGGTAGACCCGGTTATGTGTGATGTGGTGGGCTTTTCTTGAAATTCAGGGGTCATTTTTGAAATTTTTGAAGTATTTTTCAAATAAATCGGGTTTTTCGTACAAATAACGCGAAAAGCCACGTAATCTCTGCACGGCTTTTCGCGTTTTACGAACCATCTTTTAGGGGTGAGGCCTAGGGGCGATCAGGGGCGGCGTTCCTTAAAGAAGTCCACCATCAGCTGCGCACACTCATCAGCACACACACCCGCATACACCTCGGGAGCCGGAGCAACCCTGCCGTCACGCAGCACATCGTAACGACTGCCAGCAGCCCCCGTCTTCTCCTCCCAGGCTCCAAAAACCACCGTCGAAACGCGCGACGCCAGGATCGTGCCGGCGCACATCAGGCACGGCTCAACCGTCACCACGAGCGTGCACCCGTCCAGGCGCCACTGACCACGATGCGCCGCCGCCTGACGAATCGCATTCACCTCCGCATGGGCACTGGGGTCATGCTCCCGCTCGCGGGTATTGCCCGCCGAACCAATAATGACGCCCTGCTCATCCACCACCACAGCACCGATAGGGATCTCGCCACGCTCACCCGCGGCGGCACCCTCGGCGAGGGCGCGGACCATCCACTCGCCGTGTTCGGGGCGAGCGGGAATATCGCTGAGCACAGCGGAAGAACCGTCTGTGACCGTCAATTTTGAATATTCCGAATATGACATACAACCTCGTCAGGGGAATAAATAAACACTAATGGGCGCAACTAGTGGGTGGCAGCCAAAGAGAAAGGATACACCGCAGAAGCACCTGCCAGCCGCAGCTCACGCGCCACAACCGTAAACGCCCACCGCGAATCCACCACATCAGAAACCAGCAGAACAGGGCACCGATGCTCACGCACATAGTCCAGAACCTCTGCAGGCACCCGGTACGAGCGCAGCACATCCGCACAACGGAACGCGCTATTACCGCCAAAGAAACGCGGCTCCCCCACCAGAGACACCTGACCCAAATCCACCAGACGACCCACCGATGCCAATCCCCTACCCAGGGACTGAGCCAAACGGGGACGCACCGGCGAAGGCAGAGTCAACACCGCCACCGGACGACCCGCCTCAGCCCACTCCCAAGCGGCAAGCACCTTCACGCAGGCGCGACCCAGCTCGGCAGGAACCTCAGAATCAACTGGCTCACCCAGTTCATTCGTCGCCAGAAGCTCACGCAGACGAGTACCGTACCCCATGTCGCTCAGACGCGCCAAAGCGTAACCGGATTCAGCCTGCTCATCCTTAGACAAACGACCGCGCGGCGCATCCGCACCCATCAGCTGGTCCAGCCCGCTCGGCCACATACGGCGCGGTTGCAGGGGCACGCCCACCGTATTAAAGCTGCTCTGCGCCGCCTGCTGCGCCTCAGCGGGAACTTCAACCGGGTACCAGGGGCCCGCGCACACATCGCAACGGCCGCAAGCAGTCGCGGAAGCATCATCAAGCTGCTGAGCCAGGAAAAGCATACGGCACTGACTAGTACGTTCATACTCGAGCATGGCATTCTGCTCCACCACACGCGCCTGCGCCACCGCCGCGTAACGGGCACTATCGTACTGCCACGGCGAAGAGGTTCGAC
This sequence comes from Rothia sp. HMSC071C12, assembly GCF_001813895.1. Classification (NCBI taxonomy): domain Bacteria; kingdom Bacillati; phylum Actinomycetota; class Actinomycetes; order Micrococcales; family Micrococcaceae; genus Rothia; species Rothia sp. HMSC071C12. The sequence continues at coordinate 11,284 of NZ_KV814375.1, forward strand.
GCCAATAGTTGCCTTCCTTCACGGCGGCACCCTCAACATCTAGCACCTTCAGCAGAAGCTCCAGGGTGGAGCGGCGCAACTGAACGCGCGCCTCCAACGCGGTAACGCTCAACCCCTCCGGGGAGTGGGCGAGGGCATCCAGCACCGCCAGCGCCTGCTCCTCATTGGGCATGGAGGCGGTCGCAAAATACTCCCAAATGGCGCGGTCTTCACGACCGGGCAGGAGCAGAACATCAGCGTTGACGGCACCTCGTCCGGCGCGGCCAATCTGCTGGTAGTAGCTCACCGCAGACGACGGCGCGCCCAGGTGCACGACAAAACCCAAATCAGGCTTATCAAAACCCATACCGAGGGCGCTCGTCGCCACAAGAGCCTTCACCCGGTTTTCCTTGAGCGCCTGCTCTGCAACCAGCCGCTCATCCGGGTCAGTTTTGCCGGTGTAGGCAAGCACCTCGTAGCCGCTGGCACGCAGAGCGTTTGCGGTATCTTCTGCCGCGGAGACAGTCAACATGTAGATAATGCCCGAACCGGGCAGGCTGTTCAGGTGCGTGAGCAGCCAACCGATGCGTTGCGCCTCATCAGGCAGGGTCAGAACACCCAGGCGCAAGGACTCGCGGGACAGCGGACCGCGCAACACATGTACAGGTGCGGTGGTATCAGTGCTGAGCTGTTCGGCGATATCGCGGCTAACACGGTCATTCGCGGTTGCGGTAGTCGCCAACACCGGCACACCCACCGGCAGAGACTTAATGAGCGAACCAATACGGCGGTAATCGGGGCGGAAGTCATGGCCCCAGTCAGAAATACAGTGCGCCTCATCAATGACGAGCAGGCCCAGGCGCGACAGCAGGTACGGTAGCCACTGCTCGCGGAACGCCGCGTTATTGAGGCGTTCGGGGCCCACTAGGAGTACGTCGAGCTCGTTAGCTTCGAGGCGGGTGCGGATTTCATCCCATTCGGTGACGTTCGCGGAGTTCACCATGGCGGCGCGCACTCCCGCGCGGGATGCCGCCTCGACCTGATCACGCATGAGGGAAAGCAGCGGGGAGACAATAAGAGCCGGGCCCATACCGCGGGCACGCAACAGCAGAGAAGAAATGAAGTAGACCGCGGACTTGCCCCAGCCGGTACGCTGCACGACGAGGGTGCGGGCGCGGTCGGCTACGAGGGCGCGAATCGCCTCATACTGGCCGTCGTGGAACTCGGCATTAGCGACGCCGGTGAGGCAGCGCAACACGTCGCGGGCTTCAGCATGCAGGAGATCGGCGGGGCTGGAAGCTGGCTGCTGGGGGTTCATGGTTCTCTCCAACGGTGGGTGGTTGGGGCAATCGCTACGCCGCGACGCGCCGTGCTCTCTTTCCATCATGTCACACCCCGGTATCGCCCGGCTCTGCGGATAGTCATTTCTTGAGGAAGCGTGCGAGCGCCGCGTCACCTCCGGCTGTTTAGCCGCGATGGTGGGGAGATTTACGCCTCGCTCACCCGTGCGTCCGGCGTAAATGCCGGTAGAATTGTGCCAGTAATACACAGCCTCCGCATAGTTTTGCACAATGTTCACCATAGGTACACTTTCTATGCTGGTGTTATTCCGCCGCCGATCCGTGCGTGCGGTCCACTCACAGTTCAGGATTTTTCATGACTTTTCTTGCCATCGCTTTGGCGCATCTTCCGGTTGCGCTCTTGGGCCTCGACCTTGAGCAGTTCCTGCTCGATACCGGCCCCTGGGTTCTGGTTGTTTCGGCAATTATCGTATTTATTGAGTCCGGTGTTCTTTTCCCGGTTCTTCCGGGTGACTCCCTGATTTTTGCTCTGGGTATGCTTCATGAGCAGATGGGCCTGTCCCTGTGGGTTGCTTTCCCGGTCCTGGTGCTGGTTGCTATTGCTGGCGCTGAGGTTGGCTACCAGATTGGTGCCCGTTACGGCCGTAAGATCTTCAAGGATGACGCGAAGATTCTGAGCACTAAGAACCTGCACACTACTGAGGAATTCTTCCAGAAGCGCGGTAGCTTGGCTCTGGTTCTGGGTCGTTTCGTGCCGATTGTTCGTACTTTTGTGTCTCTTGCGGCTGGTATTTCTTCGTACGACCGTAAGAAGTTCCACCTGTGGAATGTTGTTGGCGCGGTTGCGTGGATTGGTTCGATTGGTCTGGCGGGTGTGCTGCTGGGCGGTATTCCGTTCGTGCACAACAACATTGAGTACATTGCTGTGATTATTGTGGCGGTTTCTGTGGTGCCGGTTATTATCGAGTACCTGCGTGGCCGTTCGAAGGCGAAGCAGGAATCTGCTGAGTAATACGTGAGTCCTTCTCGGCTGCTGAGCCGGGGATGAGAAAGGGTGGGGATACCGTTTGGTATCCCCACCCTTTTCACGCTCTGAGCCTTTTGGTGATAGTGGCGCCGTTTGAGGCAAACATCCTAGTTGAGGCGGTTCCCGCCTTCATTGAAGTTCGTGTTAGGTGCCTGTGGATTCTGATCAACCACCTGACTATGCGACGTTCTGCCGGTAGCCGTGTACGCCCACACAGATGGACGGGTCAGCAACACAATATTCCGGATGTAGAGGACAGTAATGAAGACACCAATCGCAGTATCTATGAGAAGAGTGACCGCAAAATCTGCAGAGTCGCGGGACTGCAACTCGTCCATCAACAAGGCGAGATAGCTGGAGTCTATGAGGAAATCTTCCACATACACAAACATGCGGCTCAAGACCTCGTAGGCGCTGTACATGAGGGTAAGTATGTGCGCCCATCTGTGTCCTTTCCAGGTCATCCAGAAGAGGAAAATCTGGATAAGAACAAAGATGAGAGGGTACCCCAGCATACGCACGATAAGCTCAGGTAGCGTCACCACACCGGCGATTGGTTTACCGTAGAGCAGGAAGAATTGGATAGTACTGAAAAGCGACAGAATAATAATCGCGGCGGTGCACCACTTAGCACTGTGCAGAGCCTTCGGGCGTACCCGCCCCGCATGTTCGGAGGCGGCAACGTAACCGGCGGTCGCGTCCCGGTAGCCGGTAGTGGCATGCTCGGGAGCGCCGTTGCTGGGTGCGTTATCCTCTGCCGCGTTATTGTCTACCGCACCGGTGGGGGCGGCGTTGTTGGTGGCGGTGTTGTTGGATGTGCCGTCACCCTCTACCGTGCTACTTTCAGGCTCATTGGACGGTAGCAAAACACTGTACTCGGGAACCGTGTACTCCGGATTATTCAAGGGCTGCTTCGGGGTACGTTCTGACATCGTCGTTCCTTTCTCCCCTGGCACCCACCCCGCGCTACAGTGCACGGAGCGGGCGTTAAAGAGTCTTACCTTAAGGATATAAAGAGGCGCGCCGCACCCTAGGAAAGCAGTACCCTTTCTCAGCGTATTCAGAGGTATCCGAGTAACCACGTGCACCATTCCGAGGGCTAGCCCCGGAACTCCTGACGTTGATGTTCCTTTCTACGTGCCCCATCCCGCGCTACGGTGCGGGGGTCGAGGGGTATTTCCCCCTGATGAGGTGCGTTCGTCATCCTCATCGTCAGCGAAAATCTCTCGAAGTTCTGCCGGGACCTGACCGGCAGCCTGTCTCGTCTCAGACATCATCTGCTGGTGTTCTAGCGCACGTGCCCCGCTAACGATTTGGGTGTACGTCCTAATAGGAGCACGAGTCAGCAGCACAATCATCAGGAGGTAAAGAACGAGAGTAAGAACGCCGCTCGCGATACGCACCAGGCTGGACGCCGCAGCCGCTCTAGAGCTTAACTCCGAGAAATTATCCGCAAGAATAAGCACACCGCTAGCAGCCGCGAGAGCGCAGTAGATGATGGCAAGAATGCGCGCCCACTCACGGCCATCCCAGACTTTCCAGAGGATAAAGATCGGGATGATGGAGGCGAAGAGGGTAAACGCCAGCATGGAGAAGAGAGTTCTCACCACCATCTCAAAATCGATATACGACTGCCATGGGAGCATAACCGACAGAAAATTACTCAGGGTCCCCAACGCAATCATGGCGGTTGCACACCATATGACGCTGCGCATAGCCTGCGGGCGCTTCGGAATTACCTGCTCGGCGGAGACAGTCGCGGTGTAGTCGGCGGTCGCCTCCCGATAGCCGGTAGTGGCTTGCTCGGGGGTGCTGGCGTGCTCGGGGGCGCTGTCGCCGGGCGCGTTGTCCTCTGCCGCACTACTCTCCACCGTGCTATTTTCAGCCTCGTCGGAGGGCAACAGCACGCTGTACTCGGGAACCGTGTACTCCGGATCGTTCAACGGTTGCTTTGGGGTGCGTTCTGACATCATTGTTCCTTTCTACTCTTCGCGCCCCGCCCCGCACGCTATAGCGCAGGGCGGGTGCAGAAGAGAGTTTCCCCATGAGGAGGGGCATCTTGCCCTAGTTGAGGCGGTAGCCTTCTTCGGTGTACACGGAAGTATCCTTGTAGCCGCGCTGTTCGCTGCGGGAGTTCCTCCGTGCATCCGTGCGGCGGGTCGTCTTGTACTGCTGCGCGACCGCTTCTTCAGCCCGTCGGTTAGCTTCCGTTTCTTCCCAACGCGTCTGCTCTTCTTCCATGTGAGCACGCATTTCTGCGTCCTGATGCCTAACGACCCGAGTCTCACCGGCGTTCACCTGTTCGCGCGCCTTCAACCGCGCCAACCTCGCGGTAGCCATATAAACCCTGGTGGAACGGCTCAAGAGCAACACAACAATCAGGGTGGAGAGGAGCGTAATCAAGGTGTCGGCAACATTCCTAGACAGCACAGCTGCCGCGTAGTACTGAGAACTCCACGTCTGCGTACCATTCAGCAACCGGGAAAGATAACCAGTCGTCAGGAAGGTGTTCACAAAATCTATCAAGCCCCTGATAGCTATATAAGCGAAGCTAATAAAGATGACGACATACGCCCAGAATCGACCTCTCCATAATCGCCAGAGAACAAACATCGGTATGGCGTGCTCAACGAGGAGGAGCACTACACCGGGGATAATGAAACCCACCCATAATTCGACGCCATCGGCTGAACGCCCGTCAATCATATGTAGGAAGATTTTATGGGTTGCTTCCACCGCCATAATGGCGACAAAGCATCGCATGACGCCGCGCAGCGCCTTCGGGCGCGGCGGGAGCACCACCTTAGGCGCGGCAGGCGCGGCAGGCGCGGTAGAGCCAGCAGTAGCCTTCTCGCCCCCGTGTGCTTGCTCGTGGGGCTTACCCGCCTCACCAGTGGAGGCGCCACCAACATTAGGCTTTACACCCGCCTTCTGGGCGCGCTGAACCTGCTGTATCTCATCCAGCAGGCGGTTCTTCTCCACCGGATCATTCGAGAGCGCATAATCGGCAGAAAGCTCACGCAACAGATGCTCGGTAGAGTCCTTAACAGGGCCCTCTTCCTTCTCGAGCTGACGAAGAACATCCTCGCGAGTCAGCTCTTCGTCATCCTCGGCACCCGAGGTGTTTTCCTCGATAGCCCACATCTGTTTCCGAATTACCGCACGGCTCGGAACCGCCCCCACGGCAGGGCGAGTCAGCAGGAACATGAGGACGGCGCTACCCGCCGTAATGACCGCCACCAGAGCCTGCGTCACGATAGACGAAGCGGCGGCAGGATGCGACGCCGGATCCAAAGCAGTGAACGCAGGGAAAAGCACCTGAGCCAGACCAAAAACACCGGCGAAAGAAAGCACACCGCTCAAGGAGCACAGCAGAAGGTACAGCATCATCAGACGGCGCGGATTAATGTACCCATCCTTGACCCAATCCAGAACGATCCAGAGGAACGGCACCACCACGATGGCCTCAGGCAGAACCTTCGGCAGGGCATAACTCAGGAACGAGCCGATGTTCACACTACGACCCGCAGTAACAAGAATCTGGTACGCATCCAGGAGGAAATACACCAGGATGAGCGTCATAGCGATGGAATAGGCTTTACCAAGAATCGCCAGTCCCCGGTTAAATTCCTGCTCCCTCTCGCCAACTATGCCAAGGTTTCTTTTCGCCTCTTCAAACGCCGCCCGCTCATCATATGTGCGCTTGGGGGCGCCGGGGCTAGTCTGCGATGAGGATTCGTGCGCAGGTTCGGAAGTAGGGTGCACGAGTCATCCTAACTGTGGTTGTGTGAATAGTGGTTGGGTAAAAAAAGTTATCGGTAAACCGCAGACCCGGGCCCCACAGGACCTGCAGGATCCGTGGCCAGACCTATGATGCTAAATCAGGTAATCCTCGCTGCGGCGCACACGCCAATCACGGCGCGCCTCCATATAAGAACGCGACTGACGCGACCACACCAACGCCAACGCCACCACGCACACCAGCATGTACGGACCCGCAATATACACCGGCGTGTACAGCGGCGAAGCGCTACTGAGCAGTAGCTCAACATCCTGGCTCGGCGCACCATTCAACGTGCCCAGAAGAGCCGCCACAGTCAGCATAATCAGCAAAGAAGCCAAAACGCCCAACGCCAACGCCACCGACAGCACCAACGCCGCCCACCGGTAACCACGCAGATAAGCCACCGTGCAGAAACCGTGCAGGGTCACGTTACCGAACGCGCTGACCATCAGGAAAAGCACCGGATAGTACGCCTGCGCATCCACCAGCGACTGGGCGCGCCAGGTCGAAAAATGTGACAAATGGGTAGTCGCATAGGAGACGCCGGTGTACGCAATCAGCGCCAGCCAGCCCACAGCAATAACAAGCAGAACCCAACCCGCCACAGACACGAGAGTGGGGGTGGCGGGCTTCGTAGGATGCGTGGTGTTCGGAGCGGATGGCGGAGAGGACTCGACGGCGGACATAGCTGAATCTTTCGGATATCGGCTGATAGTGTGCGGAAAACGTATGAGCGAGTGTGTGATGTGAGTGTGGGCGGCGGCGCGGCGTTCGTCTACCGCGCCGCCTCAAAACTTTAGGCAGAAGTGGACGGGTCAACCGTCGCAGAAATACTGTCAGGTAGCAACGGAGAATCTGCCCGGTTCGCCATCGCAATTCGCAAGTTGTTGAAGCGGTAAATGGTCAGCAACGATAAACCGACCTCGCTCAACCAGACCAAGCCCAAGACAACAAGTATCAGCAGGGGGTCAAGCCCCATCGAAACTCCAGCCCAGTCGAGCATCAGCAGCAGGAACGTAATCGGTGAAAGCACCAGCCCCACGGCAACATACCCGATCAGGGAGCAGATAGCCCAAACGCTATACACGGAGGCGTCCGTCGAATCATTCGGAGGGCGCATCAGCGGCCACATCTGAACCACCAGGTAAAGCGCCGCCACAAAACCAAAGCAAATCGCCAACGGCTGCGTGTACTGGGAGATAATGAGCCCTTCGACCAGGGTCAAAATACTCAAAATAACGGCGCGGACTAGCAGGTTCTTCTTGAGCTTCTGCTTGCGCTCCTTCACCTCGTCAGCGGTGTAGGTGCGCAGAAAAGCGGGAACCTGACCCTGCCCCGGGAACGGCGGCAGAGGGCCCGTCGGGTGCGTACGCACCACAATCGGCGGGTTCGTACCATCCTGAATGATGACGGTAGAAGTCGCCGAAATAACCGGATGCGAGCCAGTCACCACCGGCGGCACGTTCAGCGGAACGGACACCTCCGGCGTAGCAGGAGTCACGTGACGGATAGGCGCCTGAAAGCGGGTCTGCATACTGATATCTTCATCCGGGTGTTCTGCGGATGAAGCGGCATCTGTGTTCAGGTGTGTAGCGCCCATGAGTGGCCTCCTGGCAGGTGCGGGTCGTGTTTCTGTCTCTACCGTATCACGCGTACTTTAAGGGAATCTGAGCAGTGGCTGGGCATCGTTGAGAGCGTGTCACACCGCCACTTATCACCCCATCAACACCCCTCAGGCATCACCCAGCAGAGGCGCGGATGCGCTGGGATTCCCTCGCCCGTCGGTGCTCGTTAGCTCTGCTCCGCAGTACGCGAAGCCTCAGTGTTCAACTCCTCAGCGTTCGGCGCCTCGGTATTCGGCTCTGCCGGATTCGGTTCCTCAGCCTTCTGCTCTTCTGCCTTCTGCTCTTCTGCGCCCTGTTGCTCCGATTGTTGCTTCTGCCGCGTCAAACGCAAGCTCCTACGAACCGCCAAACTATAGAACAGCGAGAACAGAAGCTCCAACGCGAAGGACGCCATGACCGTCAGCAGGCTCACCGTATAGACCACGCCCACACGATCCAGCAGCGTCTGCGGGCCCTGCACCGTCACAAGCGCATAGGCAAAGAACGCCGTCATAATCGCCGCCGCGACCCCGGATGCCACATTCGCCAGCAACACCAACTTCACCGAACGGTTCGCCCGGTAAATCATGGCAACCCACATGTGCATCACCAGGTAGACCAGCGGCACCGCACCAATCGGAAAAAGCGTGACGCGGATGAAGTAATAAACAACAATCAGCGAGGGTACGACCAGCAGCAGCACACGCACCAGGTACAGGTTCTTAGCCGGCAGCGGGTAATCACTGGTGACATTCCAGAACTCATCAGCCTGCTGCTCCAGCTCATCCATAGCCTGCAGCTGCATAAGCTGCGCCTGCGACATATGCTCCTGCGGCACAAGATCCGAGGAGCCCTCCACCGGCGCAAGCTCAGCGGCAGAAACCGGTTCACCCCGCAGCATACGAGCAGAAGAATCAGCCATCTTAGCCCTCAAAAATGCCGCGAGAACGATCCTTACGCACGCTCTCAGCAGGGAAAATACGACCGCTCATGCTGATGTACACGCCCGGCTCCAGCAGGTTCAGAGCGGCAATAGCGGCACCCAGGTTGAAACCGGCATCCGAACGAGCCATCACGGCGGGCTGCATCGCACCGGTCAGCACCACAACCTTATCGCCCAGGTCGGCGTGCTCCACCAGGTAGCGGGCAGTCTCCGGCATGGTGTCGGTACCGTGAGTGATGAGCACTTGGTCGTTAGTGACCGCGTTCAGCGCCTCGGTCAGCTCGGCACGATCCTCATCGGTCATGTCCAGGCTGTCCTTGCCAATCAGCGGGCGAATACCAAAACGGATATCGGTAATCACGCGGTCCAGCAGGTCCTTAGCGGCAGGCTCACCAATATCCATGGTGCCCGCCACCGAATAGAACTTATCGATCGTGCCGCCAGTGGCAAGAATCGTGATTTCTTCGGGGTTCTTAATGGTGACGCTCACGGGTTTCCTCATCTTTTCGGGTCAACGTACACGAATCAAAAACTGCCAGGCCAACCCGGCAGGACACGCCCCACCACACGGAATCAACACGGGGTAAAACCCCGCACACGAGGGTGAAGACGCAAAAACCCGCCGACCCCCGCAAAGCGGGAGGCGACGGGTCGGCTAGTGCGCCCTGTGGGGCTCGAACCCACGACCTGCGGATTAAAAGTCCGTAGCTCTACCGACTGAGCTAAAGGCGCTCCTATCCACACAAAACTGAAAGTGTGCAGATAGAAATACTATACACTACCGGCCCCCAGCTAATGAACGGTACACTGGGAAATCCTATGTCTACACCCGCATCATCAACCGGCGCCTCCGGGCGCACCCGACACCGCACCCACCACCGCCCCGTCCTCTACTCCGCCGAGAAATTTGAACGCCACGAAGGCGGCATGGACCCCGCCGCACGCGAAGAGGCGGCGCACGCCTCCGCACGAATCCTGCTGATGCGCGGACGCGGCACCGACGAGCAGATGACCGAACGGCTCGTCAGCTTCACCGACGACTACGGTATTGAGACGCTCGCCGAACTCTGGTCGCACGCGAGCGCCCACTCCCTGCCGGGTGCGCTGTGGCGCATGTACTGGCTGCGGGACGTGGTGCATCGTTCGCCGCGCGGGGTGAGCCGCGCTTTTGAGCTGGGCATGGCGGAGGATTACCGTTCGCACGTGGTGGCGGGTGTTCCCGACCCGCCGAGTGCCGATGAGGTGGTCCGCACGATTGATGAGATTCTGGCGGGCCTGTACACCGGCGATATGGACATTGCGATGGAACGTTGCGCCGCGTTTGCGCACGTGGTGGCGTTGGGTATTCGCACCGATTATGCGCGCTCTGCCGGGCAGGATGGTGCGGTTCCGGGCAGCCACGAGGTGAAGCGTGAGGCGGTGGAGCGTCGTGCTCGTCTGCCGCGTCAGGCTCAGCAGATGGAGCAGATCGCGCACGATTTGGAGGCGGTCGCCGCCCAGCTGCGCGCCGTTGAGGCTGGTCAGCAGGCTAACGGGGGTTCCGGGGCTGATTCTGCGCAGGAAAAATCGCAGACCAACCTCGAAGCATTCTAGTCTTATGCAACGTTTGGGCGCCTAAAAATGCGGGTTCGTGCCGCGAATTGGCACAGGTTCCACATTGGGCCGCAAAGGCCTGAAAAGCCTGTTTCTAATTGACTCTGCGCCGGGTGCGGGTGGATAATAATTACAAGATGTCGGGTTGCTAATAGGTAGCCCCGGGCTCCAAATCTTTAGCCGCTTCGAGCGGCCTTCCGCCGAGAGGCGCTCCCAACCCGACATCCCTAAACGTTCCGGTGGGGGTCGAGAAATCGACCCCCACCGTTTTTTGCTTAAAACCCCGTCTAGAAGCCGCCGTCAGCCCGACGCAGTTGTGTCTGAAGCTCGAGCGCTCGTGAGATGCGCGCGGGCTATGCGCACCCGCAGCCCCCAATACTGGTTAGACTGGGAACTATGCTGCACCGACTTTTCCCCCACGCCAACGAATCCCTCGCCTCCCTCGCTGAAATTTCAGCGCAGGTCGGTGAGGCGGCGGCATTGCTCTCTGAAATGGTCGGCTCCCCCGTCGCGGAGTACCCCGAACTCTTCGAACGCATGCTCACCCACGAGGCGGACTCCACGAACCTGCTGTTCCGCACCCTCACCGAGGTGCGCAGCTCCTTCTCCCCACCGATTCCGCGTGAAGACCTGTACACGCTGGCACGCAAGCTCACCAACGCCGTTGAGAAGCTCACCAGCGCCGCGCACGTGCTGTCCCTGCACAGCATTGACGGCTTCGCCACGCACATCACCTCGATTCTGGACATTATTCAGCGTCAGGCGGTGCTGACCGCCGCCGTCATCCCCAAGCTTGCCGATATTCGCGGCCTCGACAACTACTGGATGGACATGCTGCGCATCTCCCGCCAGGCGCTACGCACCGCCGAAGAGTACGACGCATACATTGCCGAACGCTACACCCCCGAACGGTACCGCCGCTACGCCACCTTCCTGGCACAGCTGACCGCCGCCTCCAACGCTATGCGTGATGTGTCTGCCGAAATCGGCCGCATTATCGTTCAGGAATCCTAATGTTCCTGGGTCTTCTAGCCTGCTGCGCCTTCATTGCCGCGGTCTACGTTACCGGTGTGCACGACGCCTCAAACGCCGTCGCTGTTCCGGTGCGTACCCGCGCCCTCGGCGAGCGCTCCGCCCTCTACCTTGCCGCGCTCTTCAACGTGCTCGGTGTGGTCGGTGCGTTCCTGCTGCTCGGTGAGTATTCTGCCTCGTGGGTGAGTGCCCCGGAGGGTATCACCGGTCTGAACGGCATTGTTGCGGCACTACTGGTCTGCGCTATTTGGGGTGTGCTCACCTGGGTTTCGAGGATTCCGTCTTCCTCGACCCACGCGCTGGTGGGTGCCCTTGCCGGCGTGAGCTGGTGGACCCAAACAAGGATCGACAGCGCCGCTGAAGGCTTCGGTTCGCTCGCCTTCCTGCCGCATATTTTTGGGGCGACCCTGCTGCCGCTCTTCTACCTGCCGCCGCTCATTTTTCTGCTGTCCTGGCTGATGGTGGTGCCGTTCTACCGGCTCGTGGTGGGGCATAATCCGCGCCTGGTGAATCAGCACGCCCGCGAGGTGCTGGCGGTGTCTGCCTCCGCAATTTCGCTGTTGCACGGCCTGCAGACCGGCTACCTGTACTTGCTGCTGTGGGCGCTGCTGAGCGAACGCATCATGGACCCGGCGCTACTCCAGTCCCTCACCAGGGGCGGGATGCTGCTGGGCGCCCTCATCATTTCCCTCAGCCTGGGTGCGGGCACGCTGACCGGTGGCCGCCGCATCGGCTACACCTTCGCCTACAAGATGGTGCGTCTGGACCCGTTCCGCGGCGCGGTTGCCCAGGGTACGACCGCCGTGGTTCAGGTACTCGGCTACTTCCTGCTGCAGGTGCCGTTCTCCTCCTCGCACCTGGCGACCGCCTCGGCGCTCGGCGCGGGCGTGAACCAGCGTTTTAATGCGTTGAAGTCCAGGATTGTTCTGCAGATTCTTCTGGTGTGGCTGGTAACCATTCCGGCGTGCTTTGTGTTCGGAGTGCTGGCGATGGTGGCTCTACAGTCCATCCACTAGATTTTAGGGGCGGTGCATGCTCACTGCCGCGGGATAGCCGGGCGGCGGGTTGAGTCTGAACGGTGCGCACCCTCATAATGGTTGAGTTCTTGGGCTGGCACGCGCCCACTCACCCTCGACTGATTGTGGTTATGTCTTCCCCTACCGTAGCTATTCTGGTCCGCACGAAGGGCCGCCCCCGCTTCTTGAGCCGCGCGCTGGAGAATATCGCGCAGCAGACCTTCACCGACTACACGGTCTGCGTGATTAACGACGGAGGCGACGAGCAGGCAACCCGCGCCGTCATTGAGGCTTCTCCACTGGGTTTGCTGGGTTCTAACGCGCACGATTCCAGCCGCGTGCAGCTGCTGACCACCGCCGGCGGCAACATGGAGGCGGCATCCAACGCCGGTTTGGCGGCGACCACCTCCGAATACGTGGCGATTCACGATGACGACGACCTGTGGGCACCCGAGTTCCTGGAGCGCACCGTCGCGGCGCTGGAAGAGAGCGGCGCGCTCATGTGCACCACCCGCGTTGTGGAGCGGTACGAACGTGAGAACGCCGACGGCGAGTTCGAGGTGTACGAGGAGCGTATTTTCCACGACGGCCTGCCCGGCATGGGTTTGCAGTTCCTCTTCCGCACGAACCGTGCCGTGCCGATCGGTATTCTCTACCGCCGCAGCCTACACGAGCTGGTCGGTTTCTACGATGAGTCCCTGCCGGTGGTCGGCGACTGGGAGTTCAACATGCGTGCCGCCTCCGTTGCGGATATTCTGCTGGTGGATGAGCCGCTGGCGTACTGGTCGCTACGCCCCGACGCGGAGGGCTCCGAGGCGAATAGCGTGAAGCGCCAGGCTGATCACGCCCGCTTCGATTCGATGGTGCGTGCCCGCGCTATCCGTGAGGATTTGCAGGCGGGTGCCCGACCGGGTGCGTACCTGTATCAGGCGCATTTGGCGGCTGACCTGGAGCGTCGCGTGATTGACGGGCACGATCTGACCCGCGAATCCCTAGATATTCTGCGCTCTATTGAGAGCCGCCTGGCACGTATTGAGGCCCGTCAGCAGGCCATTGAGAACCGCCAGCAGGCTATTGAGGAGCGTCTGCGGGTTCTGAAGCACCTGCGCACCCCGGGCCGCGCGCTGCGTTCCTTGGCGAAGCGTTCCCTAGTTCGTCGCGGTGCTGAGGCTGAGTCGGCAGATCAGAAGGGCGCATAGCCATGACAGAGAACAATTATTCTTCTACAGCACTGCCCGTTACTGAAGCACCGCGCGTGCTCGTCATTGGCGATATCGGCCAGCACACCTACCACGTGGGCGACGAAGCCATGACCATTGCGAGCGCTCAGGCGCTTTCCGAAGGCGGCGCGGCGGTCACCCTCATGACCCGCGATGTGGGCCATTCGGCGCGCTATATTGGCGCAGCGGTGAATCATGAGGCGGCACAGCATGAGGCGGGCGCGCCCTACGAGTACCTGCCGTTTTTCCTCTTCCCCTGGGCGCCGGCTGAACGCGAGCTGACCCTCGCGGCGTTCGAGTGCGTCCTGACGGAGCTGCACGCCGACCGAGAGCGCCCCTCCGTTACCGAGCTGGTGGCGTTACCGCAGGTGCAGGCGCTGCCCGAGGTGTTGCATCCGCTGGAGCAGACCGTTGAGCGCATGGTGGAGTTCGCGGACTCCATCGCCGCAATGGATGCGATCGTGGTCTCCGGCGGCGGTAACCTCAACTCCCGTTACGGTTGGCTGCTCTACGAACGTGCCGCCGCGGTGCGTGCCGCCGAGCATGCGGGCGTGCCCGTGTACGTGACCGGTCAGTCCCTGGGCCCGGTCCTCAGCCCCGAGGACGCGCAGGTTCTAGAGCGCATGCTGCGCACCGCCCGCTCGGTGACGGTGCGTGAACGTTCTTCCCTCGCTTGGTGCCGTGAGCGGGGTATTGACGCGCGCCTGAGCGTGGACGACGCCACCGACTACCCGGTGGCTTCCCCAGCGCGTACCCTGCACTATGCGGAGGGTATTTCTGCAGGTCAGGCGCTTGATGAGCTGCCGGAGCACTACGTCTGCGTAACCGTCAACGAATGCACCAACCAGCAGGCGCAGCAGATTGCGCGCCTACTCGACGGCATGTGGCGCGAACACGGCTACGCACCCGTTTTCCTGAGCCACTACGGTGACCCGCAGGACCCGACAAGCGGCGATATTCAGGCGCACCAGCGCATCGCCGAGCGGCTCAGCCCATCCACCCCGGCGACCCTGCTACCGATTCTGCACGCCGACCAGAGCATCGCCGTGCACCGTGCGGCGGCGTTTACTCTGACCAGCCGCTACCACCCGGCGGTGTTCTCCGCCGCGGCGGGTATTCCCGTGCTTGCCCTCGTGCCGGATGCCTTCACGCAGATGCGCGTGGGCGGCGCCCTGAGCCTGTACGGGCTGGGCGAGTTCACCCTGCCGTTGGGCATGCTCGCCGGTGGTGTTCCCGAGCTGATGGTTGCCGCCGCCCTGCGACACGCGGCGGTGACATCGGATGCGCGCCGCACCGAGCTGCTGGAGGTTCTGCGAGCCGAACGTGCCTACCTGCTGGCGCAGATTCTTGCATCTGGCGCAGAAAAGCTGGACGAAGTAGAGGCACCCGCGCCCTTCCCCGCCGTGGAGCAGGTTCCGGCGCTCCCCGAGCCGCTGGGTGCGACCGTCCGTGCCGCCCGCGAGCTCTTCACCGAAACCTCCCTCACCGCGGGGTTCGAGTGGGCGATGTCTGACCGGGCGCATTCCTGGGATGCCGAGCACCGCCGGCAGCTCGAGCGCGCCCGCACAATCGGTGGCGGGTACAGCGCGCACGGTATTCACGGGGCGCACGGTGCAGAACAGACGCGCCCCGTCACCGTTGAGGCTTATTCTGAAGCACCCGCCGAGGCGCATCCCGCCCAGCCGGGTCTGCTGGCGAGGGTGGCGCGCCGCCTCCGCGGCTAGATTCGCGGCTAAGCCCCTTGCACTGAGGTTTCGGCACGCAAGCTGAGGTTTCGGCACGCAAAACCGCCCAAGCCGAGGCGCTAAGCGGGGTTCGGGGCGCGGGGTCTCTCACACTTCAACCCAACACTCCCCTACCCCCTTGTGCACCGCATGTGCGCCGGTATGATGGTGCCCATGGCACGATTCGCAGACATTCTACGCACTACTGAACAGAACACCCGACAGTTCATTCATGAGGGTATTCACCGAGTCCGAGCAGACTTCTTTCAGTCTGTGCAGATTGTTGCGGCGTCTATGGGCGCTTGGCTTTTCGCTGAGCGCGTCCTGGGCCACCACGAGCCCATTTTCGCGCCGGTGGCTGCCCTCGTATCCCTCGGCTATGTAAGCGGTGCTAAGCATTCCCGCCGAATCCTTGAGGTCTCCTTCGGCGTGACCCTCGGCATTCTCATTGGCGACCTTCTGCTGATCCTGCTCGGTCACGGTACCTGGCAGGCGGCAGTGGTGCTTTTCTTGACCGTGATTATTGCCCGATTTATTGATAAGGGCATTATTTTTACGATTCAGCTCAGCTTCCAGGCCTGTTTCACGTTGCTGCTGCCCGTACCTGACGATGCGTTCACCCGCAGTTTTGACGGTATCGTCGGTGGCGCGTTCGCGTTCCTCGCGATGTATCTGATGCCGCGCGACCCGCGTAAGAACCCGCGTGCCCGCGCGCAGGCTCTCATGGATGCGTTCGCGAAGGTTTTCCAGCTCTCCTCCGAGGCAATCCGCTACTACGATTACAACAAGGCGTACCAGAGCCTGCTCGATGCGCGCGCCCTGCAGCCGCTCTACGATGCATGCCGCGGTGACCTGATTACCGCGCAGGGCATGAGCGAGCTGTCCTGGAATAGCCGCAAGAGCAAGGGCGAGCTGGCGCGCATGGCGAAGACCCTCGCCGCGGTGGATTTGGCGATTCGTAACGACCGCGTGCTCAACCGCCGCATGGCGTCCACGATTCACCACGTGCAGCTACGAACTGCCGCGCAGCTTTCACTCAGTGACGCGCTGACCGAGCTGTCGTTGGCAGCGCAGAGCCTCGGCCTGGGCATGTCTGCACCGACGGAAGGCGAACGCGAGCACTACATGATGGAGGCACGCGAACGCATGATCAAGCTTGCCGGCACCCTCGAGCCGCGCACCATGGGTGTGGCGACCTTTGAGGGCGAGTCGCTGGTGCTGATGCTCCGCCTGATTGTGGTCGACTTTTTGGAGGCGACCGGCATGTCCCACAAGGACGCCGTGGCGGTTCTGGTGCCCCTGGGCGAGGCGGTCACGAAGCATGCACCACGCACCTCGGCAATCCCGATTGTTGACGCTGACATGGACGACTCCACGGTGGTTGATGACGTGACCGATAGCGCGGTGAACACCCACCACACGAACAAGCTCAACACCCGCTCGATCAACATCATGTTGCACGAGAACGAGGAGGAGAGCCGCTCCTCCTAGCGGGTTTCTGGAGGGTTTCTAGCGGGGTCAGCGGCAACCCATCAAGACGCAACGGAGGGGGCTCCCGGCCGGTATTCACGCCAGCCGGGAGCCCCCTCCTCCGCTATCTCTATGCTGTTGATGCGCGGGCGGCTACTTCTGTGGGAAGAGCAGCGCGAGCGCCTCGCCCAGGGTGGTTACCTCACGCACGGTCACGCCCTCGGGCACGTCCCCCACGCCGGTCGGGGAGGCGGGCACCAGCACGTGCGTGAAGCCCAGGCGGCCCACCTCCGCAATGCGCTGGCGGATGCCCGGCACGGCGCGCACTTCACCCGCCAGGCCCACCTCGCCGAAGACTGCGAGTTTGCGCGGTAGCGGCTTATTTTGCGCCGCCGAGGCAAGCGCCATGACGCACGCCAGGTCGGCGGCGGGCTCGGCAATTTTTGCGCCGCCCACCGTGGATACATAGCAGTCGAGCTTGCCCACGTTCAGCCCGGCGCGGCGCTGCAGCACCGCCAGCAGCATCTGAATACGCGCCGAATCCAGGCCCGAAACGGTACGGCGCGGGGCGGGTGCCACCGCCTGATCCAGTAGCGCCTGTACCTCCGCGAGCAGGGGTCGGCGGCCCTCCATCGTGACGGTCACGCAGGTGCCCGCCACCGGGTGCGGGGTACTGGAGACGAACATGCCGGAGGGGTCCAGCACCGGTGCGATGCCGTCCTCGTGCATGTCGAAGCAGCCCACCTCGTCGGTGGGTCCGAAGCGGTTCTTAATCGCGCGTAGCATGCGGATATTCGAGTGCTTATCGCCCTCGAACTGGCAGACCACGTCCACCAGGTGCTCAAGCAGGCGCGGGCCCGCGATGGTGCCTTCCTTAGTCACGTGACCCACGAGCAGGGTGCACATATTGCGTTCCTTAGCCGCGGCAATCACGGAGGCGGCAACCTCACGCACCTGGGTCACACCGCCGGCGCTACCCTCAACTTCCGCGGAGGCGAGGGTCTGCACCGAGTCGATGACCAGCAGGGAGGGGTTGATCTGCTCAATATGCGCTAGGGCGGTGCCGAGGTCGGTTTCGCTGGTCAGGTAGAGGGTTTCCGCGATGGCGCCGATGCGGTCGGCGCGGAGCTTGACCTGCGCGGCGGATTCCTCGCCGGTGATGTACAGGACCGGGCGCGGCGGCTGGGGTGCGATATTCTGCGCCCCCTGCTGTCCCGCAATCCCGGCGGTGCCGCGCGCGAAGGTGGCGGCGACATCCAGCAGCAGGGTGGATTTGCCCACGCCGGGTTCGCCCGCCATGAGGATGACCGCGCCGGGTACGAGTCCACCACCGAGCACGCGATCAAATTCGGGGTTTCCGGTGCTCATGTAGGCGGCGACGCGCGAGTCGACCTCGGCGATGGGCTGGGCGGGTTTCTGCACGCTGGATGCGGCGCGGGTGCGCGCGCGGGTTCCCCCGGCGGCTTCTTCGACGGTGCCCCAGGTTTGGCATTCCCCGCAGCGGCCTACCCATTTGGCGGTGGTCCAGCCGCATTCGGTGCAGCGGTAGGCGGGTGCGGTTTTGGTGTTTTTCGTGCGCGCGGTCATGGGTCTATTTTAGGGTCTGGGGCGATATGGCGCGCGGTGTTTGGTCACGGCGAAATGGGGTACCACAGAACGCATTTTTACTCTTAAACGCAGATAGTTTAGCCCGGTGCACTCCCGTATAAATATCGAGAATATCCGTTCGTTTTTGAGGCACTTTAGCCCGCCGTTCCGCCCCTGACCTGGCTCAATAACCACCCTTACGGGTACAATGGTTTTCGTGCAGATGAATTATAGTGACCTATTGCTTAAAACTATCGCCCGAATCGCCCCCGGCACCGAGCTCCGCGAGGGCCTGGAACGCATCATGCGTGGCCGTACGGGCGCGCTCATCGTACTCGGATCCGACCGCACCGTATCCTCCCTGTCTTCGGGCGGTTTCAACATCGACACCGAGTTCTCGGCAACGCGCCTGCGCGAGCTGGCGAAGATGGACGGCGCTATCATCTGCGACCGTGACGCCACCCGCCTGTTGCACGCCGGCGTGCAGCTCATGCCGGACGCCTCCATTGACACGAACGAGTCCGGTACCCGCCACCGCACCGCCGAACGCACCGCGATTCAGACCGGTTTCCCGGTGATTTCGGTGAGCGCGTCGATGTCTATGATTTCGGTGTACGTTGACGGCACCCGCTACACGGTCGAGGACAGCCAGTACCTCATGGCCCGCGCGAACCAGGCGATTCAGACCCTTGAAAGCTATAAGAAGCGCCTGCGTTCGGTGCTTTCCTCACTCTCGGCCCTGGAGATTGAGTCCAACGTGTCCCTGGCGGATGTGGCGATGACCCTTCAGCGTATGGAGATGGTGAACCGCATTATCCGCGAGGTCAGCCACTACGTGCTGGAGCTCGGCGTGCACGGCCGCCTGATTGCCCTGCAGCTGGAGGAGCTGCGCGCCCCCGAGATGACCGCCAGCGATCTGATTCTGCGCGACTATCTGCCCGAGACGAATGACGAGCTGATCGCCGCCGGCGTTGAGGCGCTTCAGAACCTGGACGATATGGCTATCGTGGATCTGCGCACGATTGCCCGCACTGTCGGCTTTGGCGAGAACCCCGACCTGGAGTTCCCCCTGCAGCCTCGCGGTTTCCGTCTGCTCGCCGGTATTCCGAGCATCCCGAACGCTATTTCTGAGCGTCTGGTGGAGCGCTTCGGCAGCCTGCAGGCTCTGATGGCGGCGTCCCTTGAGGATTTGCGCGCCGTGGACGGTGTGGGTGAGGCTCGTGCCCGCACGGTGCGCGAGCAGCTCTCCCGCATGGCGGAGAGCAGCCTGGAGAAGTACCTCTAACAAAAGCTCATACGAGAAGCCCCCGCGCCGGAGACTATCTGGCACGGCGGCCTTTTCCTGCCTCACAAGAACCTTTTGCATTATGATGTAGTGACAGCGGAGTTCCCTCCGCACCCTGGTGCCTCAAGCATCATGACACCCCTTGGAGGTCACAATGTCGTACTCACGAGCTAAGTATCCGTCGGCTAAGCGCCCCGTCCCGTTCTTCGTGTGGGCGTCCCCCATTCTGTTCCTGATTTACCTGCCGCTGCTGTGGTTCAAGGTCATCCCCAATTCCTTTGAGGTGACCGACCTGTCCACCCTGCTTTTGGCGGCACTACAGTGGACCGCATTCGGTAGCCTGCTCGGGTACCTGGGTGAGCGCCGCTTCGCCAAGCCGCGCGCCTCCAAATAGTGCCACGCAATAGACCTATACAAAAAAGCCCCCGTGCCGGAGAATATCCAGCACGGGGGCTTTTGCGTGCCCATTCACGGGCGAAAACTATAGAAGTGAACTACTGAATCACAAAGTTCACCTGAGCCGAAGTCACACCATTCACCGTGGCAGTCGCCCAGTAAGAGCCCTTCTGAGCGGTCGAAGCGGAGGAGCAACCCAGGACGTTGATCTTACGATCCCACGCCAGGTCGGCTGCACCCTCAGCACCTGCGGCTACCTCAGACTTCTGAACGGCGGTCGCCGCGCACAGGCTACGGGTGTACACCTGAGCCGCACCGGAGGTGATGTTCAGGTCCACGCCGGTGTTCGCACCCTCGCCACCCACAGCGCAGGGGGTCTTCGAGGAGTTCGTGTAGGTCACGTGGAAGGACACCTGCTCACCGGCCGCGAAGGTACGCTTCGCGGGGGTGACGGTCACCTTCAGGTCGTTCGCGGTGCACGCCGCAACAGCAACCGCAGTGGTCACCGAGGGTGCCGGCACGGGGGTAGTCGGGGTCGCCGCAGGGGTGGTTGCCGCAGGGGTTGCCGCTGCGGTGGTCACGCTTGCAATGGGTGCCGCAGAAGCGGTCACCGAGGGGGTTGCCGAAGCAGTAGCCGACGCGGTTGCAGAGGCAGTCGCGCTAGCGGACGGGGTGGCCGAAGCAGTTTCGGAGGGGCGAGCACTGAAGCTCTGGAAGGGCGCACCGGAAGCCGTCGCAGTGGAGGCTACAGTGGCGTCCTTCTTGCCGTTAATCATGCCGACCATGGAGGTCACGCCAGCGACCAACAGCAGAATGACAGCGAGCAGAGCAATAACCGCCACGATACGACGGCGGCGGTAGACTTCGGGAGGCAGAACGGGACCATTTTCAGACATACCTCAAGGATACCGGGTTTAACCCTGAGATTCACAGTGAACTCTATTCATGCGGTTTTGGGAATATATGCCCTGTGGCGTAGGCTTTTCGGATGACCTCAGAGCCCAAACGCACCGCACGCACACGCCCGGAACCTACCCTGCCCGAAGGCACGAATACCGAGGCGCTCCACCACCGAATCAACCGGTGGTTCCTCGACCAGGCACGCGACCTTCCGTGGCGCCGCGACGAGTGCACCCCCTGGGGTGTGATGGTCAGCGAGTTCATGCTACAGCAGACCCCCGTCAAGCGCGTGCTGCCCGTGTGGGAGGAGTGGATGCGCCGCTGGCCCGCCCCCGCTGACCTTGCCGCCGAGCCCACCTCGGAGGCGGTGCGCGCCTGGGGCCGCCTGGGTTACCCGCGCCGCGCGCAGCGTCTGCACGGTGCCGCTGTAGCGATTGTGGAGCAGCACGGCGGCGAGGTTCCCGCCGACTACGATGCGCTACTGGCGCTGCCGGGCGTGGGCTCCTACACGGCGGCGGCGATTAGCGTGTTCGCATTCGGTCTACGCGCGACGGTGATTGATACGAATATCCGCCGCGTGCATGCGCGCGCTGTCTCCGGCAAGGCGTTGCCCTCGCGTTCGTTGACGGCTGCTGAGACTCGCCTGGCGGAGGCGCTCATGCCCGCCGACACCCCCACCTCCTGCCTGTGGAATGCGGCAACCATGGAGCTCGGCGCGCTGGTCTGCACGGCAAAGTCCCCGACCTGTCAGCTGTGCCCGGTGGAGGATCTGTGCGCCTGGGTTGCGGCAGGCAAGCCGGAGGCGGACTACACCCCCAAGGGTCAGAGCTGGCACGGCACGGACCGCCAGGTGCGCGGCGCAGTCATGGCGGTGCTGCGTGCGGCGCATGAGCCGGTGAATCGTGAGCTGATTTTGAGCGCGGGTGTAGCTTCGGCTGGCGATACGGCTTCGCCTGACTTGGCCTTCCCGGCGGATGCACCCGCCGCGGTGCATCGCCCGCTCAAGGCGCTGTATGCGCTCTCCCCCGCCGCCGAGCAGCTGCAGCGCTGCTACGCGGGGCTTCTGGCGGACTCTCTCGCCCGCGAAGTCACGCAGGGCGGTACTGTGCTCGTCTCGCTCTAGTACCCGCCGCAGACAGGCTCCTAGAGGCTCCTGGGGCTTATAATAGAAATGCCTGAGGGGCGGTACCGAATAATTCCGGTACCGCCCCTCAGGCGTTTAGTGCGCTAAGCCTAGCTACCTAGGACTTATTCCAGAGCTTAGTCGTTGCCCTGACCTTCAGCAGCAGGTGCCTCAGCTGCGGGAGCCTCTGCGGCATCCTCGTTCAGCTCCTGCACCGAGTCCAGAGCCAGCTCCTTCATCGGCTGAGAAGAGAAGACGAACTTCGCGGAGTCGCCCTCGCCCTCAACGTCCACGGTGATCTTCTCACCGGGCTTGATGTCGCCGAAGAGGATCTTCTCAGACAGGGCGTCCTCAATGTTGCGCTGCATCTCACGGCGCAGCGGACGAGCACCCATGGACGGGTCGTAACCCTTAGCCGCCATGAGGACCTTCGCAGCGTTGGTCAGCTCAATGGACATATCCTGCTCCGCCAGGCGCTTAGCCAGGCGACCCACGAACAGGTCCACAATCTGCAGAATCTCAGACTCGGAGAGCTGCGGGAAGACGATAATGTCATCCACGCGGTTGAGGAACTCGGGGCGGAAGTGCTCCTTGAGGTTCTCCATCACGCGTGCCTGCATGCGCTCGTAGTCGGCTGCGGTGTCGTCCATCGCCTGGAAACCAACCGGGATGCGGCGGTTCACGTCGCGCGAGCCCAGGTTGGTGGTCATGATGATGACGGTGTTCTTGAAGTCCACCACGCGACCCTGCGAGTCGGTCAGGCGACCGTCTTCCAGAATCTGCAGCAGCGAGTTGAACAGGTCGGCGTGGGCCTTCTCAACCTCGTCGAACAGGACCACGGAGAACGGCTTGCGGCGGACCTTCTCGGTCAGCTGGCCGCCCTCATCGTAGCCAACGTAGCCGGGAGGCGCACCGAACAGACGGGAGACGGTGTGCTTCTCCTGGTACTCGGACATATCCA
Organism: Rothia sp. HMSC071C12; assembly: GCF_001813895.1. Taxonomy (NCBI): domain Bacteria; kingdom Bacillati; phylum Actinomycetota; class Actinomycetes; order Micrococcales; family Micrococcaceae; genus Rothia; species Rothia sp. HMSC071C12. The sequence goes on from NZ_KV814375.1 coordinate 34,229, forward strand.
GGGTGATGAGCGAATCCTCATCGCCAAACAGGAACTCGGCAAGAGCCTTGGCAAGCTCGGTCTTACCCACACCGGTCGGACCGGCGAAGATGAACGAACCACCGGGACGGCGCGGGTCCTTCAGACCTGCGCGGGTACGGCGGATAGCGCGGGACAGTGCCGCAATAGCGTGCTCCTGACCGATAACGCGCTTGTGGAGCTCCTGCTCCATGGTCAGCAGGCGGCTGGACTCTTCCTCGGTGATCTTGTAGACGGGAACACCGGTGGAAGCGGCCAGAACCTCAGAAATAACCTCGGGGGTCACGGTGCCGAATGCGTCGCCGCCTTCGCGCCATGCCTTCTCGGCTTCTTCCTTCTCAGCCAGGACCTTCTGCTCCTGATCACGCAGGCCTGCGGCCTTCTCGTAATCCTGGGAGTTGATGGCGTCTTCCTTCTGCTGGCGCAGCTTGGCGGCCTTCTCGTCGAGCAGCTTGATTTCCGGGGGTGCGGTCATGCGCTTGATGCGCAGGCGTGCGCCCGCCTCGTCAATCAGGTCGACAGCCTTATCCGGCAGGAAGCGGTCAGAGATGTAGCGTGCCGCAAGGTTCACGGCAGTCTCGATAGCCTCGTCGGTAATGGTGACGCGGTGGTGTGCCTCGTACTTATCGCGCACGCCCTTGAGGATCTGCACGGCGAGCTCCTGAGAGGGCTCATCAACCTGAATCGGCTGGAAGCGGCGCTCCAGGGCGGCGTCCTTCTCAATGTGCTTGCGGTACTCGTCCAGGGTGGTTGCACCGATGGTCTGCAGTTCGCCTCGAGCCAGCATGGGCTTGAGGATGGAGGCAGCGTCAATTGCGCCCTCTGCGGCACCTGCACCAACGAGGGTGTGGATCTCGTCAATGAACAGGATGATGTCGCCGCGGGAGCGAATCTCCTTCAGAACCTTCTTCAGGCGCTCTTCGAAGTCACCGCGGTAGCGCGAACCTGCGACCAGGGAGCCCAGGTCCAGGGTGTACAGGTGCTTGTCCTTGAGGGTTTCGGGGACGTCACCGTGCACGATAGCCTGTGCCAGGCCCTCCACGACGGCGGTCTTACCGACACCGGGCTCACCAATCAGCACGGGGTTGTTCTTAGTACGGCGGGAGAGGACCTGCATGACGCGTTCCATCTCCTTGTGGCGGCCGATGACCGGGTCCAGCTCGCCCTCACGCGCTGCTGCGGTGAGGTTGCGGCCGAACTGATCCAGGATGGTCGAACCCGCGGGAGTGCCTTCGCGAGAGTTGCCTGCACCCACGCCGGCGGTTTCCTTTTCACCGGAGTTGTTGCCGGGGTAGCCGGAAATCAAGTCCATCACGGCCTGGCGCACGGCAGCGGGCTCAGCGCCCAGCTTGACCAGCACCTGGTTTGCCACGCCCTCGTTTGCACGAACCATGCCCAGCAGGATGTGTTCGGTGCCGATGTAGCCGTGGTTCAGCTGAATAGCCTCGCGCATGGACAGTTCGAGAACCTTCTTCGCGCGCGGGGTGAAGGGGATGTGGCCGTTAGGCGCCTGGGGGCCGGGGCCGACGATGTCCTGAACCTGTTCACGTACTGCGTTCAGGGTAACGCCCAATGATTCCAGGGCGCGAGCACCGATGCCTTCGCCCTCGTGAATCAGACCGAGCAGCAGGTGTTCGGTACCGATGTAGTTGTGGTTGAGCATGCGTGCCTCTTCCTGGGCAAGCACCACAACACGCCGAGCTCGATCGGTAAAGCGTTCAAACATTTACGCACTCCTTGCATTTTCCTATTGATACAAGAGTACGTTGAGCGCGGCTGAAAGGGCGGGCTGATGGGCGTCTGTTCGCCATCAAGAGAACAGATGAGCTGTTCGGGGCGGTTTAGGCGCGGTTTCGGGGCTTCTGGCGGGGCTCGGGGGCAGTTTTGAGGGGTCTAGCTCACGCAGGCAACCCTACCTGAAGGCGGATGAGCGCCGCCCGGTCGGTGCTATCTGTTTTTGTCGGTGCTGACTGCTTCTCCCGAGGCCAGCTGTTTTTGCCGGGGCTAGCTACTTTTGCCGGTCCTAGCTGCTTTTCCCGGGGCTAGCTACTTTTGCCGGGGTTTCCTGTGCAGAGTGTGCGCATATTGCCGTCGGATGTACCGCCGGGAGGTGTTACAGGTGGGTTCTGCGGGGCTACGGTGCCGATACGAGGGATTGCGGAAGAAGCGAACCCACAAGAACCCACATAGACCAACGCCTAAACCGCTTGTTTCCTGCACGTGCATGAATATATTGCAGAAATTTTTAAAAATTTATATGTTTAAGTGAGAAATTTCAATAATTCGCAAAAATATTTGCCGGATAACACGGCGCTTATTTTCCGGATAATTCCCGCATCATTTCGGCACCCCATCAGGAGATAATCCGTAAGTTCCGAAAGCCCCACAGAAGGTGCAGGGCCCCTAATTATTCAAAAATTCCAGTCAGTACATTCCAGCCCCTTCGATGGAATACTCGACTCAACGACCGCATGAATATCACAGCGCATATCCCCCGCTTTGAAGAGATTAATGCACCATTACCTTTAGCGTTCCTGCCAATGCATGAAACCTAAATGGGGAACCCGCACTCGACACCAGATTGTGCATCCGATTCCCCGCATCTTCCTCCTAATAATTCAGAAGCGGGCATCAGCAAAGGATCAATATATTTTACATGTAAATAGTTAATTGGGGTGGGTGATATAAAAACACCCCCACCCCAGCAGATATGTAACGCATATCAAGAAATACCGGGGCAAAACTAAAGGCGGACGGTGATAACACCATCCGCCTTTAGTGCCCGGAGGATTAGAACCCTAAAGCACTAAACCCTCCGACAGCATGAACACTGAGAGCCTTTAGCCCTGAGCCTTCATTGCTTCGTAGTATGCGTCCTGAACGTCCTGGTGGATGCGGCCACGGTCAGAAACCTTGTGGCCGTTAGCCTTAGCCCACTCGCGAATTGCTGCGGTCTCGGGGTTGCGCTTAACCGGAGCAGCGGTGCCGCGGGGGGCACGGGTGCGCTGGGTAGCGCTGCCCTGCACGCGGCGGGACTTCGCTACGAAGGGGCGGATAGCGTCACGCAGGCGAGCTGCGTTTGCGGAGGACAGATCGATTTCGTAGTGAGCGCCGTCCAGACCAAAACGGATAGTTTCGTCTGCGGGGCCGCCATCGAGATCGTCTTCAAGGATGATGCGAACCTTCTGTGCCATTGAGGCACCTCCTCATCTGTTGCATATATCCTGTGGAGTAAACTCAAAAGCCTCTATCGGGATTGAGAAAATAGTGTGCCGGATATATTTATGTACTAATTTTCTTTCATATAGTAACAGAAATATATTAAAGATTCCGAAAATATTCTGAGCATTGAAACAATGCACCAATCACCCGCAGCGATATATCGCTTCTGTGCATCCCCGCTAAATCTGCACTCGCTACAAGAACATTAAAGTGAAGTTTAGAGTGCAAATACTTTGGATTCTTCCAGACAGCAGACACAGCCCCCAGAGACAAAGACACCTAATAATGCGCCCCGGCGTCCCCGACAATCTGAGCGCAATATAGCGCCCGCACGAGCCTGCACATTAGACCATTCACACCATACATTTCAGCCCTATTCAAAAGCGAAATTCTGCCACCTCTCAACCCCTCATTATTTTCTATGTAACGCGTTCATGCATAAGAGCAGAAACCCCCGCCAGAGTGAATAGAGCAGCATAAATCAGCACCAGAATAGAGTAAAAACGCCCCTGACCTGTGTAAATAAACAGAAACCCCACCCCAGAAGCTATACACCGTGCAAAAGAGTACACAGAAAACGGCGGGTACCGCAGATACAACCGTATCCGCGGCACCCGCCGCATTAACACCCTCACAGGTGAAGGGGAAGCTTAGGCCTCCGGCTTCATCAGGGGGAAGAGAATAGTCTCACGAATACCGGGCTGACGCACCACAGTACCCGGACGCTCCGGATCCTGATCGCCCGCCAGCAACATAATCAGACGGTCAATGCCCAGACCCAGGCCACCCATCGGGGGTGCACCGTGCTCCAGGGCGCGCAGGAAGTCCTCATCCAGCTCCATCGCCTCATCGTCACCGGCAGCAGCCAGCAGCGACTGGGCGGTCAGGCGCTCACGCTGAATGACCGGGTCAATCAGCTCGGAGAACGCGGTACCGCGCTCCATACCGCCAATAATCAGGTCCCACGCCTCAATCAGGGGCTCACCGGAACGGTGCGGACGAGCCAGCGGCTGAGCGCTCGGCGGGTAATCGTACACGAAGGTCGGGTTCACCAGGGTCGGCTCAACGATCTCACCGAAGAGCTCGGTCACCAGCTTCTCAGCGTCCCACTTCGGGTCGATGTCCACCTCGTGCTTCTCAGCAATTTCGCGCAGAACGGAAGCGTCAGTCTCGGGGGTGATCTCAACGCCCACAGCCTCGGACAGGCCCGGGTACACGCCAACCCACTTCCACTCACCAAACAGGTCAATGGTGCCGTTCTCAGTCTCAATACGCTCAGTGCCGACAGCCTTCGCGCAGCTCTGGATAATCTCCTTCATGCGCTCAGCCATCACGAACTGATCAGCATAGGTCTCGTAGCACTCCAGGGTGGTGAACTCGGGGCTGTGGGTCGAGTCCACGCCCTCGTTACGGAACACGCGACCAATCTCGTACACGCGGTCAATGCCACCAACCACTGCACGCTTGAGCGGCAGCTCAGTCGCAATACGCATGGTCATCGGCTGGTCAAAAGCGTTCAGGTGAGTACGGAACGGGCGAGCCGTCGCGCCACCGTGCACCAGCTGCAGAACGGGGGTCTCAACCTCAATGTAGCCGTGATCTTCCAGCACGCGGCGGACGGTGCGGGTAATCAGGGCTCGCTTCTTCACCAGCTCGCGAGCCTCCTCGCGAACCATCAGATCCAGGTAACGCTGGCGAACACGGGTTTCCTCGTTCAGGTCCTTGTGCAGAACCGGCATGGGGCGCAGCGCCTTCGACGCCATCTTCCAGTCGGTCACCATAATGGACAGCTCACCGCGGCGAGAAACAATCACGCGGCCGGTCACGAACACGTGGTCACCCAGGTCAACCAGGGACTTCCACTCAGACAGGGACTCCTCGCCAACCTCAGCCAGCGACAGCATCGCCTGGATACGCTTACCCTCGGTACCACCCTGCAGGGTCGCGAAGCACAGCTTACCGGTGTTACGAACGAACACCACGCGGCCGCCCACGTGCACCACGCGGTCGGTCTCGTCGCCAGCCTTCAGCTCGCCGGACTCCAGCTTCGGGTCGTACTCGGCGCGCAGATCCTCGATGTGGTTGGGCTCCACACGGTTACCCTCGGAATCCAGCAAGCCCACCGGGTATGCCTCACGACCCGACTCAATCAGCTTCGCGCGCTTCTCCAGGCGAATCTGCATCTGCTCGGACATATCAGCAATCGCCGGTGCGGCGTGGTGCTCAGTGCTCACGGTGATACCTATCTGTGTAGTGTGTTGGGAAGTCTCTAAACGAAATTCAGCGAACGCTTAGCGCAGGTCCATGTTGTCAATCAGGCGGGTCGGGCCCACATACGCGGCGACCAGGGCCAGCACACGCTCCGAATCCTCGGTCGGCTCGCCGAAAGTCATCGGGTCGACCAGTTCCAGGTAATCGAGGCGCACGCCCGGGGTGGAGTTGATGCGCTCGCGCGCGCCCTCCAGGTCAATCTCGTGGAAGCCGCGGTTCAGCGAGTTCTCGCGCAGCATGGCCAGGGTGCGGGAGAGCACCAGAGCCGATTCGCGCTCCTCATCCGACAGGTAGCCGTTGCGCGAGGAGAGGGCCAGGCCGTTATCGTCGCGCACAATGGCCACGGGGCGCAGGGTCACGTCGTGGTTGAAGTCGTGAACCATGCGCTGAATCAGGATGTACTGCTGGGCGTCCTTCTGGCCGAAGTACGCGTTCACCGGGTGCGAGCCGGCGGCGGGGCGAATGATGTTGAAGAACTTATTCACCACGGTCAGCACGCCGTCGAAGTGTCCGGGGCGGGTTGCGCCCTCGAACTTGGTGCCCAGCTCGCCGCTCGAGATGCGGATCAGCGGGTCGCCGTCGGGGTACATCTCCTCCACCGAGGGGGCGAAGATGATGCTCACGCCGGCGGCACCAGCCAGCTCGGCGTCGGCCTCAAGGGTACGCGGGTACGCCTCGTAGTCCTCGCCGGGGCCGAACTGCAGCGGGTTCACAAACACAGAGGCGGCAACAACGTCGTTCTGCTCGGAAGCGCGGCGCAGCAGTGTGGCGTGGCCATCGTGGAGGGCACCCATAGTGGGCACGTAACCCAGGGTGGCGGTACGGTACTGAACGTCAGTGCCGTTCTGCTCCGCCTCGAGGCGGGCAGCACGGTCCAGGGCGTCCTGCGCGGTGGCCAAAGCCTGCGCGATAGCGGTGCGGAACTCCGCAATGGTGGTCACGACGCGGGGCATCGAAGTCTCAGTCATGACGAGAACTCCTTGTTTTCGGGGGCAGAATCGTCGGTGTCGCCGGTGTACTCCACGTTCGCGGAAGGTTCCACCAGGCTTTCGATCCGTTCCAGTTGTTCATCGTTTAACAAACCTCTATTATGCGCCCTTTTTGCGGTCGCATGCGCCAGAGCGGCGTAAGAGTCTGTAATATCACCTGTTTTTTCTCCCTGTGCATACTCGCCGAGCGCCCTCATGTGGGCGGCCACGGTACCCGCATCGCCGCGCGCAACGGGACCGGTTAGGGCCCCTTCGCCGCTTGCGAGCGCGTTATCCACGGCCGCGCGGACCAGCGGACCCATGTAGTGGGCCGGGTCCTCAATGCCGATGGATGCGAGCATCTGCTGGGACTGACCCAGAATCGTCACGAGGTGGTTCGAGGCGTGGGCCAGGGCTGCGTGGTACAGGGCTCGGTCCGCTTCGGCCACGTGGACGGGCTCGCCACCCATCTCAACCACCAGGGCCTGCGCGATGGGCAGGAAGGGAGCGGGGCCGGTCACCGCGAAGCTCGTGCCGTTCAGACGCTGCAGGTCCATGGACAGGCCCGTGAAGGTCATGGCCGGGTGAATGGCCAGGCCAATGGCGCCTAGGGCCGTTGCGGGGGCGAAAACCTCCGTGCCGTGACGGCCGGAGGTGTGCACCAAAAGCTGACCGGCGGTGATGCTCCCGGAGGAGGCCAGGTAGGTGATGAGGCCCGGCAGCTCGTCGTCGGGGACGGCCAGAATCAGCAGTTCGCTCCGTTCGGCAATCTGTTCCACCGGAAGCAGTGGCACATCGGGGAGCAGCATCGCGGCGCGCTCCCGGGAGGCCTCGGACACCGCGTGAACGCCCACAATCGTGTGCTCGCAGGCGCGCAGGGCCGCGCCGAGGACGGCGCCAACCTTCCCGGCTGAAATGATTCCGATGCCCAAACGCGCAGGTTTTGAATGCTGTATCACGGCTTTAAGTATATTCTCCCTTTTACGCAGGCCCTGCCGTCGGTGTCACGAAGAACACTGACGGCAGGGCGCGATCTGCAGTTTTGCTGCCCGCTAACCCGGCGGGGAAGCTCAACTGACGGACTGGCTTAGGGACGCCCACTCATCACCGGTACGCGGTAGTAAGGCTCAATACCCTCCAGCCGAACCGTCATCAACCACACCAGGTCCTCGCAGACACGCGGCGGCAAGTGCATCATGAGCGTGCGCACCGGGCCGGGCACCGTACCGAAATGCACACTCGCGCATCCGAAGGCACGCTGCAGCGGACCCTGACCTCGGCTCACGCTCAGCACACGGCTGACCGGAACAATCGACAGCGTACGGATAAAGTAGCCGCCACGAATCAGCAACAGGTCACCGCGCGTATGCTCACCAACGCTCGAACGCGCCGCATCAGAATCAATGCGAGTGGTCGCCTGCACCGAACCGGCAGTGTAACCGACCGTGGTCACGCCGTTACGCTTCCAGGTGAGCAGGTCCATCCAGCGCGCCGAAGAGGGCGTCACAATCATTGCCGGAACCTGCGGCTTCTGACTCTTCAGCGAACCATCGGCGGTATCCAGCAGCACCTGCGCCTGCGCCTCATCCAGCGCGGGTAGGAGCAGACGCAGCGCCATCAGCGTCTCCTGCTTATTGCCGACCGGCAGAGCAACATTGCGGGTCACCAGCTTCTGGTTGTCGTTCTGCTCAATACCAATACCGGCAATGGTCATCTTGATGCGGTACCAGCCGAACGCACGCCACAGAATGGACTGCTCCACGGCGAGCGCCTGAATACGCTCAACCATCACGTTCTGCGTGTGCGTGCCGGTGAAACCGTAGCGCAGGGTCACGCCACCCTGACCGCTGGGGGTGATTTTGAAGTTCGCGGCACCGTCAAAACGTGCCCACAACGTACCCAAGTAACCGAGCAGCGGTACGAAGGTGCCGGGTAGCAACGCCATGAAAATCAGGAACGGACTCTCACCAGCCAAGATCGCGGTGAAGACGGCGGCACCGATCATGACGCCCACGGCGGGCACCAGCCACACCAGGTGCTCCAGCATGATGGAGGCAATCAGACGCACATTCGAGATGCGGAAAATCGGCGGCTGCGAGGGGTCAGCCGCGACCGGCATCGGCATACGAGCGCCGCGACGGGATGCGCCGGGCTGCTGAGTACCGGGATGCTGGGGTACAGACTGCTCGGGGGCGGGCTGCTGGGCGCCCTGCTGGGGCGTTGCCTGCTGATTAGCGAGCTGGGCGCCGTCCTGTGCGGGCGCACCATAGGACGCCTCGTAAGATGCCTCGAACGGCTGGTGCAGCTGATCCGCATCCGGCATGCGCTCAGCCGAAATCTGCATGCTCTCGGGCAGCACGTCGACCGGGCGGCCAGCCGCCTCCGAACGCAGCAGGTTAATACTCGCCATCGCGGTGCGGCGCAGAACCTCCGCCTTGCGGGCAGAAACGTACTTGATGTGCAGCGCCTCCGAAGAGCCGTCAGCCACCTCAAAACGAAGCTCCGACAGACCCAGCAGGCGCGCCACCAGAGGACGCGAAATGTCCACGCTCTGCACGCTCTCCAGACGGATCGTGCGGTTCTTCTTGAACAGAAAACCGCTGCGGCGGTGAATCGCTAAATCATCCAGGCTGTAGCGGGTAAACCACCAGTCAATCGAGCCACCGACCAGAATCAGTACGAGCACGGCGAAGCCGATGAGCTGCGAGTACGTCGCGCTGAGGTAACTACTGTTCTCGTCGAATGCCTGCGTCAGGCGCGCACCCCACTCATTCGGCGGGGTGGTCAGAATATTCAGGATAATGCTCTGAAAGAAGCCGAACGCCAGCAGAATAATGAACCAGAGGTTCATGATGAACGTGCGGATATCGGCGCGCCACCACTTCTGCTCCTGCGGCGCCTGAGGGGCAGGAGGCTGCGGTGCCTGCGGCGCGGGGTTGGGCGGAACCGGGGTACTCATTAGAGTGCCGCCATTCGCTCATCGGCGCGGCGCACCAGATCTGCACGCAGCTCCTCCGCCACGTTCAGCGGAATACCGAACAGCACCATCGTGCCGGTGGTCGTGCCCGCGGTGCGCACCGTCAGGCGGGCAACACCGCACATGCGCTCCAGCGGACCCGAATCCACATCAACATACTGGATGCGACCGTACGGCATGGAACTCATGGAACGGAACACGATACCGCGGCGAGCCATCAGGTGATTCGACTCCAGCGCGTAGCCGAGCGCGCGAGTACGGCGCGGAGTGGTCAGAATCCACCACAGACCCCACAGACCAAACACCGCGACCACCACCAGGCCGACGATGCGTAGCGCCTCCGGGCCGCCGAAGAACGTGCCCGCACAATACATGGCAACACCCGCAAGGATCGGGAGCGCCAAGGCAGAAATAGTGTGAACAAAACGAACCGTCAGGTAGCCGGAGGCGGCGGGCACCCACTGCGGCTCCGGCACGGGCTGAGAGGCTACCGGCTGGGAGCTTACCGGCTGAGAAGGTGCCGGCTGCGCGGGAACCTGCTGAGGCGCGTTCGGGTACGCGGCAGCGGGCGGAACCTGCTGTCCATACTGCGTCTGCTGGTTATTCTGGGTCTGCTGTCCATACGGGGCACCAGGCTGACCGTAAGCCGCCTGCTGGTACTGCCCGTACTGGTTCTGCTGAACAGGCTGACCATACTGACCCTGCTGGACATCCTGCCCGTACCGACCATTCGGCGAATAACTATTCTGGTTAGGAGCCGACATAGGTTCCTCCCTCTCGCGGCTTTACAGCACCGGAAGAGGAGGCCGCATCCTCATCATCCTCCGGCGGAATACGACAACAATGCTGAGCCCACAGGCCAGCAATCAGCAGGGCAACACTGCCCACACAATTAACAAGAACCTCCCAAAAGACCACCGAAAAACCGCGCACAGACACCATCGCCACATGGTAACCAAGAATCGCAGCGCACCAGCCCGTCAACAGGGCACCGGTCATGATGGAACCCTGCGCATACGCCACCGCACGCGCAGCAAGAATCGGGCCCATATGCGGCACCTTCTCACGCGTCTGAATACGACGATAACGAGCCACCTGCACACCCAGCCACACGGCACCCGCCGCAACCAGCAGGCACACCGCGCCGAGCATCCACGAAAAATTCAGCTCACCAAAACCGGCGCCAATCATCACGGAATTCACCATAAGAGCGGCAGCGGCACCGCACACAGCCGCCACAATAATCGCCCGATAACTCAGGGGCTTCATGGTGTTTCCTTTCGGTAGGTTCCTCTACCTTCCAGAGTGCCACATTTAAGGCTGATCAGGTACCTGCATCTCACGCATATAGCTAATAGCGTCTTCATCCGCCCCAAGCAGCGTGCGGGACAGCTCCGCAACGTTCACGACCTCGCGACTCAGCGGTGTGGGAACCTCATCCGGCCGCTCCCCCGAAGGCTCCGCACGCCGGGTCACCGTCAGGTACGCCTGCGGGTCCATCTGCGCCCACGGCACCAGCACGAAAGCACGCTCCTGCGCCCGCGGATGCGGCAAAGTCAGCACCGGATCCTCAGAGATCACGCCGTCATAGTCAATCACGTCAATATCGAGGGTGCGCGGGCCCCAACGCACCAGGCGCTCACGGTGATGCGCCGCCTCCACCGCATTACACAGCTTCAGCAGCTCGTAGGCGCCCAGGTCAGTGGCCACCTCAATGACCGCGTTCACGAAATCCGGCTGACCCGCCGGGCCACCCACCGGGGCGGTACGGTACAGCCCGGAGGCGCGCACCAGCTGCACGCCGCCCGCCACCAGGTCGGCGACGGCACGTTCCAGGGTGTCTTCGCTTTCGCCCAAGTTCGAGCCCAACGCCAACACCGCGCGGTGTTTCAGGGTGTTGGGCTTCTGCGTATCGGTTGTCTGGGTGCCAGCCACTAGCGGCCGCCCTCTACGACACGCTCCGCGGCACGCTCACGGAACACGCTCACCGCAACGTTACCGAACGGCAACTCAATCGGCGCCTGCGGCTTCGATACGGTAATCTCCGCCGCCTCCACAAGCTCAAACATCGCGAGAATACCCTCGGCAATGTTCACCGCGAGGGTCTCAATCAGGTCCAGCGAACCGTTCGTCACGTGGCGGTGAATCAGGTCAACCACGAGCGCGTAGTTCGTGGTCTTCGTCAGGTCATCCGTGGCGGCTGCGGCGGAAAAATCGCTGTACAGGGTCGCGTCCACGACGAAGGGCTGGCCGTCGCGCTTCTCAAAGTCGAGCACGCCGTGGTAGCCCTTGGCGGTAATGCCGGTGAGGGTGATGCGGTCGTGGCGGGCGTAATCTGCCTGGGTCATTGGGGTCTCCTAAAAGTATTCGAGTAGTCGGCAAGCGAGGTTTAGCTGACAGAACGCAGCGCGGAGGCGACCGTCACCGCATCCACGCTGGCGGGCACGTCGTGCACGCGCACCGCCCACACGCCGCGCGCCGCCACCAGGGCGGTCACCGCCGCGGAGGCTGCCGCACGGTGCTCAGCCGGGCGCGGCTCCGACAGCGACTGCCACAGTTCGCGTTCCGCCTCGCCCGCATCGGTTGCGGTGAAGCCGCTCGCGTTCAGGCGCTCAGCCAGCGCCATATCCGCCGCCGTGAGGGCGTTCGCGATAAAACGCTTGCGGGAACCAGCAATGAGCAGGCGGTGGCCCAAGCCCTGTAGCTCGTCAAGGGCGGCGAGCAGCTCCCAGTCCTGCATGCCGCCCTTCGCAAAGCCCAGACCCGGGTCAAGAATCAGGTTCTGCGGCAGCACACCGGCGGCAAGGAAACGCTCACGCAGATCGGTCAGCTCCTCCACGACCTCGGTGACCACGCCGCACGGGTACTCCGCCAGGCTGTCCATGGTCTGGGAGGTGCCGCGCGCGTGCATGAGGATGTACGGCACCTGCAGCTCCGCGGCGGTCTCAATCATTTCATCGCTCACGTTCAGACCCGACACATCGTTGATGATGTGCGCACCGGCGGCAATGGCGGCGCGGGCGGTCTGCGGGTTCATGGTGTCAACGCTGATGGTGGTGCCCATCTGCGCGACTGCCTCGATGACGGGCAGGATGCGGCGCTGCTCCTCCTCCACGCTGATACGCACGGCACCGGGGCGGGTGGATTCGCCACCGATATCGATAATGGAGGCGCCCTCGGCAATCATGCGGGCGGCGCGGGCGATAGCGTCGGTCGCGGCGTAGTGCTTGCCGCCGTCGCTGAAGGAGTCGGGGGTGACGTTGAGGATGCCCATCACGAGGGTGCGTTCGGCGGCGAGCGCATCGCAGGGCAGGGGTGCTACACGGGTGGATTCGGTCATGGTTTTAATCGTACCGAATCTGCCGGATGACACAGCGCGCCATATTTGCATATGGCATACCGATTTAGGGGTATCCTGGGAGGGTATGCTCTGCCTGCGTCACAGCGGTGTGGGTTGGGCACCTCATACACATACATACTCTAGGAAGTGACTCATCGTGAATATGAAGACCGGCGCTTGGATCCTGTCCCTGGTGGCTCTTGCCGCGCTGGTGACTATTGTGCTCGCTGAAGGTGCTCCTGCCGTGCGTTGGATTGCTTTCGGCACCGCGACCGGTTGCGGTTTCATTGCCGTGGGCTTGATCGTGACTCTTGCCCTGGGTTGGGATAATCCGAGCGAGGCGAAGGGTAGCTTGCAGCGTTAGCGGCGGGGCTCTTCTAGCTTCTGCGGTGCGGCATTATCGGCGCCGCCACGGCCGCGGAAGGTACCGGCTCAGAACACACTCTCGGAGCACTTTGGCGATGCGAAAAGGGGCGGAGGTTTTCACCTCCGCCCCTTTCAGCGTGTCTAGGGTGCGCTTAGCGCTGCGAGAAGATCAGGCTCATCGCCTCCGCACGGGTTGCGCCGTTCATCAGCGCACCGCGCACCGCGCTAGTCACGGTCTTCGCGCCCGGCTTACGCACACCGCGCATCGACATGCACATGTGCTCAGCCTCAATCACCACAATCGCGCCGCGCGGGTTCAGGTGCTCCTCCAGAGCCTCCACCACCTGCGTGGTCAGACGCTCCTGCACCTGCGGGCGGCGAGCGTACATATCCACCACGCGGGCGAGCTTGCTCAGACCGGTCACCTTACCGTCCGGGCCGGGGATGTAACCCACATGCGCCACGCCGTGGAACGGCACCAGGTGGTGCTCACAGGTCGAGTAGAACGGGATGTCCTTCACGAGCACCATCTCAGAGTGGGCGATGTCGAAGGTCGTACCCAGAATCTCGCCGGCGTCCTGGTGCAGGCCTGAGAAGAACTCCGCGTAGGCGCGCGCCACGCGAGCCGGGGTCTGCTGCAGACCGTCACGGTCCGGGTCCTCACCGATCGCGAGCAGAATCTCACGGACGGCAGCCTCAATACGCGGCTGGTCGACGGCGTTCTTAGCCTCGCTCATTCTCTGCTCCATTCTGGTTCGGGGTGCCGTTCTCCGGGCGCTGCGCCGGAGGGGCGGGGTAGTTCGGGTACTGCTGGGTGGGCATTGCGACGGTCGGGTCGGCGTCCGGGTCGCTGAGGGGCGCCTGAGGCGGCAACGGCTGCGTAGGTGCTACCGGAACAGTCGGCGCCTCGGCAGGTGCTTCCTCAGCCTTCTGCGCCTCCTGAGCCAGCTCGCTCGGTGCCTTCACCGGCGGGATGTCGGTACGCTCGCGGGTCGGCTTGGAGTACCAGTGCTCACGCTCGGGGCGCTTGCGAACATCCTTGAAGATTTCGGCAATCTCGTTCTCGAGCAGGGTTTCCTTCTCCAGCAGGGCGAACGCCAGGCGGTCCAGAATATCGCGGTTTTCCAGCAGAATCTGGAACGCCTCATCGTGTGCCTGCTCCAGCAGGGCGCGGATCTCAGCGTCAACCTTTGCCGCGGTCGCGTCGGAGTAGTTGCGTGCCGAAGCGCCGCCGCCACCGAGGAACGGTTCGGTGTCTTCGCCGCCGAGCTTCACGGAACCAATCACAGCGCTCATGCCGTAGTCGGTAACCATCTTGCGGGCGGTGTCGGTTGCCTTCTGAATGTCGTTAGACGCACCGGTGGACGGGTCGTGGAAGACGATTTCCTCAGCCGCACGGCCACCCATCGCGTACGCCATCTGGTCAAGCAGTTCATGGCGGGTCGTGGAGTACTTATCGTCCTGCGGCATGACCATGGTGTAACCCAGGGCGCGACCACGCGGAAGAATCGTAATCTTGGTGACCGGCGCGGAGTTACGCAGTGCCGCCGCGACCAGGGCGTGACCGCCCTCGTGGTATGCGGTGACCTTACGCTCGTGCTCGTTCATGATGCGCGAGGAACGCTGCGGACCAGCCATGACGCGGTCGATTGCCTCGTCGATAGCGCGGTCGTCAATCACGTTGCCGTTATCGCGGGCGGTCAGCAGAGCCGCCTCGTTCATGACGTTCGCCAGGTCAGCACCGGTGAAGCCGGGGGTGCGCTTAGCAACCTGAGCAAGGTCAACGGTGTTAGCAATCGGCTTGCCTGCGGCGTGAACGCGCAGGATGTGTTCGCGGCCCTGCATGTCGGGGGCGTCCACACCAATCTGACGGTCAAAACGACCGGGACGCAGCAGCGCCGGGTCCAGAACGTCGGGTCGGTTCGTTGCCGCAATGACGATGACGTTCGAGTTGCCGTCGAAGCCGTCCATCTCAACCAGCAGCTGGTTCAGGGTCTGCTCACGCTCGTCATTACCGCCGCCCATGCCGACGCCGCGGCGGCGGCCAACAGCGTCAATCTCGTCGACGAAGACGATGGCGGCGGGGTCGCTCTTCGCTTCCTTGAACAGGTCGCGCACGCGGGACGCACCCACACCCACGAACATTTCAACGAAGTCAGAGCCAGAAATCGAGTAGAACGGCACGCCAGCCTCGCCCGCCACAGCCTTGGCGAGCAGGGTTTTACCGGTGCCGGGAGGGCCGTACAGTAGCACGCCCTTGGGGATCTTTGCACCCAGGCGGGTGAACTTTTCGGGTTCAGCCAGGAACTCGCGGACTTCTTCCAGTTCGGCGAGCGCCTCGTCCACGCCGGCAACGTCGCTGAAGCGGACTTCTGGCTTGTCCTTGGTGAATTTCTTCGCACGGGACTTGGAGAAGCTCATGACGGAGGAGCCGCCTCCGACTCGTCCCATCAGGAACCAGAAGAGCGCACCAAAGATCAGAATCGGCAGGAGCAGGGACACCAGGGAGCCCAGGAAGCTGTGCTCAACCGGCTGGTCCGTGTAGCTTTCCAGCTCGGCGGATTCCATTGCCTTAGCAACTTCGTCGCCGCGGGGCTGCACGTAGTAGAAGCGCACCGACTTACCGTAGTTGTCGTTGCCCTTCTTGTAGTCGTCCTTAAGCTGCAGCTCGACGCGCTGGTCGCCGTCGTAGATCTTTGCGCTCTTGACCTGGTGGTCGTTGAGTAGCTGAAGACCCACGTTGGTGTCCACCTGACGCGAGGGCTGAGTGAAGAAGGAGGCCATGAGGAAAGCCAGCATGATTACGAGAGCTGCACCCGGCCAGAACCAGGGGCCGTTAATCAGCTTCTTCAGGAAGCCCTCCGAGCCTTTCTGCGGAGTATTGGGGGTTTGCGCCAATGCTTTGTCCTTACGTTGCGGCTGTAACCCGTCGGGGGTTGCGGCATGCCAGCCGGAACACCCAACGATGCAACCTTAAATGTACCCTACCCCGGCGGGCGGCTAGGTACCGGGCTTCTCTATTTCACCTGCGGGCTAAAGGGTTGTAGCACTCGGCGGGGGTGAAAGTGCATCTTCCGCGGCGGGTACATCCGCCTCCACGTACATCCACCGGCGGGTACAGCAACGCCCCGCTCCCCCACAAGCGTGAGGAGGCGGGGCGTAACCACCTACAGCAGGGTTGCTGAGGTGAAGGCTTAGGAGTAAACGTGCGGGTGCAGGGTTGCGACGCAGTCCAGGTTGCGGTACTTCTCAGCGAAGTCCAGGCCGTAACCAACAACGAACTCGGGCTCGATGTCCCAGCCGACGTACTTGACCTCAACGTCAGCCTTGACGACCTTGGGCTTGCGCAGCAGGGTGCAAATCTCAACGGAAGCTGCGCCGCGAGAAATCAGGTTCTGCTGCAGCCATGCGAGGGTCAGGCCGGAGTCAATGATGTCTTCAACGATTAGGACGTTGCGGCCCACCAGGTCGGTGTCCAGGTCCTTGAGGATACGCACAACGCCGGAGGACTTGGTGCCGGAACCGTACGAGGAAACAGCCATCCAGTCCATGGTGTAGTGGCCCTTGAGAGCGCGGGAAAGGTCAGCCATAATCATGATGGCGCCCTTGAGAACACCCACCAACAGCACGTCCTTACCGGCGTAGTCCTCGTCGATGCGCGCCGCCAGTTCGGCGACCTTCGCGTTAATCTCTTCCTTGCTGAAGAGAACGTTCTTGATATCGTCCTGCACGTCGATAGCCTGCACGATGTATTCCTTCGTATTCTTTTAGACGCTCTGCGCCTCCGCCGGGGGCCCCGGGTGCGGGGGTTTCATGCCTTCCCACAGCGGACAATGTGGATGGTGTTCGCCTTAAGTATGGCTTAAAACGGCGCCGCGGCGCACCTCACCACGCAGATAGTGTGTGCTGAGGGGGCTCCGCGGGCACCTAGCTGGGCACCTAGTTAGGGTCGAGTTGGCACTAATACGAGCACGTCCAGGCGTTCACCGGTTGCCGGATGCACAATTTTGCGGCGGCGGTACGCACTCACGTGACCGGGCATCTGAACGGGCCCAGCTACCGCGTATTCGGCGGTGAAAGAGTCCAGCGCCTGCAGTCGCTCGAAGCCGGGGTTCTCTCCCCCGGCGGTCTTGCAGGCGGTCGCAAGCACACGCAATCGAAGCGCCGGGTGTAGCGCCGCCACCTGCGCACGGTCCAGTAGCACGGCGTCCTCACGTTCGATGCCACGCACGGTGGTTCCGGCGGGTAGGAGCGCCTGCTCGTAGACTACCTGTGCCTGCTCGTCGAGGTATTCGGCATCGGGGCCGGCCACCGCGGCGGTGCGCGCCAGGGAGCGGGCGACGTCCCCGCCGAGGTGCTCCTCCAGGTAGGGCAGCACACTGTGGCGGATACGGGCACGCATGAGGGTTTCGTCGGTGTTGGTCGGGTCGATCCAGGGGGTGAGGGTTTCGGCATCGCAGATGTCGAGCATGTCGGTGCGGCGCAGACCGAGGAAGGGACGCAGGTAGGTGACGCCCCTTTCGACGCGTACGGGCGGCATACCGGCAAGGGAGCGTGTGCCGGAGCCGCGGCTTAGGCCGAGTAGCACGGTTTCTGCCTGGTCGTCGAGGGTGTGGCCGAGTAGTACGGCGCGGGCGCCGGTGGCTTCGACGGCTTTCGTGAAGGCGGTGTAGCGGGCGGTGCGCGCCGCCATTTCGGGGCCCATGTTCCCGACGGGAACCTGCACTTTTTCGGTGATGACGGGGTGAAGCCCCAGGTCGGTGAGGGTCTGCGCGGTCTGCGCGGCGACTGCGGCGGAGTCTTCTTGCAGGCCGTGGTCGACGATGATGGCGCCTACGCGCACGTCGCCGCGGCGGGCGAAGTGCGCGGCAATTGCCGCCAGGGCGAGGGAGTCGGGGCCGCCGCTGCAGGCGACCAGGAGCAGGGGTAGATCGGCGGCGTCCGCAGTGGAGGCGGTGCGGGAGCGTCCGGTGGCTTTGATACTTCCGGCGCCGAGGAGCTTTTCGAGGGCGGCGGCGAGGTGGCGGCGGGCAGTGCCGACGGCGGGGTGCAGGCGTCCTGCGCGTCCATTCTGCATGGTGGTTCCTTTATATAGGTGTGCGGGAGGGGTTAGGTGAGGGGGTTGGTGATAGCCAGCTCGATACCGAGCTCTTGGGCGACTTTGAGGACCGCACCAATTGACGGGCCGGGCAACCCACGCTCAATATCGCGGATTGTTTTATCGCTGAGCCCGACCATCCACGCCAACTCCATTTGGGTGATTTTTTCGTACTTGCGGACGGCGCGAACCTGCGCACCAAATTCCTGTGCGAACCCCGTTGCGTCGAATGCCATGGATGTCCCCTCCTCACCGCTACAGAACCTCAGATTATACGAACTATTCTTCGTAATATGCCCATATTAGCACCCCAAGAAGCCCTCCGAGGCTGTTTTCCGAAGAATAGTTCGGTTACACATGTCCTTCCAAGGAACCTCCGAACACAATCAAGGAGCACAGCAAAAGGGGGCGTGCCCACCGCCTCCAGTACGCACGAAAAATCGCACGAACCAGACACGGGAAACACGCCCCCAGCAAGCCCTCCGCTCACCTGCCACTAGGACAGCGACTGCAGACGAGCCACAATCGGTGCCAGCTCCTCATGACTGTCCAGAATCATAAGAGGAATAAAAATAGTGCGGTGCGAAGCGAAGTAGAAATCCGGCACCCTGTAGGCGTCCCATGTCACGTAATCGGCGCTGGGGTAGTTGAAGTTCATAGGCAGGTCATAATCCTCCCGCTTCGCCATTGCATGCTGGTACGCCCAGCTCATTGCTCGGTGCAACTCACTACCTCGCTTAATGGGGGCAAAACGCTTCTTATATCGTGCAGCATTCGCCTTACCCAGGGGCTCCAGAGTTACCTTGGGGCTACCCGCAGCACGGTAGAGGAAAGTAAAGTAGGCGCCACGGCTCGCCGGAGTGTCGTAGTGGAAGGAACCATCAGACCAACCGGTGGTCAAACCCACACGGGTCGCCCAGATAGCAACCTTATATCGCGCATCATCCGGGGTCAGGTCGGTGTACGGGGACTTCTCCGGCAGGTTCTTCACCTCGGGTGAGCCAGCCAGCTGGTACAGGTACTCCAGCAAGCGGCCTCGCGAAATGGTCATGACCTCATTCGGCAGGGACCACTCATCGATGTTATACAGCTCAGCAACCTGATCCTTCGTAATCAGGCCGGTGCACTCTGCCCATTGCCAACTGTTCATAGCGTTCCTGCCGTATTCGCCGTACATTTCGAAACAGTTGACATTAGCCTTGGGTTCTTCAGTAGGCTGTGCAGGTTTCGGATCAATATGCGCAGCCTGGGCCACGCCCTGACCCATGAAGCCCATAGCCAGTGCCAACAGTGCCGCAGCGCCCCGGATTGAAAGGGTTTTCTTCATTTTCTATCCTCGGTGAAAGGTGTGAGAACGGAAGAAGAGTGAATTTCTTTGACCATACTCAGAATCTGCACTGTGCGCAATAAATTACGCCCGGCGTGCAGGCAGATGCGGCGAAAGACACAACAAAAAAGGGGGCGTGCCCACCGCCTCCAGCACGCACGAAAACTCGCACAAACCAGACACGGGGAACACGCCCCCCTGATAAAAACCGGGTGCACCTAACGGTGCGGCAGCTTAGTGACCCTCAGCTGCGAAACGGTCGATAGCCTCCTGGACCATCTTCTCAGCAGCAGCCAGGTCTTCCCAGCCCTCGCCCTTAACCCACTTGCCGGGCTCCAGGTCCTTGTAACGCTCGAAGAAGTGCTGAATCTCAGCCTTCAGCTGCTCCGGAACATCAGCCAGGGACTTGATGTGGTCGTAGCGCTTGTCGGTGGGAACGCACAGAACCTTAGCGTCGCCGCCAGCCTCGTCGGTCATGTTGAACACTGCGACCGGGCGGGACTCAACCAGCACGCCGGGAACAACGTCAACGTCCAGGATCAGCATTGCGTCCAGCGGGTCGCCGTCCTCACCGAGGGTGTTCTCGAAGTAGCCGTAAGCGGTGGGGTACTGCATGGAGGTGAACAGCACACGGTCCAGGCGCAGGCGGCCGGTCTCGTGGTCCACTTCGTACTTCACGC
Source organism: Rothia sp. HMSC071C12 (assembly GCF_001813895.1). Lineage (NCBI taxonomy): Bacteria > Bacillati > Actinomycetota > Actinomycetes > Micrococcales > Micrococcaceae > Rothia > Rothia sp. HMSC071C12. The sequence continues at coordinate 54,496 of NZ_KV814375.1, forward strand.
GGGAGCCGCGGGGAATTTCAATAGTGACGTCGAGTTCCATCGGAACCTTCTTTCTCGTGAGTTAGAGTCACTTTCGCGGCGACTTCGGCGCGCAAGGTGCGAAAGTTAGGTGTTGAACTCACCCATTGTAACCCGTTCACGCACACCGAAACCGCGTATTTGGCGCCAAAACCAGCGTAATTTACCACGCTCACACCACAGTTAACATTCCGCCTAGTCCCGCGCCCGCCAGCACACCCCGCCGCCGCACCCCGCCACCATGCCGGACAGGTCAGATAGGGGTTATAAGGGGCAGCAGGAGCACGGCATGAGCATCCCAGCACCGGCGCGTAAATTCGATAGGCACCCCATCCGCCCGCTATGCTCAAAAGATGCCTTCCAACAAGCACAACACCCAGACCACCACCCTCACCCGCCGCGCCGCCCTCACCCTCGGTGGCATGTTCCTCCTCACCGCCTGCGGATCCGCCGCAACCGAACAGAAACGCCCCGAAGGTTCCGCAAGCCCCACCGGCAGCGCAACCGGCAGCCCCACCGGCACCGCCGAGGCGACCGCCTCCGCAACCCCGAGCGCCACCCCGACCCTCGCACCCGCACTGACCGAAGCGGAACAGGAGCAACTACGTGCCGCCCTTACCGCGCTCTTCGCTGACGACACCTACCCGCAGTACAGCCTGCTCGTCACCGGCATGGACGGGAACCTGCCCAGCATCAAGGCGGCCACCGCACCCGCCGACCTCTACGCCGCCAACGCCGACACCGCACGCGTACCCGCCTCCACTTTTAAGGTGCTGACCCTGTTCGCACTCAACCACTACGCGAACCTGCAGGCGCGCCTGCGCACACGCGTCACCCGCGACTCCGCCGGACTGTACCTCATGGCAGGCGGCGACACCCTGCTCGGCGCGGGCGCCTCTGACCCGAAGCAGATTGTCGGACGCGCAGGCCTAACCACCCTCGCCGAGCTGACCGTGAAGGCGCTGAACGAGGGCGAGAAGCCGACCGCGGCGCTACCCGTCTACCTTGACGGCACCTTCTTCAGCGGCCCCGGCGTGAACCCCGGCTGGGATGCCGCCGACGTGGCGTCCGGCCAGATCACGCCCATTCACCCGATTGCGCTCGAATCGCACACGGTGCCAGGCAAGTCCACCGCAAGCAACCCGGTGCGCCCGGATGATGCGGCGGTTGCCGCCCAGCAGGCGTTCGTGGATGCGCTCAACACCGCCGGCAAGGAATCCGGCATGAGCTTCACCCTCGCGGAGCGCCGCACCGCCCCCGCGGAAGCAGTTGAAATCGCCGCGGTCGAATCGGCAACCCTGCTGGAGCAGGCACAACACATGATGCTCGAATCCGACAACGCCCTCGCCGAGGTGCTCGGCCGTTGCGCCGCCATTGCCGCAGGTAAAGAAGGCAGCGGCGAAGCGGCACAGCAGACCGTGCGCCAGGCACTCGTGGATGCCGGCGTGAACATTGAAAACCTGGTGCAGGCAGACGTGTGCGGCATGTCCTTAACGGACCGCGTGACCGCCCGAACCCTCGTGCAGGTTGTGGCTCTGCTGAATGCTGACGAGCATGCGGAGCAGCTGATGAGCACGTTCCCGGTCGCGGGCGTGAGCGGCACCCTGACCGGTCGTTTTGGTGCGGCAAACGCCGTGCACGCGCGCACCTTTGTGCAGGCGAAGACCGGCACCCTGTACACGGTATCTTCGCTGTGCGGTGTGGCGACCCGACCCGACGGCACCCGCCTGATTTTCGCAATCATTCTGAACGACCTGGGCGGCTCGGATGCGCTACCCGCCGCGAAGGAACGCGTGGACGCTGCCGCGGCGGCGATTGCGAACCGTTCGACCGCGCCGAGCGCCTCTGCGGGGGCTTCGGCACCTGCTTCGGAGGCGGCAGTTTCTACTACTGCGGCGGGTGCTCCGGCGACAACTTCTACCGCGACTGCGGCGGGTGTAGCCTCTTAGCGGGCACGCTCGAAAAGCCCCGAAAGCCCTATAAATCATCCTGTGTAGGTTGATTTTCTGTAGTGTTTCACGTGAAACCTGAAAATCAACCTTGCAGGACGAGGGCTGGTGCGGAGTGCTCTTACCCCCCAAGCGAAGCTCGTACCCACTCCCTGCGGCGGGGCTTCACGCCCGCCTTGTTTCCCTCTCCTCCAGCAGAAAAGTCACCATGGACCTTACCTTCACCCTCGCTGATCTGACCGCCACCTCCGCCTGCGAGATGCGGCTCTACACCGAGCTTCAGGAACGCGCACAGAAGCAGACTGGCTGCCCGGCTGAGCTTGAGCGCGCCCGCGAGGCGTACCGCGAGTGCCTGCGAGTACTGACCGAGGGCGGAGTAGTTGATGGTGAGCGGGCAGGTAGTAAGGTGCGCCCGGTGCCCCTGGTGGCAACCTCCGCGGCGGGACTGACCTACACGGTGGAGCTTGACCGTCTAGAGTACGCAGTCACGAACGGCGCACCCGCGAACAGCACCGCCGAGAGCAATACCGCGCGAATCGTCTGCACCCCACACCTGGGTGAGGCGGCGCATCGGGCACTATTGCGCGGTGCCCTGGCGGCGCACCTGCTGACCGCTAGTGCAACCGAGAGCGCCGAGAACACCAAGAATGCCGCGCGCCTCGACCTTCATCTGGAGCACGGCGTGGATGAGTACAGCGCGGGGTCCGAATCGGAACCCACTGAGTACGCTGAGCACCACTCCCCCGTTCCTCAACCTCACCGGGTTGATTCGGCACGTATTCTGCCGCTGATTCGCCTGCAGGAGCAGCGCCTCCTGCTGCTCACCGAGGCGCTGAACGAGGGCGTAGAACCGGCGGAACTTGCCGAGCGCATCCCGTATTTTCTGACCTGCGACGAGTGCCCGGCGTGCCTGAACGCGGCGGCATCTCTTGCCCTCGCGACCGACGCCCCGGAGCTCGTCACCGAAGACACTGCCGAAGATACCGCCGAGAATCCCGAAACTGAGGAGTACCCGGTCATGTACAGGGTGCCCGCCGCGGTGGAGAACGACAGCGAACAGTACCGCCTGCAGTGCCTGCTGGATGCCCAGCTCGCCTCCCTGGAGGAGCACGCGGCGGAGCACGGCTGGGGTGCCGGTGAGTTGGAGGCGGCGATGCTGCTGTCCATGACGAATTATCACCGCCGCGAGCGTGCCCCGTTCTGGCGTGAGCATATTCGCCGCCTAGAGGACGACCCGACGGCGTGGGTGGCGAGCCGCGATTACGCGTACCTTGACCGGGTGCAGGTGCTTTCGGTGGAGCATGCGCATGCCCTTCTGAACACCCCCGCCGACCTGGAGGCGCTCGCCGCCGCCATGAAGGAGCCCGCCGAGGTGCCGGACGCTCCCGGCTGGTATCGTGTGCGCGGCGCGCAGGTGCGCCTGTTGCGTGCGCGGATTGAGGCTGATCCGAGCCTGGTGATTGCACCCTCTGATCACGCGGTGTTCTGTGCGTATGAGGCGGGGTTGAGCCCGCAGATTGCGCTGGACCGCATGGAGTCGCAGCTGAATTATTTCCGCGCGTCGAATCCGGGTGAGCGTATGCCCGCCGAGTTGGCGGCGACGGGTTTCTTTGGCATGCGTGTGCTGGCGGTGGCGCAGGGCGGTTTCGGTGCCGAGCCCGAAGGCTCCGAAGAGCCGGCTGAGTCGACCAGCGAGTTCCTGGAGGTGCTTCTGCAGGAGCGCATCCGCGTGAAGGATGAGCCGCACCGCGCCCTGCCTTCGGGTATTGGTCCTGGCGATCCGGTGTCTACGGCGACGATTGAGGCGGCTCTGCAGTCTGATGTGCACGGACTGCTTTTCAACGGCGCCCTCATGGTTGATGAGTCCGCCGATGACGCTTCCGGTGCCCCCTCCTCGTCCCGCGCTCTGCCGAGCGTGCTCGATGCGGCGGCTTCGCTGACGGGGGTAAAGAGCGCCTCCACGGATTTGCTGTTCCGCCGCGCACCGCGCCTGAAGAAGGGCGCCTCAAACACCAAAAATGCAGAAAATCTACCTCTTGAGGTTGATTTTTCTGCCTCTGACCTGCCCACAGCGGATGCCGTGCACGCGGCGGTTCGCGCTCTCGACCATTCCTATGTGGCGGTTCAGGGCCCTCCGGGTGCGGGTAAGACCTTCCTCGCCTCGCACGTGATTGCGCGTCTGGTGGCTGAGGGTGCGAAGGTGGGCGTGGTGGCTCAGTCGCACGCGGTGATTGAGAACCTCATGGTGGCGTGCTGTGCCCGTGATGGTTTTGATGTTTCGCGTGCGGTGCGTCTGCGCGGTAAGTCGGTGACTCCGGACGCCCCGTGGTCTGAGGTGTCTGATTCTGAGCTGGTGGAGCTGATTTCTGGTGCGGGCGGCCTGCTGTTTGGCGGTACGGTGTGGGATTACGTGAGTGAGCGTCGTGTGCCTGCCGGGTCGCTGGATGTTCTGGTGGTTGATGAGGCGGGCCAGTTCTCGCTGACGAATACGGTGGCGGCGGCTCGTGCGGCTCGTTCGGTGCTGCTGTTGGGCGATCCGCAGCAGTTGCCGCAGGTCTCGACGGGTGTGCACCCGTACCCGGTGGATGTTTCGGCGTTGGGCTGGTTGTCTGACGGGGCGGCGGCGCTGGATTCTCGTTTTGGCTATTTCTTGGGCGAGTCGTGGCGTATGGATTCGGCGTTGTGCGAGCGGGTTTCGTGGCTGTCCTATGATGGCGCGTTGGCGAGCGCGGCGGCTACGGCTGGTCGCGCCCTGCAGGGTGTTGCGCCGGGTGTGGTGTCGTATCCGGTGGAGCATGCGGGTTGTTCGGTGCGTTCTGTGCAGGAGGCGCAGGCGGTGGTGGATTGCGTGCGCGAGTTGTTGGGTCGTGAGTGGGTTCCGGCGGCTGATGCTGAGCCGCGCCCGTTGACGGCGGAGGATTGCATTGTGGTGGCGGCGTATAACGCGCAGGTTGATTGTGTGCGTGAGGCGCTGATTGCTGCTGGTTTGGCGGATTCTTCGGGTGCTGGCGTGCGTGTGGGCACGGTGGATAAGTTCCAGGGTCAGGAGGCTGCGGTGGTGCTGGTGTCGTTGGCATCGTCGCGGGTTGATTCTGGGCGCGGTGCCGGGTTTGTGCTGTCGCCGAATCGTTTGAATGTGGCGGTGTCGCGCGGTCAGTGGCAGGCGGTGTTGGTGCATTCGCCGTGGGTGGCGCGTTCGGTGCCGCAGGATGTTGAGGAGGTGCTGGCTCTGTCGGGCTTCGCGGGCCTGGTGGAGTAGCACCTAGTGCAGCCCTTATTCTGCGCTCTTCTACACTCCCCTGCCCGCTGCGTTGCGGGCGTCTTTGGCGTGCCCGGAATCGGGTTCAATCGGGTTATTTCAGGGTTCGGTTGGGCGGAAGCACCAAGAATGAATTATAGTCAAACTAACCCTAATGTCAATACTCAAAATGAGGAAAGTTTTTCAATCAGCGTTCATGTATATGATTAACGTCTCTTATAGAATCTAAAGTATCGCGCGACACACTTCTTGTGCGGGGGGTGGCTCCCGATGAGCCGCCCCGTGCATCCTCAACCACCCCGTGATGACCGGCGGGCCCGTGATGACCGGCGGACTCAGGCAAAAACAAGCGAAAACAGACGAATACAGGCAAATACAGACAGGCACAGCCGACTGTCGGGGTATTCACTCATACGATTGCGCGCTACGAATTGCGCACAATGAACTACGCACGACGGATTGCACGCCGCGCGACACCATAAACCCCATAGTGGAGGTCCCCCATGAGTGTCAACACCGAACTACTCAAGAATAGAGATTTTCGAAATACTCTCTTCGCCATTGGAGCCAACCAGCTCTCAGACTCGATGAGCTATATCACCACGCCCATCATTATCCTGGCGCTGACCGGTTCCCCCGAAGCTGCGAGTATCACCCTCTTCGTCGCAGGTGTTCTCGCCACCTGCGCCGGAGCAGTATCTGGAACATGGGTCGACAGAATCGGCCCCTCAAAGTGCCTGGCGCTGTCCTGTATCGGTCAGTCACTGTCCTGGATAGCGATTCTTCTCTACCTCGTTTTCAACGTCACCAACATTTACGTTTTGGTGATCACGATTTCTCTCGCCGCCATCATTTCCACCTTCGACTACCCGAGTGAACAGTCCATCATCACCCGCGTAGTCCCCAAGGAACATCTGGGGTACGCCTCCGGTATGGGTGAGACGCGCGAGTCCACCGCTAACCTGCTGGGCGGCCCGGTCGCAGGCATCATTATCGGCTTCTCGACTGTACTCATGACCGCAGTTCACGCGGTCGTCAACCTGCTGGCATTCATCGTCGCACCCAAGAGTTACGGCGCTAGTCGGCACCCCGCAGAAGAGGAGGAAGGCGAGAAAACCAGCTTCTGGCAGGACTCAAAAGCCGGTTTCGAGTACATCCTGAAGAACAAGGTGCTGGTGTCCATTGCATTCGTTTCAACACTTGCGAACTTTGGAACGGTCGGCATTCCGCTCACCTTCATCTACTACTACACCCTGGAGGGCGCACACCCGCTCTTCATCGGCATCTTCGCGAGCGCCTTCGGTGTGGGTGTGCTGCTTGGCTCGTTCCTGGTCGGCCCGCTGACCGAGAAGTTTGCGCTCGGCCCGCTCGGTATCACCTCCCTGGCCATCATGTCGGCCTGCTACCTGCTGCTGCCGGTGGTTCATTCGATGCTGTGGGCGGTGTGCCTGCTGATTGTGCTGGCGGGTATTGTGCTCCCCTCCTTCAATTCGAGCATCATTGCGTACATTAACGCATCCACCCCGGAGCACATGATCGGTCGCGTGCACTCGGTGCAGGGCATCCCGAACATGGCGCTGACCCCGCTGGCTGTTCTGCTGGCAGGCTTCCTCATTGTTGATTGGGGTATTACGTACACGGCACTGTTCTACGCGGTGTTCATTTTCCTGTCGCTGGTGGTGATGGTATTCCAGAAGCCGCTGCGTCAGCTGCCCCATATCTCGCAGGTAACGAACGCACAGTAGTTCCGCGATAGCCCCGTCTATCAACTCCACTCAACGCCCCCGAAAGCGAATAATTCAACGTGCACTTGCATGAAAATTATTTTCCTTTCGGGGGTGTTCTACGTCCTTTCGAGGATTTCTGCACACAGTGCATGCTCACGATAATTCCCCTTATCAATGCGCATTTTTAGGGGTTTAAATGTTGCCGGTATTACGGCGAACCTTACGCCGCTTGTTGAAGGTTTTACGGCATAATAGGAAGGTGTTCGTTCTAACCTTTATTCAACGTTCCGCACAGCACTCACTCACTGCACTGTCGGACGAACTCGCAAAGCTCAACCCGCGTGTTGCCTTCGCCCAGACATACCCTGACGAAATTCAGGGCGCCTTCGACCGCGCCAGCGACGCACTCCACGCGGCGCTCATTGCCGCGCGCGATAACGGCTTCTGGGTCGGCATCGGAATCGGCGAGCTCAACATCCCCCGATTCGCAGGCGCACTCGGCGCCGTCAGCACCACCGACTGCACCGGCGACGCCCTCGAATTCTCACGCCTCGCCGTCGAAGAAGCACAGGGAGGCGCACCCGTACGCTGCATCAGCATCAGCGCCGACAACCGCCACCTCGCCGACCTCGCCGCAGGCTCCGCACGCCTGCTCTACCGCGTATGCGCCGACCGCACCGACGCCGAATGGCGCGTAGTAAACCTGCTCGTACCCGGCGTGCGCGGCCAGCAGAAGGCCGCCGCAACCGCACTCGGCATCACCACCCAGGCGGTCAGCCGCACCCTCGTCCGCTCCCTCTGGCACGAGGAGCAGGCGGCACGCGGTGCGCTCATCGAGCTGCTGACCCGTATTGACCGTTCGCGCCGCCGCGCCACCTAACCGCCGCACATCCCTCACTCTTTCGCGCCTGCCAGCCTCTCGTAGCTGCCAGCCTTTCGTAGCTGCCAGCGCGGAACCGAACACCTGATCCCGCCCGTGATGGTCACCCCCTGCCAGGGGTGAACCGTCCGGGCGGGACGCTCTTTAAGCCCGCGCTGAATACCCTGTAGCTCGACGGGCAAAACCAGAGAAAAGGTAGACTTATCTTTATGCCTCTTTCAGAACTTTCCGTCAGCACCCAGAACTATCTCAAGGAAATCTGGAGCCTCGAAGAATGGACCAAAACCCCTGCCACCGCATCCGCCCTGGCAGAACGCATGGGCCTGCGCATTTCTTCGGTATCTGACGGCCTCAAGCGCCTCGCCGCCGCCGACCTGATCGAGCATCAGCCCTACGGCGCTATTGAGCTTACTGAAACCGGCCGCTCCTACGCGCTGGCGATGATCCGCCGCCACCGCCTCATTGAGACGTTCCTCGTGGAAACCCTCGGCTACACCTGGGACCGTGTGCACGACGAGGCGGAGGTCCTGGAGCACGCGGTATCCGACTTCATGGTGGACCGCATCGACACCCTGCTGGGGCACCCGACCCGCGACCCGCACGGCGACCCGATTCCGGACTCTTCGGGGCACATTAGTTTTCCGCAGACCGTGCCGCTGAGCCAGTGCGAACCCGGCGAAACAGTCGTGCTCGAACGCATTAACGATGACGACCCGCGCCTGCTGCGCTATCTGCAGGGCCACGGTTTTGTGCCCGGCGTGCGCCTGCACATTGAGGAGGGCGCGCCCTTCTCGGAAGCGGTAAACGTGAGCGTGGTCGGTGCCGGTTCCGGCAACCTGCACGAGACGGACGCGGCCGGTGCGGTGAAGCCCGGCGGCACCATTATTCCGTTGGGTGCGGAGGCGACCGCCTCCCTGTTCGTATCCCGCACGGTGCGGTAGATACAGGGCGGTAGCGGCGGGCTTCTAGCCCGGAAATCCGGGCGGGTACGCGCCCCCAACCTTCAGAAGATAGCAATAGGCGGAAAGCCCCACGGTGGGACTTTCCGCCTATTGCTGTCTGTGGTGAGTGTACTCAGTAAGCTTTCCCAAAGGGAGCTTTCACAGGGTGAGCTTTCTTAGGAAGCTACCGGCTCAGTTTTCGTTGCATCAGTGCTGAGTCGGCGGGCGCGCATCCTGCCCAGCAGACCGTAGCGCGGGGCGAACACGTACGCCAGGGCGAACAGTATGCCCTGCGTGACGACCACGGCACCACCGGGGGATACGTCCGCGTAGTAGCTGGCGTACAAGCCGGTCAGCGTGCCCACCAGGGAGACTCCCACGCTCACCGCGAGCATCGGCACGAACCGGTCAGTTATCAGGCGCGCGGTGGAGCCGGGGATGACGAGCATCGCCACGACCAGCACCACACCCACGATCTGCAGCGCCACCACGGAAGTCAGCGCCAGCATAATGAGCAGCAGCGCGCCGAGCAGACGCGGACGCAACCCCACCGCCTGCGCAAAGCCCGGGTCGAAGGCGTACAGCACGAAGTCGCGGCGCTTGACCAGCAGCACGGCGGCAACCACCACCGCGAGGATGGCGACCTGCCAGACGTCCGACCAGGACACACCCAGCACGTTACCGAAGAGGATATGGTTCAGGTCGGTATTCGACGGCGTGACCGAAATCAGCACCAGACCGAACGCGAACATGGTCGTGAACACGATGCCGATCGCGGCGTCCTCACGCACGCGGCCGCTGCGCCGCACCCCGCCGATGAGCGCCACCGCCACGAGCGCGGCAATGACCGCACCCACCGCGAAGGGTGCACCGAAAATGTAGGCGAGCACCACGCCGGGCAGCACCGCGTGCGAGATCGCGTCGCCCATGAGCGACCAGCCGAGCAGCACGAGCCAGCAGGAGAGCAGGGCGCAGACGGCGGCGGCAATGACGGTGACCACGAATGCGCGGAGCATGAAGGGCAGGGTCAGCGGCTCCACCAGAAAGTTGAGGATGTCCATTTAGTTCTTCCCTTCCGCAGAGCTGTTCGTAGTAGTGCCAGAGGTAGCAACGCTGGAGGCAGCGGCACCGGTAGCGACCGACGCGCCGGCGTCCACTTCCATGCCGAAGGCACGCACCAGGTTCTCGGGGGCGAGCACCTTCTCGGGGGTGTCGTGCATCAGAATATCGCCGCGTAGCAGTAGCGCCTCGTCGGCGAACTGGCGCAGGCTCGCCAAGTCGTGCGTGGAAACCAGCACGGTCGCGCCCTCGTCACGCAGCTGTTCGATGACCTGAATGAGCATCGCTTCGCTACGCTTGTCCACGCCGGCGAAAGGCTCATCCAGCAGCAGCAGCTGGGCGCCCTGAGCGATAGCGCGTGCCACGAAGGCGCGCTTACGCTGACCGCCCGAAAGCGCCCCAATCTGACGGTCGGCAAGGTCGGTCAGTTCCACGCGGGCGAGCGCCTCATCCACGGCGGCACGGTCTGCGGCACGCAGGCGGCGGGTGATGCCGAGGTTGCGGTAGCGTCCCATGCTGACCACCTCGCGCACGGAGATGGGGAAGGTCCAGTCGATTTCTTCGCTCTGCGGCACGTAGCTGACGAGCCCGGCGCGGTGATGGTGCGCGTTCTTGCCGCGGCTGCCACGGTTACCGCCGACGGGCTGCCCGTCGAGGGTGATGCTGCCGGCGTGCATGGGTACGACCCCCATGATGGCTTTGAAAAGGGTGGATTTGCCGGAGCCGTTCATGCCGATCAGGCCGCAGATACGCCCGGTGTCCAGGGTGAAGGATGCGCCAGTGAGGGCGCGGACTGGCCCGTAGTTCACGTGCACATTTTCGCAGCTGAGAAGAGTGCTCATTCCTTGTGTTCTTTCTGGTGGTCACCGTATGCGTGGGGCGGGTGTACTTGCTTGCGTGTTGCTGAGTGGGTGCTGTGTGAGCGAGTGTTAACGGCGTGGGAGGAGCGGAGCCAAGAAGGCGACGCCCCTCCTATCCTATCGGGGGTTTGGGGTTTACCCAGGGTTTTCGATGCCGGGGTTGGCCCGGGTTTATGCCGGGTTTATTCGGGGTTTATGCCGGGTTTAGGAGTTGCCCTTGAGGCCCGCAACGATGGTACGTGCGTCGTAGCGGATCATGTCCAGGTAGGTGGGCACGGGGCCGTTCGCCTCGGAGAGCGAGTCCACGTAGAGCACGCCGCCGAATCGTGCGCCGGTGGCGTCTGCGACCTGGCGCATCGGGTTGTCAGAGACGGTGGATTCGCAGAACACGGCGGGAACCTGGTTCTCGCGCACGTAATCGATCGCGGAGGAAATCTGCGAGGGGGTCGCCTGCTGTTCGGAGTTGACCGCCCAAATGTACTTTTCCTTCAGGCCCGCGTCTGCCGCCAGGTAGGAGAAGGCACCTTCACAGGTGACCAGTGCGCGCTGGTTCTCGGGCAGGGTGGAGATTTCCTTGACGAGCTCGTCACGCACGCCCTGTAGCTGCTTCTTGTAGGCTTCGCCGCGGGTCTTGTAGTCGGCGGCGTGGGCCGGGTCGAGGGCGCTAAATTCGCGAATCATCACGTCCACGTACTTTTGCACGTTGCTGGGGCTCATCCAGGCGTGGGGGTTGGGCTTGCCCGCGTAGGCGTCCTCGGTAATGGAGATGGGCGTGACCCCCTCGGAGACGGTCACGTGCTTAGCGTGGGATTCTTCAACGAACTTCGCGAACCAGGATTCGAGGTTCAGGCCGTTGTCGAGCACCAGGTCGGCGGCGTGTGCCTTCTTCAGGTCGGAGGGGGTGGGCTCGTACTCGTGAATCTCTGCGCCGGGCTTGGTGAGGGATTCGACGTTCAGGTCGTCGCCTGCCACGTTGCGGGCGATGTCTGCGAGCACGGTGAAGGTGGTGAGCACGGTCTTCTTACCGCTGCTGCTCTTAGCGCCTTCGGTGGTGCTGGAGGTGCTACCGCAGCCGGTGAGCACGAGTAGCAGGGTGAGTGCGAGGGCGGCGCAGAGCGCCTGGACGAGGCGGCGTGCGTTGCTGCCTGCGGGGGTGAAAGCGTTCATGAGGCATCCTTCATTGGAAGTCACGGGTTTGAGTATGTGGTTGATGTGTGGAGTTTGCCGCGCCGGGACGCTAGGGACACGGTTGTGTCTGCGCAGGCATCATAATGCGCTTTTGCCTGTCGTCCCGGGCGGAATTTAATAATAGTTCGGCTAGCCGAACTTTTCAACTAAGCCACACAGAAAACCCCGAAATATTGGCAGAAACCCAGGGGCAGGCATAGGAACAGCCGCCCAGAGACAGGCACACAGAAGCACCGGCAGATACAGCAAGGAGGCGAGGGATCCCTCCCCCGCCTCCTTACTGCACGCGGTTCTACGGCAAGCTATGCGCTCGGATTAGTCGGCAATCTCAACCACGACCGGCGTGTGGTCGCTTGCGCCTTCACCGGCACGTTCCACCTTATCGATCCAGGTACGTTCCACGCGTGCGGCGAGCGCGGGCGAGAACAGCTGAAAGTCAATGCGCATACCCTCATCCTTGGTGAAGCGGCCCGCCTGGTAGTCCCAGTAGGTGTACTCGCCCGGGGTGTGCGGGCGCACTACGTCCACCATGCCCTCTTCGAGTAGGGCGGCGAAAGCGCGGCGTTCGGGTTCGGAAACGTGGGTCATTTCGTTGCGCAGGAAGTAGTCGATATCCCACACGTCGGCATCTTCGGGGGCGACGTTCCAGTCACCGACCAGGGCAAGCTGCGACTGCGGGTTAGCCGCCAGTTCGTTGTGCACGTTCTGGCGCAGCGCCTCCATCCAGCGGAGCTTGTAGTCCATATGCGGGTCGGTCAGGCCGCGGCCGTTGGGCACGTAGAGGCTCCAGACGCGCACGCCGCCGCAGGTCGCACCGATAGCGCGCGCCTCCAGCACCTCGGGTTCGCCGGGCTTGCCGAAGTGCGGCTGGTTATCGAAGCCGCGCTGCACGTCTTCGAGGCCAACTCGGGAGGCGATTGCCACGCCATTCCACTGATTCAGGCCGAAGTGCGCAACCTCGTAGCCCATGAATTCGAAGAGGTCGAAGGGGAAGGTTTCGTCCTTGGTTTTGGTTTCTTGCAGGGCGAGCACGTCAACGTCGTGTTCGTCGAGCCAGTCTTCGACGCGGTTCTCACGGGCGCGGATTGAGTTGATGTTCCAGGTGGCAATCTTCATGCCTTCTAGCTTAGCGGGTGCAGAGCATGCACCTTTCATTGCACGGAAGCGATTGCGCGGCGGCACGGGCGCTCGCAACCTGCCAGAACAGCACAGCACCCGGAACAGAGCACCGCCCGCCTGCGCAACCCATTGGGTTGCACCGGCGGGCGGTGAATATATGCGCTAGCCAGCACTACTTCTAGTTAGCACTAAAGCTGGTCGATATTACTCCTAGTCAACGGCGGGAGTGCCCACAACCTTCAGGCCCTTATCGCCGTACGCCTTGAGCATGTACAGGGCATCGGAGAAGTACAGGGGGCTGGCAGGGTTCACCACGTCTGCCACGCCGTCACTGTCGCGGTCCACTTCGGGGTAGGCGCCGAGCGTGCGGGCTGCCCAGCGGTTTTCAGCCTTGAACTGCTCAGTCTTCTTGACTTCGGCACGTAGCGGACGGCGAATCTGGCGCAGGCGTGCGGCACCATCGGGGCTACCTGCGGCACGGTAGAGGAACGCGGCGAGGGTGTGGCGGGTGGCGTAGTCGTCCGGGTGGAAGAGCCCGTCATCCCAGCCGGAGGTGATGCCCGCATCCGCCGCCCAGATGTAGGCGGGGTAGTCCGGGTTAGTGGTTGCCACATCCTTGTAGGGGGAGGTCTTGGGCAGGTTCTTGACGGTCGGCGATCCCGCCATGCGGTAGAGCATGCGCACCAGCTGGCCGCGGGTGACGGTTGCGGTGCTGTGGCGGCGAGTGACGGTGTATTCTTCGCTGTCGAGGTAGCCGTGGCAGACCGCCCACACGCCGGGGGTGGCGCTCATGGTGCCGAGGAAGTTGGCGACGCATTCGGCGTAGCTGGGGTCGTTCTTGGGCTGGTGAAGTTTGATGAGGCCGTTGGCTGCGGCAGGTTCGGCGGCGTGAGCTACAGCCTGGTGGGAGGCGATGGCGGAGGTGCCTGCGGGTACGGCACCGAGGGCGAGTGCGAGAGTGAGTGCGAAAGTGCGGCGTGCGCGAGTGGTGGGTGTGAGGACTCGGGAGATAACCGGAAGCATGGATTTTTCCTTATGTAATTGTGGTTGGGAACCGGCCGGAAGGAACCGATTTTTGGGTCGACTGCGGGGTCGCCAAATGGAGCGAATAAGAAAAGGGGGAAGGAGTGCGTTGAGGAATAGTGAGAAGCGGCAATGAATAGGGGCTGACGTGCGGCGATACGCGGTTTTGGTGTGTACCAATGATGTGCGTGTTCCGTATACTGTCGCACGGCTATGGTGGTGCACAGTGAATGGACTGTTTTACACCGCCATAGAAAGTTTAAAGTACATATTAATATTTTATTCAATATTTAATTGAGACTTTTATCAACTAAAAATTAAACATTGTTCTAAACGACAAAGCAGCTGCAAATGGTATGTATTCCATTCGCAGCTGCCCTGATTCTTAGCCGACATGTGGCGGTATAACGCGCCCACTAGGGCACACGCGCCTCCCTCACGATTCACAGGAAAGTCCTGGACCGGTTCGGGCGTGTCTACTAGCTGCCGTCAGTTGCCGTCAGTTGCCGTCAGTCTCTACTAACCGCGCATCACGTTGTAGGCTTCCTTGGTGAGCTGACCGGCGGGCGAGGTGGAGTGGCGCAGCTCCTCAACCTCAATGACCACGTTCGCGCCAATCTCGCCGGTGATGTACACGCGGCGGCCGAGCATATTGCCCTCACCGATGCGATCATCCTTGGCGGTACCTTCGGTGATGCGCAGGTCGTAAATCTTGTTTTCAATGTAGAAGCCGTACAGGGAGGCGGGCTTCTCCGGCGGGTTGTAGGAGACGGGCGCGACCATGCGGGTACCGCGCGCGTTACGGCTGATGTACCAGTTGGCGGCCTCGTCGGCACCGGCGGCACCGCTGACGGTGCCAGCCCAGCTGGAGCCTTCCGCTTCGCATCCGATGAAGACGTTGTGCGCCCATTCAACAAGCCAGCCGTGACCCGCGTTGGAGCGGGCGGTGCAGCCGATGAACATGTTGCGTTCACCCTGCACGATCCAGCCTGCGCCGGCGTGGCGGGTGGCGGGCTCGTAGAGGGCGTTCTTGTTGCTGGTGCGGTGGTTGCTGTTGCTGGAGCAGTTCTCGAACTTAGCCTGCGCCGCGTACACCTCGATACCGGCGTAGGAGCCACCGCTGAGATTCGCCTCGGCAACGTCTACGCCGCGCAGCTTGTTGTCTGCCGCGCCAGAGTTCTGGCCTTCGTTGGGGCGGCGGGGGTGGCCGGCGGGCTTGCCGAGCAGCAGGCCCTGGTTGAGGGTGCGGCGGATGGTCACGTCGTCAATTTTCATGCCCTGGTCGTCCAGGCCGAGCACGGCAACGCCGATGGCGGTGTCCCAGACTTCCACGCCGGCGATAACGGGCACGATGTCCGGTTCGTTGAGCAGGTCGCCGGTCAGGTGGGTGTGGAAGATGACGCCGGCGACGTTGTTCAGCGGGGTGGTGTGCGCGTCCAGCGGGTAGCTGCTGATGGGGGTGTTTGCGGCGTTGGTGCGGATGTGCAGGTTGCGTACGCCCATGCGCATGGGCTTGTTGGCGTTGTAGTTGCCGTAGACGGGGGTGGTGTAGCTGCCGACGTGGAACACGCCGGTGTATTCGGTGTGGCCGTTGGCGGTGGTGGGGATGGCACGGTCGGAGTGCGCGATGACGACGGTTGAGGAGCCGTAGCCGAAGATTTCGACGCGGTGCTTGATGTCGATGAAGGGGTAGGAGACGCGGTAGATGCCGCGGGGTAGTTCTACGGATCCGCCGCCGCGTGCGGCGACGTCGTCGACGGCTCGCTGGATGGCTGCGGTGGAGTCTTTGGCACCGGTGGGGTCTGCGCCGTAGTTGATGGCGTTGATGCTCATGGGCGTATCGGGCATGAGGGGCTCAATTCTTTCGATGGGTACCGCGTTCGGTGCTGAAGGCGGCGTGGTGAGTGAATTGAGTGAATACGGCAGTATGCGGTGAATACGGTGCTGCGCGGGTGCAGTGTTGAGTTTGTGTGGTGCGGTGTGTTGGGCGCATTTCTGCGGGTGTTTTGACGTGTGCGGGTCTGTGCACCGGCAGACCTGCCTTCTGCTCAAGGGTACCGCATTGGGCGTGTGGAGGCGATGACCGGGCACTGTGATGCCTGCTCCCCTACCCCGTTTTTCTACGGTTTTTCGGCTGTTTTTCTGCCATTTTATGGGCGGGTTAAACGCCGAGGGGCGGGGAGTAATCCCCGCCCCTCAGGCGTATGCGTTTTAAGATTTTGTAATCACGAGCCTCAGCTCGCAGAGCCTAGCCCGTGAGGGTTAGCCCATGAACACGCCGTTGCCGCGCTTCTCCAGCTGCTTCGGCGCGAAAGTCGCGTGGCGAATATGATCCACCTCAATGAGCACGTTATCGCCCATAGCACCGGTCACGTGAACACGGCGGCCAATCATGTTGTTCTCACCAATACGGTCATCCTTCGCGGACGCAGTCGTAATGTGCATATCGCGAATGTTGTTCTCAATGTAGAAACCGTACAGGGAAGCCTTCGCCCAGCTGTAAGGGTTGTGCGAACGAGGAGCCACGAAGCGGCTACCGCGTGCGTTACGACCAATGTACCAGTTCGCCGCCTCGTCACCTCGAGCAGCGCCGGTAACAGCGTCCTGGAAGCTGGAGGACTCGCCCAGGCAACCAATGAACTGGTTGTTACCCCACTCCACGAGCCAGCCGTGACCGGCGTTCTCCTGGGCGGTGCAGCCAATGAACATGTTGCGGGTGCCCTGAATGAACCAGCCTGCACCCACGTGGCGGGTCTTCACCTCGTACAGGGCGTTCTTACCCTGGTTGCGCTTGTTGAACCAGCTGGTGGACGCCTCGAACTTGGACTGAGAAGTGTAAATCTCAATACCCGCGTAGGTGCCGAAGCTCATGTTTGCGTCAGAGACGTCAATCATGGAGAACTTGTTATCTGCCGCACCGGGGGTGTCACCCTCACGGGCACGCAGCGGGTGGCCGACGGGCTTACCGACCAGCAGGCCCTGGCGCAGGGTCTGGCGGATGCGCAGCTTGTCAATCTTCATGCCCTGGTCGTCCAGGCCCAGGATTGCAACGCCGATGGCGGTGTCCCAAATCTCGATGTTGGACAGGGTGGGCACTGCGTCCGGCTCACCGGGATTAGCGTCCGCAATGCGGGTGTGGAAGATGACACCTGCAACGTTGTCGACGGGCTGGGTGTGCTTCTCCAGGAAAATCTGGTTGCTCTTAGAATCCAGCGGCAGGTTGTACTTGTTAGTGCGGATGAACAGGTCACGCACGCCCATACGCATGGGCTTGTTCTGGTTGGTGCCACCGCTCATGGGGGTGGTGTAGCTACCGGTGTGGAAAACGCCGGTGCATTCGTAGCTACCGTTCTTGGTGGAGGGGATACCCTTGTCGGTGAAAGCGACGATTCGGGTTGCCTGACCGTGGCCGAAAATCTCGACGCGGTGCTTCATCTCAAGGAAGGGGTAGGAGACGCGGTACATGCCGCCGGGAATCTCCACGGAGCCGCCGCCCTGGGCAGCAACATCGTCGATAGCCTTCTGGATAGCGCTAGTGGAGTCTCGTACGCCGGTCGGATCAGCGTTGTACTTGGAATCGCATACGTTCACGCTCATGATGGTAGCCATGGAGTGTCCTCTTTCTTGGCGGATACAGAACAGCGATTAGCGCATAGATAGTGTCTTCTACGCGCGTCATTAAGCTGAGTGTATCCAGTTGTGTTTGAGTGAATAAGTGGTTTTGAGCTTCCTTCCGGTTGAGGGAGTGAGTCTCTTCCGGTGTGGGATGCGGGCGGGGAGTGAATCCGCTGCATCAACGCTCGTGGGCGGTGTGAGGGAGTGAATCTCAACCATTCCCACATGAGTCATAAATTCTTGCATACAGGATGCAAATCTGTCTAACCCATCGACAAAATATTCTAGGGCAAAATTGGGGCTTTTTCACCGCTCAACACCCGATAGTGTTGATTGTCTCGCCGGTCACTTTGATGCAATAGAGTGCACATAACCCACAGAAAACCAACTGACCAGTACAAATACCACATTTTGCACACAAATGCACTAGTCAGAGAGTTTTTCGATGAATGCGCGCTATATCACTTCGCAGGCAGGTCATCCAGACTCAAAGAACCCATTAAAACTCCTCATCAGAGGCTTATCTCACAGGCTCAAAGGTCCCCAATAGCACCCGGCGAGGCCCACCAGAGAACCGCAGAGCACCCGCCAGAGAGCCCACTAGGCACCCTGGCGAGCACCCCAGCAGATAGGGTTCAAGCCCCTACTGAACTTCCTTCGCGGAGGCGGCACCCACCACATCCAGGCGCGCATAGCGGCCCGCAAGCCAGGTACAAATCATCAACTGAACCTGATGGAAAATCATGATCGGCAGCATCATCAGACCCAGCGAGCCCGCACCAAAAATAATGATCGCCATCGGCAGACCAGCCGCCAGCGACTTCTTCGAACCGCAGAACTGAATCGTAATACGGTCGGCACGGTTGAAACCCAGACGCTTAGCCAGCTGGTCAGTCAGCCACAGCATGAACACCACAATAATCGCCATGAGCACGACCAGCAGCACGATCTGCCACCACGCCACACGCGTCCACACACCCTGCACCACCGAGGCGGAAAACGCCGAATACACAATCATCATGACCGAGAACTTATCCAGCCACTTGGTCGTCGGCTTCTTGGCGAACTCCCCCACCCAGCGGCGCGTCAACTGACCGAGCACGAACGGCAGGAACAGCTGAATGGCGATGTCCAGGAAGACCGTTCCAGAGAACTCAATATGCCCCGTGTTCATCAGCAGCATGGCGAGCAGCGGGGTCGCCACCACGCCCACAATCGAAGAGAGCGAAGCACTCACAATCGCCGCCGCCACGTTACCGCCCGCAATCGAGGTAAACGCGATAGAAGCCTGCACGGTCGAGGGCACAAAGGTCAAGAACAGAATGCCCATGTACAGCCCATCACCGAGCACAAAACGCAGCGGGGAGAGCGCCAAACCGACCAGGGGGAACAGCACGAACGTGCAGCTCAAAATCATCAGGTGCAGACGCCAGTGGGTCAGGCCGCGAATAGCCTCCGCGGTGGAGAGGCGGGCGCCGTACAGGTAGAACAGCAGGGCGACCGCGAACTTCGTTCCGGTACTGAACCATTCGGCGAAGTCGCCGCGCGCAGGCACGATAATGGCGAGGATGACCGCGGTAATGAGCATGGTCAGTAGCGGGTCGAGTTTGATGGAGCGAAGTGATGAAAGCATGGTTTCCATTCTATGACCGCACCCCGCGGCGGATGCTGGGGCGGGCGCATCTTCTCACCTGGGGGTCACACGGGATGCTCAGGAGTGCGCAGGAGGCGGTTAACAGCCGAACCCGCCGGAGTGCCTTAGCACCCCGACGGGTTCGTGAAAGGTTATTGAGCTGTGCGGCTCAGATGAGGCGGTCAGAGGAGGCTCAGCGGCTACTTCTTGTCGCCGTCGAAGCCGTAACCGTACGAGCCGCCCTCAGAGGAGTTGTTGCCGTACTGGCCGTAACCATACTGCTCGGGCTGGCCATTAGGCTGACCGGCAGAGGGCTGCTCAGGTGCGGGCTGGCCTGCACCATTCTGGCCTGCACCGTTCTGGCCAGCGGCAGGCTGACCGAAGCCGGGCTGCTGACCGTAAGACGGCTGACCCGGTGCGGGCGCCTGCGGGCCACCGGGAGCACCCGGTGCCGGCATGCCACCGGCGGCTGCGTACGCATCCCAACGCTGGCCGTGGAAGGCACGAGCCTGCTCGGTGAGCCAGCCAGCAAACAGGGTCGAGTTCGCGTCGAACTCGGGGGCGTTCTCGGGCTTGGGGTACACGTCCACGGTCTCCAGGGTGTGGTCAGCCCACGCGTCCTGGTGCTCACGCATGAACTCGGTGGACTGAATCGGGTCAGGCCACATGTGTACCGGCTCAGACGCCGGAATCAGAACCGGAACGCGCGGTGCGGTCTCCTTGACCGGGTTCTCCGTCGGACGCCAGAACAGGCGGCCGGGCTGGGTGCGGTCACGCAGCGCGTGCGCACGCCAGGTGAGAATGGGGTGGCTTGCCAGCAGGTTCACGTACCAGACGGCAAGGCCGCGGTCGGTCACCGCACGGTCGGCAAGCTCATCGAAGTTGACCTGCTTGTTCAGGTACTTACCCGCCGCAAGCACCTTGACAGCACCCTCAGCGCCCTCGGGGCAGAAGCGGTAGCCGAAGTTGTCGGCGGTGTACTCCTGCGAGCGGGACAGCGCACTCGACAGCACCGGAATCTGGTTGAACAGCGTGGTGAAAATCAGACGGAAATAACCGACGTGACCTGCGGCGATGTGGCCCACCTCGTGGCCAATGATGAAGCGCAGCGCCTCCGGGTCACGGGACTTACCACCGATCTCGAACAGGTCAGAGTACAGGCAGATGTAGCGGCGGAAGCCGTGACCTGCCGCGAAAGCGTTCATCACGCCGTTACCGAGGATGACGTACGCGTCCGGCACGCGGCGCAGGCCCGCCGCCTCCGCTGCTTCGGCGAGCATCTGGTACGCCTCAGGGAACTGGGTCGGGGTGATGCGCACACCGCGAACACGCTGCTGCGCGTAGTAGATTGCACGAACGATAAAGATGGCAATCGGGCCCAGGATGAGCAGGCCAACCGTCTGGAAAATCAGGTCTTCCAGGCTCGCGGAGGTGCTGCCGGAAGGTACTCGAACCGAGCCTTCACCGGTTGAGCTGAAGACGTAACGCATCATCGAGCTGAACAGGTCAGCCAGCGCCATGAACAGCACAATGTAGCCGACCGCGGTGACCGCGTAGGCGGCGACCAGCCACGGAATTTCGGAGGGGTGACGCAGCGCGTGCAGCACCTTCGGCGGCAGCATCGACTGGTAGGCGAAGAGCTTCGGCTGGGGCAGGGGGCTGACCGGCTTCTGGCGCTCGTCTTCGGGGAGCCAGCCGGCGGAGAGGTCCTGCGGGAGGGGCTCACCGGGGGCGTGGAATGCCTGCTGGCCGGGCTGGGCGTTGAACTGTCCGCCGGGCTGCTGGTGGTTTTCAGGGGGTTGAGTCATGTCTCGTCCGCTTCGTATCGAGTGTTATCTGATTCCACTCTATCGTTTTTGGGCACTTACTAGTGAATGTGAATGCGCTTTTTCTCATAGAATGCCCATTCGCGACGCTACGGTACGCCACGGCATCGGAATACACAGCGCCGGGGCACACAGCGCAGAGACCCCGGGGCGCACCGCCTTGCGGGCATAAGAAATCCGCCGCGACACCCATACGGAATGGGTACCACGGCGGATTACTTTACGCTGAGCCGCCTACACGGCGGGGTGCGTGGGGCTTAGAGGCTCTTGACGAGTTCCTCGGTAGCCTCAGCGATAGCCTTCTCCTCGTTGGTGGGGATGACCAGCACCTTGATAGCGGAATCCTCGGTGGAAATCACGCGCGGCTCGGGGGAACGCTTAGCGTTCTCCTCCTCGTTGTACTTGATGCCGAGAGCACCGAGGCGGTCCAGGACCAGCTTGCGGAAGTCGCCGGAGTTCTCACCGATACCAGCGGTGAAGATCAGCGCCTGCGCGCCGCCAACAACCAGGTTGTAGCCGCCAATGTACTTCATCAGGCGGTAGGAGGTCATGTCCAGTGCGAGCTGTGCACGCTCGTCGCCGGACTGTGCAGCCTCAACGACCTTACGCATGTCGTTGGAGCCAGCCAGTGCGAGCAGACCGGACTCCTTGTTCAGGATGGTGTCCAGGCGTTCACCGTCAATGCCTTCACGGGACAGGATGGTGGTCAGTGCCGAGGGGTCAATGTCGCCGGAGCGGGTACCCATGATCAGGCCAGCCAGCGGGGTGTAGCCCATGGAGGTGTCCACGGACTTGCCGCCCTTCACAGCGGTCACGGACGCGCCGTTACCGAGGTGTGCGACAACGCCGTTGAACTCGTCGCGTGCAATGCCGAGCATGTCAGCTGCAACGTGGGAGACGTACTCGTGGCTGGTGCCGTGGAAGCCGTAGCGGCGGATGCTGTACTTGTCAGCCAGGTCGTAGGGGATCGCGTAGCGCCATGCTTCTTCGGGCATGGTGGAGTGGAACGCGGTGTCGAAGATAGCAACCTGCGGCAGGGAGGGCCACTTGTGCATTGCTGCGCGCATGCCCTGAGCGTGTGCGGGGTTGTGCAGCGGTGCCAGCGGGGAGAGGTCGTCGATCTGCTGGACAACTTCCTCGGTGAGCAGGGCGGGGTGGGTGAACTTCTCTGCACCCTGCACCACGCGGTGGCCGACTGCCTGCAGCTCACGGCCTGCCAGGACGGGCTCAAGCTTCTCGGACATGATGTCGAATGCGACTTCGTGGTTGGGCACGTCGGTGCCGATGTTTTCGACGAGGCCGGAGGTCAGCATCTGCTCTGCCTCGGGCAGGGAGGTGTCACGCACCTGGTACTTCAGGGAGGAAGAACCGGCGTTCACAACGAGAATAAGCATGAAAGTATCTCTTTCGTAGTTTTCTTTTCGTTCCATTCTCGCACTTTTCGAGCCTGCGTGCGAGACGGCCCCGACCGTGTTTTTAACGGGGGTTTTTACAGGGGGCAGGAGGCGAGGGGGCTCATCCCCGCGCATACGGGGAAAACTGCGGTCTGCTGACCTGGCTCTGCTTGAGAGTGGGCTCATCCCCGCGCATACGGGGAAAACAGAATGAGCTGTGTGAGCCTCCAGCGCCGCGCGGGCTCATCCCCGCGTATACGGGGAACGCATGCCAGCATTTGCGGGTTCCTTTCGGTTTGGGGGCTCATCCCCGCGCATACGGGGAACACTATGCTGGTGGATTCTGGCCGAAGCTACGGACCGGTTCATCCCCGCGCATACAGGGAACGCGTGAGTTTTGAGGGGGATTACAGGGTGCCTTTAGGCTCACCCCCGCGCATACGGGGAAAACAACGCCTACGCACTGCGTACGGGACTGAT
This sequence comes from Rothia sp. HMSC071C12, assembly GCF_001813895.1. Taxonomy (NCBI): domain Bacteria; kingdom Bacillati; phylum Actinomycetota; class Actinomycetes; order Micrococcales; family Micrococcaceae; genus Rothia; species Rothia sp. HMSC071C12. Next base: position 77,467 of record NZ_KV814375.1, read on the forward strand.
TCAGGGCTCATCCCCGCGCATACGGGGAACACCGGGTGATGACCACCAGCATTTTTAGCGTGGGGGGCTCATCCCCGCGCATACGGGGAACACGGCGATTTCGAGGCGATTCTAGACCCTACAGGGGGCTCATCCCCGCGCATACGGGGAACACACTCAGCCACAAGTCGCAATACCCAGCCAAAGACCAAAAAAATTATTCAGTTTCCACACGTATATAAGGGGATGAGTAGACGATTACTCGTCTACGGTGACCCGCCGCCCGTGGCGGCTGGCCTTGACGCATCCAACGCCGCATCCCCCAACACCACCGAACCGGCAACATTAGAGTCAGCAACTCCGCGTCCGTTTAGACTCTCCCCCGTGCCGGGGGCGAGTTGCGCCTCACACATCCGCACAGCCTCCGCACGAATATTACGTGCCGCATTCACGTCACGATCAATCCGCACACCACAGGCTGCGCACTCAAAGACACGCACGTGGAGTCCGAGCTTGGTTTTCACTCGTGCTCCGCAAGCGCTACACGTCTGAGAGGATGCAAAGAAACGGTCAATAATCTGTACCTGCGAGCCGTACCAGCTGGCCTTATACTCCAGCTGACGGCGCAGCGTACTAAAAGCGGCATCCAGAATGGACCGATTAAGCCCGGCCTTCTGGCGCACATTCTTGCCCGGTGCCTCGATGGTACCGGCAGCTGAGGCGGTCATACCCGCCACAGCCAAGTCTTCAAGCCCGATGAGGGTGTACCCGGTGGCCAGGCGCTTAGAAACCTGATGCAAGCCCGATTCACGGCGCAAGGCTACCAGGTGGTGGTGCCGTGCAATCTTCTGCACAATGCGGGCACGGCGATTAGAGCCCTTCTGAGCACGTGCGAGGGCGCGCTGCAGGCGCACTAGGCGCTTCTCAGCGGCACGTGCCCAGCGGGGGTTAGCCAGGGTGGGAGACCCATCACCGGTGAACTCCAGGGAGGGGTACTGTGCGAAACGCTGCGGGGCCTGCTCGTCAGAGAGCGCGGCGAGGTATCGTACGCCCAGGTCTACACCGACGGCACCAGCGGCACGCTGGGCCCGGGTAGGAGTCACCGGGGTACGGGACAGCTTAACAAGGATAGAAACATACCACCGGTCAGCAGCACGGGAGACGGTGAATGATTTAACATCAGCACCAGCTCGCACAGCCTTCACCAGCGGCTTCGTGCTGTTATGAGTACGAATAACGCCCAAGGATGCCAGACGCACATGGCGGTAGTCCTCAATGGTCGGGATGGTCTTGATACCGCGGCGCTTCAGCTGTGCCGTGCGGCGTGCATATTCAGGTGTGCCCTTCTTGTAGGGGGTGCCGTAGCCTCCAAGCTCGTCATTACGTGGGTCGCGGTCGACGGTAAAAGAGTCGTGGCTGATGCCCTTACGTTTGAAACGTGGGACACCCATTCGGGGGCCAGCACGCAGGCCTTTGAGGGATTCAAAATAGTTGCCCCACGCCGCATGGGCATTCTTTATCCCGGAGACTAGAACACGTCGGTCGATGGTGTGCATCCAAGGCTCAGAAGACCGTTCAGTTTCAGGCCAGACCACGGCGGGGTCAGCACCGTCAGCAATAGCCTGGGCGATAGCTTCATGACGCTGTCTCTCAGGGGTTAGGTATCGCTTTCCGTATTCAAAATGACCGATGTACTTATAAGCAGGGTTCTCTTCTTTTATGTCATCAAGCTCAGCCTTAGCAATAACCTCGGTAGCACCTTCAGAAATGCGGGTATCCACGTATTCTGCGCAGGCGCGAGAAACCTTACGGTTATGGTCGGTGAACAGGTTGTACGTATAGCGCGCTGCACCTACACACTGCATCAGCTTAGCTTTTTGTGCCTGATTGGGGTCGAGGCGGAATTTGTAGGCACGATACAGGGCACCATCGTCGGTGCTGGTTTTCTTGGCCATGGTCTTTCCTCCTCTTCTACGAGCTATAGAGATAACCTGTTTGGAAATCTCTTATAACGACCATAGGGGATACCCCTGACAAGATAAGGGGGTATTTTGGGGTACCCAAGAATATTCTGAAAATAAATTCCCCCACAGTCTCAGAACCGATCCGTGGGATTTTTGTTGGGGCGTAGCGTCTAGAAACGAGGACTACACCGGGGTGGGCAGCAAGAAAAATAGTGTAAAAAATCGCCGATTTTTTCACTATCCCCCTGATTTTCAGGAAATAGTGAAAAAAATGGCGATTTCTTTCATAATCCAGGTCACATATAGGTGATTCGGGGGTAGTGCCAGCCTCTCCCCCAGCACCATCGCCACGCCCACTAAAGCACCTCGGGGTGAACCGCCACCTCCACGGCGGCAGGCAGCACGCGCGCGCTAATGCGGTACGCCGACGGTGCCGGGTCACCATCCACCTCAACCGGTTGCGCACCATCCGGGAACTCCAACACCACCTCAGACCCCACCAGGTGGCGAATCACCGGCAACTCAATGCGCGGCGAACCCAAAATCGTGCGGCGCGTAACCTTCGCCATCAGCAGGCCCCACTCCACCAGGTCACGCGGCGACGCCACAATCACCTCAAGGTTGCCGTCATTCACATCCGTCATATCCGCCAGGCGAATACCACCCTGCAGGCGGCCACAATTCGCGATCAGCACCGAACGCATCGGCAAAGTACGAGGCTCCCCACCGTCCACGCTAATGCGCACCGGGTGCGACCTGCCCAGCATATGCTTCATGCCGGACTGCACGTACGCCACCCAGCCGAACTTCGCCTTAATCTCCTCGTTCGTATCATTCATGACGAGCGCGTCAAAGCCGGCACCACTCATTACAAAGAACGTGTGTTCGGTTTCTTCGCCGGTGGTGCTCGTCGTCGTCATCTCAATCGCATCAACGCTCTGACCTGCACCGTTGAGCGCAATATCAATGCACGCCGCCACGTCACTCACCGGAATGTACAGGTTACGCGCCAGCAGGTTACCGGTACCCATCGGCAGAATACCCAGGCGCGGCTTGGGACCCTCATAATGCGCCAGCGCCGCCGCCACAGCACGCACCGTACCGTCACCACCGGCAGCAATGAGCAGATCAACACCCTCAGCAATCAGCTCGCGGGCAGCCCCGGAACCGGGCTCGTCCACGCGGGTGGTGCGCACCAGCGCCTGCGGGTGGCCGTTCGCCGCGAGGGTACGTTCCAGAATCTCAATAGCCGCCGCAGCACCGGGCTTGCTCGGGTTGTACACCACGCCCACGCGCTGCGCCTCACCGGTGGGCAGGGTCGGCAACACGCCGAAGGGCGCACCCAGTTCGATAGCGCGTCGGCGCGCTTCACGGCGGGCACGAGTGACGGAGGCGGTCAGAGCCGCCGCCGCAGAAACACCAAGGAGTTTACGGTAAAGAGGCATAGTTCTTAGACTACCGGGATACGCAAAAACCCGCCCACCGTTTACGCGGTGAGCGGGTTTTTCAGCTGGTTTTGATACGCCTTAGCGGGCGGACAATCCCTTACTCAGCAGCTACTGCGGGGATAACCTCGGCGCCACCCATGTACGGGCGCAGTGCCTCCGGAATACGCACGGAGCCGTCTGCCTGCTGGTGAGTCTCCAGGATGGCAACCACCCAGCGAGTCGTCGCCAGGGTACCGTTCAGGGTCGCTACGGAGCGGGTGCGGCCCTTACGCACGTTGCCTGCCTCGTCCACGGTGTCCGGGGTGCGCTCGCGGATGTTCAGGCGGCGCGCCTGGTAGGTGGTGCAGTTCGAGGTGGAGGTCAGCTCACGGTAGGTGCCCTGGGTGGGGACCCACGCCTCGCAGTCGAACTTGCGGGCTGCGGAGGTACCGAGATCACCTGCGGCGGTGTCAATCACGCGGTATGCGAGGCCGCAGCGCTGCAGCATTTCCTCTTCGAGGGACAGCAGCTTCTCGTGCATCTCTTCTGCCTGCTCGACGGGGCAGTAGACAAACATCTCAGCCTTGTTGAACTGGTGCACGCGAATGATGCCGCGGGTGTCCTTACCTGCGGAGCCTGCCTCGCGGCGGTAGCAGGAGGACCAGCCCAGGTACTTCTTCGCACCCTTCTCGAAGTCGAGAATTTCGTCGGTGTGGTAGCCGGCGAGCGCCACCTCGGAGGTGCCGACCAGGTACAGGTCGTCGCGTTCGAGGCGGTAGATTTCGTCGTCGTGCTTGACGTTGAAGCCGGTGCCGTTCATGATTTCGGGGCGTACCAGGGTGGGGGTGGTCATCATGGTGAAGCCGTGCTCGGTTGCGAGGTCGAGCGCCATCCACATGAGTGCCTGCTCGAGGCGTGCTACCTGGCCCTTGAGGAAGTAGAAGCGTGCGCCGGAGACCTTCGCGCCGCGTGCCATGTCGATGCCGTCGACGAGTTCACCGATTTCGAGGTGGTCGCGCGGTTCGAAGCCTTCGGTGGTGAAGTCGCGGGGGGTGCCGACTTCCTTGACGACTACGTAGTCGTCTTCGCCGCCGACGGGTACGCCGTCGATGATGAGGTTTTCGATGCTGCTGATCAGTTCCTCGTATTCGGCGGTTTTCGCTTCGGAGGCTGCCTTTGCTTCGTTGACGCGGGCTGCGAGTTCCTTGGCCTGTGCGACGAGGGCGGGCTTTTCTTCCTTGGGTGCCTTTGCGACGGTCTTGCCGAAGGCGTTCTGTTCGGCGCGCAGGGTCTCGTATTCGCCGATGAGTGCGCGGCGTGCGGTGTCGGCTTCGAGGATGCGGTCGACGTGGGTTTCGTCCTTGCCGCGTGCTCGCTGGGAGGCGCGGAAGACGTTGGGGTTTTCGCGGAGGAGGTTAATATCAATCACTGTTTTATCCTACCTAATCTTGCGGTGGGTTGTGGGCGGGGTTTGCGCTGGTGGGGCGCGGGTAGGTGCGGGGTATCTAGCGGCGGCCAGCTAGTGGCGCTAGTGGCGCTGCAGCTGTGCGGGGCGGCCGTTCGGGAAGAGCGACTCGACCCATTCGTGTGCGGCGTCGAAGGAGCCGTCGGAGTGGATGGCGTCGACTTCGGTGTTTTCGTGGTCGGCGCGCGGGTAGGAGCCGAGGAATTTCAGCGTCGGGGAGACGCGGTGCAAGCCGCGCAGGGCGTCACGCATGCGTGCCTCGTAGATGTGGCCGTCGGCGTCGATGCTGAACGAGTAGGAGCCCATGCCTTCGCCGGTGGGGCGCGATTCAATGCGGGAGAGGTTCACGCCGCGCACGGAGAACTGTTCGAGCAGTTCGAGCAGGGCGCCGGCACGGTTGGTGGGCAGCGGCACGGTCAGGGTGGTCTTGTCGGAGCCGGTCGGTTCGGGGATGTCGGCGGTGCGGGAGAGCAGCACGAAGCGGGTCACGGCGTTCTTGTTGTCGCCGATGTTGTCCTGGATGACGTGCAGTTCCGGGTGGTAGTTCAGCAGCGCCGGGGAGCAGATTGCCGCATCGTAGGTGCAGCCCTCTTCGAGCAGGCCGACAGCCGCCGCGGCGGTGGAGGAGCCGGGCAGGTAGGCGGCGGTGGGTACGTTCTCCTGCGCCCAGCCGCGCACCTGCGCCCAGGCGTGCGAGTGGGTGGAGATGGTCTTGACGTCTTCGATGCTGATGGGCTTCGCGGCGACCAGCACGAAGCGGATCGGTACGAGCACCTCGCGGATAATGCGTACACCCTCGCTGGCTGCGATAGCGTCCAGGGTGGCGCTCACGCCGCCCTCCACGGAGTTTTCAATGGGCACCATGGCGGCGTCCACCTCGCCCGCGTTCAGGCGTGCGAGCGCGTCGGGCACGCTGGTGGCGGGGATGCGTTCGGCGTCGGATGCGCCGGGGACGCTCAGCAGGGCGGATTCGGTGAAGGTGCCGGAGGGGCCAAGGTAGGTGTATCGCATGCCACTATAGTAGCGTCTGCCGTGGAGGGGGCGCCGAATTCGGTGATAGGTTACGGTCTTTGGCGGTAGTTAAAAACCCCTACCGAAGTCACTAACCTATGGTCGAAAAACTTAGGTCATTACTGAAAGACCTAAGCCACCACCGAAAACCCAGGCAACAGCTGAAACCGCTACCTCACGAACTGGCGTACCCGCGCGGTGTCCCAGTACTGCGCGGGCACGCCTCCACCCATAAGCTCACGGGCGATAGCGGCAGCCTGCACGGAACCAGCCTCGGGCAGGGGCGCGTGCGAGCCAGCAATAATGACGTTGCCGCGGCGGCGGCCCTTCAACATTGCCGAATCCGCCACAATGCACACGTATTCGAACACCTCAAGCAGGGCGGACGCCTCCGCGCGGGCACCGGTCAGCGCCGGCCCGTCACCGCAGTTCAGGATGTACAGGCCACCGGGTGCCAGCGACTCGGCGACGGTGCGGGTGAACTCGACGGTGGTGAGCGCCTCGGGCGTGGTGTCCCCGGCGAATACGTCACGAATCAGCACGTCGCGGGATGCGGACGCGAAGGTCGCGGTGACGGCACCCGCCTCGCCCACGCGAATCTTCACGCGCGGCGCCTTGGGAATGTCGAACCAGGCGCGCACATACTCGGCGAGCTTGGCATCCAGCTCAACGACCGTGTTGCGGCTGGTCGGGTACAGGTCGGCAAAATAGCGCGCCATGGAGCACGCGCCGCCGCCCAGGTGGGTGATGCGCAGCTTCGCGGCGTCCAGGTGCTCCTCCACGTGCGAGGAGACGACCGCCGCAATCCAGCGCATGTACTCAAAATCCAGCTGGCGGGGCTCACCCACGATCACGTGGGAAGACTGCACACCATTAATGAGCAGTAGCCAGCCGTCAGCGTGGTAGCCGTCAGGGACCAGCTCCGCCTCACCCGTAGAGATTGGGTACACGCCAGCGGCGGCACCCTGCACGGGGGTGTTCTCGGTATCGTCGATGCGGTTCTTCGCTGCTTCTGGGTCTTCTGCGCCTTTTGGGTCTTCTTGGGTGCCCTGCTCTTTTTCGCCATACCCACTAGCCTAGCCGACAGCCCGCACGCCCCTAGCGTACGCACCCGCAAGGAACCGCCTCCACAGGGGCCGGCTGAGTAGACTAGAACCCATGGGATTTGTATGTCAGGGCCGCTATGCGCTCGCACCAATTGAACCGACCGACGCCGAAAAATACGTCAACCTGCAGCTGGACTGCATGGAGCAAACCTACGACCCGATCTACTTCGACGCGCTCGGGGAAAGCTTCACCGCCCGCCACCGCGCCGAACGCAACGAATACCTCGAAGACTTCCACCGCCACCTCTCCTCCCCCACCGTGCGCGGCTTCTTCGCCTATGAGGTGCCCGGCTGGACCCCCGACGGCGGGCTCTCCTGCTCCATCGGCGTACGCATCGACTGGGATAAGCCGGTCGGCCTGGCGCTCTCCCTGTGTGAGCCCTCCTCCTGGGAACTCGAACGCGCCGAGTCCCTCCCCGAACTGCCTGCAGGCACCCGTAAACTCGCGCACCTGTACACCCTCAACCATATGCACGGCACCGGCCTCGGTCAGGCACTCTACGAGTCCGTCATCTACCCGGACGAAAACTCCTACCTGTGGGTCATGGCAGAAAACGAACGAGCGCTCTCCTTCTACGAGCGGCTCGGCTACCAGCGCAACAGCATCGAATTTGAGGCACGCGGCATCTGGGCGCCCGGCCACAGCGTACGGTACGCGCGCATCCCCAACCCCTAAACGGCACACCATAGCAGGGAAACAGCCCGCCCACATGACGCAGCGCACCGCACACCCTGTTAGGCACCACCCCCACAACGCCTTAAGATAGAAGATGACATATAAGCTCGACGCACCCGCGCACAGGAGCATATACACCCCTGCGCAACCGCGGGACCCAGCGCCGAACATCGCATAGAAGGACAGTAAAACAATGACCACCGGTCTTTACCTCTCCGCTATGTCCCAGAACTCGGGCAAGTCCCTCGTAGCCCTGGGTCTAGCAGACTCCCTCATCAAGCGCGCAGACCGCGTCGGCTTCTTCCGCCCCGTCTTCGACGGCGCAACCATCTCCGACGACCCCATGGCACGCCTCATCCGTGAACACTTCGGCCTGACCGAAGAGCAGGTCGGCGGCGCAGTCTCCATGACCGACGCACTCGCACTCATCGCAGAAGGCGACACCGAAGAAATCTCCGCACGCGCAGTCTCCGCCTACGAAAAGGTCGCAGCAAACAGCGACGTCGTAATCGTCGACGGCGTCTACCTGCCCGCCAACGCGCTCTCAGTCGAATTCGACCTGAACGTCCAGATCGCCCGTGACCTCGGCCTGCCCGTCGTCGCAATCGTCGGCGCGCAGGAAGCAACCGTCGAAGAAGCAGTCACCGCAGTCGACGTGGCACGCACCGAACTGCTCGCCTCCAAGGCAGACCTGCTCGCAATCATCGTCGGCCGCGCAGAACCCGAACTGCGCGACGAGATCGAAAACTCCGTCAAGCGCGGCGACGCAAACCTGCCCGTCTACGTGCTGCCCGAAATCCCCGAACTGAACGCACCCACCGTCGGTGAAGTTGCCGAAGCCCTCAAGCTCGACACCGAAGGCATCAAGGCGGAAGACCTCGGCCGCGACATCCACGGCATCAAGGTCGCAGCAATGAACGTCTCCAACTTCCTCAACCAGTTCGTTGACGGCGACTTCGTCATCGTCCCCGGCGACCGTGCAGACATCGTTGCAGCAACCCTCGCATCCGCACTGGCACCGACCTTCCCCGCGCCCTCCGGCGTGCTGCTCACCGGCGGCCTGGACGCACTGCCCGGCAAGAACACCGCAGTCGGCTCCCTCATCGACAACGCACCGTTCCCCGTGCTGTCCACCACCAAGGACACCTTCAAGTCTGCACGCGCAGTCTCCCGCGTCCGCGGCACCCTCGAAAGCGGTCACCAGCGCAAGCTCGCAGCAGCAATGGGCGGCTGGGACGAGCACGTTAACAAGGACGAACTGCTCGCACGCCTCGAAATTGAGCGCCCCGCATCCATGACCCCGCTGCGCTTCCTGCACAACCTCATCGAGACCGCACGCGCAAACCGCCGCTCCGTGGTCCTGCCCGAGGGTTACGACGTGCGAATCCTGCGTGCATCCGAAATCATTGCACGCCGCGACTTCTGCGACCTGATCCTGCTCGGCAACCCCGCCAAGATCGCAGAGATCTGCCAGGCCGAAGGTATCGAACTGCCCAGCACCGTTCGTATCATCGACATCGAAAACAACGAGTACACCGAAGACTTCGCAGCAACCTACGCTGAGCTGCGTGCACACAAGGGCGTCACCATTGAGGCTGCCCGCGAGCGCATGACCGACCCCTCGTACTTCGGCACCATGCTCGTTTACAAGGGCATCGCCGACGGCATGGTTTCCGGTGCTGTGAACACCACCGCGAACACCATCCGCCCCTCGCTCGAGTTCATCAAGACCCGACCCGGCACCAAGATCGTCTCCTCCGTCTTCCTGATGCTGATGGAAGACCGCGTTCTGGTCTACGGCGACTGCGCAGTGAACCCGAACCCCAACGCAGAGCAGCTCGCCGACATCGCGAAGGCATCCGCAGAGACTGCACGCCAGTTCGGCGTGACCCCCAAGGTTGCTATGCTGTCCTACTCGACCGGCACCTCCGGCGCTGGCGCAGACGTGGACGTTGTGCGTGAGGCAACCGAGCTCGTGCGCGCATCGAACCCCGACTTCGCGGTCGAGGGCCCGATTCAGTACGACGCTGCATCGAACATGTCCATTGCGTCGACCAAGCTGCCCGGCAGCGAGGTCGCTGGTCAGGCTACCGTGTTCGTCTTCCCCGACCTGAACACCGGTAACAACACCTACAAGGCTGTTCAGCAGTCTTCGGGTGCTGCCGCTGTGGGCCCGGTTCTGCAGGGTCTGCGTAAGCCCGTGAACGACCTGTCGCGCGGTACCACCGTTGAGGACATCATCAACACCGTTGCGATCACCGCAATTCAGGCACAGAGCCTGTAAGGTGCACGCGGCGCTGTAGCGTGAAGGCTGCGGCGTTCCGTTGATATAGAAATCTCCCGCACTGGGCGGGGCATGCCTTGGAGGTGTGCTCCACCCGGTGCGGGAGATTTTTTGTAATTACAGGGATTTTTTTGGGGGCCGCTCCCCCGGTTAGTCTTTGCGGCGGTCGGGATATGCTCGGTCGAGGCGCACATAGTTAATCACGCCAAGACCAGCCATGCCCACGGCGGTCAGAACCGGGCCGAGGGCGGGCGGGAAGAGCCAGGTGAGCCCCGCCTCCACGGTGTAGGCGATGAGGCGGCAGATAAGGTAGGTGCACACCGCCACGAAAAGCGCGTAGGCGACGATGATGCCGACCGGGCGGGGCTCGTAGCCTTCTCGCCGGGCGCGTAGAGCGGCACCCAGGGCGTTACCCAGGTACAGGGCGAGAGCGCCGACGACGAGCGCGACGGTGAGGGCACCGTCAAGGAGCGTGCGCGGGGTCAACGGTGCGGTGCCTGCCTCATAGAAGAGGTTGAGGATGCGCACCGCGGCGTAGGCGTAGCAGAAGATGACTGCCGCGCGGATGGTGAGGGGTAGGTTAGTCCAGAAGGTTTTCATGCGGCCCCTTTCGAGGTGGAGGGCGGGCTTCTGTCTGGGTGTTACCCCAAGGATACCTAAGAACGCCGGTGTGTGATGCGAATCAATAGCGTTTTGACTGGTGCGTTCTGCGTGCGGGGCGGGTGTTTGGTGCGCCGAGTTTAATCGCCGAGAAGCCACATGTGTTTCGAAAAGCAACATATTACGTGGCTTCTCGAAACACATGTGGCTTTTCGAGGAAGATGCAGGGCAGAATTTTTGTAATTACAGGATTCCACCACCCCTACCCCGTGAGCCGATGACCACCCAAGCAGCAGCAAACCGCCCGGGCTGCTAGGCTGCTGCTATGACCACGACTGACGAAACTCTCCCCCTGGGGCTCTACGAACACCTCAAGAGCGCATCGCTCATGAGCCGCGCCATCCCCGAAGGCGCACAATGGCAGGAAGAAATCCTCAAAAAGGACGACTACAACATCCCCGAACTGCTCGCCCAGTTCTTCGCCACCCAGCTGGCCCTCGCCCTCGAAAGCCTCAAAACCCCCGCAGACCAGGTGGAACTCATCAACCGCATGATGGAGCTCCTACCGCAGGATGCCGAAGAGCAGAACGATTCGTTGCTGACCGATGACGACAGCAACGTAATTCAGATGCGCGAGCTCGCCCTCACTGACGCAAAAACTACGCGCCCCGATATTCCTCTGAGCGATGTTGCTCTAATGACGAATACTTCTAAAGACCTGAATCTCAATACTGAAATTCAGAAAGAATTAGAAAGTGCAGACCGCGTAGATTTGCTCTGCTCATTTCTTAAAATGTCCGGCGTTAATAGTTTGAGTGAGCAGCTTAAAGCTATTAAAAATCGCGGTATTCCTTTCCGCATTATTACCACCACCTATATGGGCGCGACCGACCGCAAGGCTATCGACCGCCTCGTTGAAGAGTACGGTGCCGAGGTGAAAATCAGCTACCAGGGTGACAGCACCCGCCTGCACGCGAAGGCCTGGCTGTTCCACCGCAATACCGGCATGTCCACCGGCTATGTGGGCAGCTCGAACCTGTCCAGTGCCGCACTCACCGACGGCCTGGAGTGGAATGTTCGCATCTCTAACCCGATTACACCCGGCCTGATCCGCCAGTTTGAAGGCCTGTTTGAAAGCTACTGGAAGAGCGGTGATTTCACCTCTTACACCGCCTCTGACCAGGAGAAGCAGGAGCTCGACACTGCCCTAGCCAAGGCCGATATTACCGGCCGTAAAAGCAAGGGCCTAGAGTACGATATCGACTCGTCCCTGCTGGATGTGCATCCGTTCCCGCATCAGGTGCGCATGCTTGAAGAAATGCAGAACGCTCGTTCTAAGGGTCGTCACCGCAACCTCGCCGTGGCCGCAACCGGCACCGGCAAAACCGTGTTCTCGGCTCTCGATTACAGGCGCCTCTGCGAGCAGTCCGGCAAAAAGCTGAAGCTGCTTTTTATTGCGCACCGCAAAGAAATCCTTGACCAGGCGCGCCGCACTTTCGGCGACGTCATGCTAAAAGGTAATTTCGGTGAGCTCCTGACCGGCGGCAAAAAGCCTGAATACAATGAGGCTGTTTTTGCGACCATTCAGACGTTGTCAGGTGCCGCCCTCAAAAATTATGCACCGGACTATTTCGACGTCATCATCATGGACGAATGTCACCACATTAAGGCCGCCAGCTGGGACAAAGTTTTCAACTATTTTGAGCCCCGCGAATTTATCGGCCTGACCGCAACCCCCGAACGAGAAGACGGGGTGAACATCGCCGACAAGTACTTTGGCGGCTACGTGGCAACCTCCATCCGCCTGTGGGACGCACTCGAAGACCACCTCCTCGTACCCTTCCAGTACTTCGGTATTGCCGACGGCACCGACCTGCGCCGTATTAATGTTCGGGGTGGCCGATACGATGAAAAGGCCCTTGAGAACCTGTACACCAAGGACGAGGCCGAACGCCGCCTGCGCATCATCGTGGAAGAGCTACGCGAGAAGGTTGACAACCCCCTGCGCATGAAGGCGCTCGGGTTCTGCGTGAATGTGAAGCACGCCAAATACATGGCGCAGAAGTTCAACGAGGTGGGTATTCCCGCTGGCGTCTTGGTCGGTACAGATTCCGCCGAGGAGCGCGCCAAGGTGATGAAGAACCTTGCAGACGAAGCGCATGAGCTGACCACGATCTTCACCGTGGACCTATTCAACGAGGGCGTCGATATTCCGAGCGTCGACACCCTCCTGATGCTGCGCCCCACCCAGTCGCTCACCCTCTTCCTGCAACAACTGGGCCGCGGTCTGCGCCGTGCACCGTTGAAGTCTGTTCTGACGGTCCTCGACTTTGTGGGACACCAGAACAAGAACTTCATGGTTCACCACAAGTACCGCGCCTTTGCACGGCATGGTACCTTGACCGAGCGGGACATTGAGAGCCCTGAACTGCCGGCTGGCTGTCACTTTCATCTGGACGAGCTGACTCAGAAGCAGGTCATCCAGAAGATTCGCGAGTCCCTACGCATGAACCAGAACGCCCTCATCGACACCGCAAAGAGCTACCTGGAAGATATGCGCCGAAACTCCACGGAACCCGATGTTCGCCCCACCGTCATTGACTTCATCAACCGCTACGGGTTGGGACTGCCGCAGATTTACGGCCGTAGTAGCAAGGTGCCCCTGCCCGGTATCACTAAGCCCGTCGCAACAACCTGGACCAGCCTCCAGGCCGCGAGTGAACTGTACCCCGACCTGGTAGTTCCCTTCCAGGACAATGTGGCTGTCGAGACGAATAAGCGCGTCAAGGCACTCACACACGTGCACGACACGTTCCGCATTAACGCATACCTGGAGCTACTGAACACCGACATCCTGGAACAGGACATGACCGAAGAACAGCGCCGCCACGCATGGATGCTCCTGTTCTCCATCTGGCCGAAGGCCAAGTGGGACGGTTCTACCAAGAAGTTCAGCCTCGACGAGGGCCTGGCAACTCTGCGCAAGAACCGCGGTATGCTGCAGGAGATGGAGAGCGTCTGGAACTTCAACGCCGGTACGGATACCACCTCCACCCTGCCGCTCTTTGAGGGTGAAGGCGTCCCCCTGCGCACTCACGCCCTCTACTCCCGCGAGGAACTATTCGCCGGACTGGGCGGCCAGGAGGAGAACTTCAAAGTACCCGGCGGCGTGGTCAACGGTGTTGTACCCTTCGACCCGACGAACACCACCGCGCTACTGGTGACGCTGGAGAAATCTGAGAAGCACTTCTCCCCGGCCACCATGTACAAGGACTACGCCATCAGCACTGACGAGTTCGCATGGGATTCACAGAGCGCGACAACCCCCGAAAGTCCGACGGGTCAGCTCTTCCAACACCACGAGGAGCGAGGCCGACGCATCGTGCTCTTCGCCCGCCAGCACAGGGAGAATAGGCTCGGCCCCGAACCCTACATGTGCCTGGGCACCGTGAAATACATTTCTCACGAGGGCTCCAAGCCGATGCATATTCGCTGGTCGTTGGACCGGCCGATGCCGGCGTCCATGTTCCAGATCGCGAAGATTGCCTCGTAGGCGCTGAATAACCGCAGCAGGCGGCCCCGAATGTTTGAATATTCAGGGCCGCCTGCTTTTTAGACCGAGGTTTTCGATAGGTTAGTGTCTTCTCCGTGGGTCTTTAACCCGCAGTGAAGACACTAACCTATCGACGAAAAGGCTAAGGCATAACCCATAACCAGCTCTCACCTACCTGGCGCAGCCGGAGATTCGGTCATGGGTTACGGATTTGTGCCATAGGTTAGTGTCTTTGGTCGTAGTTAAAAGCCATGGTCGAAGACGCTAAACCATGGCACAAATTTTGCAGGGGCTGCACCTCCGCGGGAGCAGAGATATTTGATGCATAAAACATTGAGAAGCCTAAATAATGACCAACCACCGCCACCACCCTCAAAAGAATGCAAACGACCGTAAACATACGGTAGGGTGGTAACTGTAGTGTTCCATGACGCATTGATGCGTTTGTTGGGTGCGCTACGGGGCTGTTTTCCTTCCGGTGGTCAGCTTGACCTACCAATAATGGCCTGACATGCACATATATCACACCGTCACCGATGATAGGAGCGTATCTTCTATGGATTCGACCATCTTTAATCGCCGTACCCTGTTGGGCAGCGGCGCACTTGTGGGCCTGGGTGCCCTGCTTGCGGCGTGCGGCCAGCAGGCAAATAACGAGGCGGCAGCCACCGCCTCCGCCGCGCCGAGCGAGACCGCTTCGGCGTCTACGGCAGCACCTGAGTCGCCTTCGGCTAGCGCGACCCCGTCTACTGTCCGCGGCTACTCGGGCGGATCAAAGGCACCCGACGGCGAGTACCGCCCGGCGGATAAGTACGGTCCGGCACAGAATGTGCCGAAGCCTAACGCTCCTGAAGACGGATATCGCGAAAAATCTTTGGAGGGTCTTCGCAAAACAATGGATGCGTGGATTAAATGGGGTAATTATGGCGTGCAGACTGGTGACTATTCAATGGCTCGTCAGTTCATTTCACCGACTTTTGAAATTGAACTAAAAGAATACGATGATATTGAAAATCTCTACCGACGCGGAGGTTGGGTAATTGACGGAATAGAAAACCTGCGTGCTGATGGTGCGCCGTGGTCCGAAGATGGAGAGACTTATTTCTGGAAGGCATACCGAGAGTGGAATCGCGAGATGTATGTTGAATATGATGGTAGCTGGCGTGGATGGAATAACGACGATAAGACCAATGACACTTTCAAATACGAATTGAAGCATAACGGAAAAAAGTGGGAAATTATGGGCTACGAAGGAGTTGATGACTAGTAATGTCTCAATTTCGAAAATACCTCGCAGTCTCTATCGCAGGTCTTCAGATTCTATCTTCAACGTCGACTTACGCATTTGCAGATTCAAACACTGTAGAATGCTCATCAGGAAATAAAGCCGCAATATGTCAAAATAAAACTTCTAGGCAGAAAATCAGAGATAAAAGTAGTGAAACATCTGGAAATAATACTGAAAATGTTAATTCTGGAAACGAGAATACCAACCAATCAGGTCAATCACAATATACCTATACCACAGTAAATCAAGGAAACGGCATAAAAGTTACCTACGCCAATGAAAATCACAATATTATGTCATGCGAAACTGTAGATGGAAGAAGAGGAACATTCAAGTTCACAAATATGTCACTTGAATCTGGCATTCCTATAGACCGCGGAAGTCCTCGAAGCCCTTCCTCTGCTAGTTGCATTCCTGACGATACCCGCACCTTCACCAGTGCCGACAGCCCGGGTCCCACCGGCCCGACCTACGAAGAAGTCATGGAGGAAATCCTCCACGCTGCAGAGTCGCTAGAACCAGGTAAGCCGACCCTGCATCAGTCCTATAACAACCCCGCAGGCACTGGCAGGGCAGAAGGCGACCCCAACGTCTACAAGGGTGATCAGGTCAACTTCTATGTCGATGACGGCGGACCCTACCGCCTTGAAGCAGACATGCTCGCCGGACACGTCGAAATTGAGCTCATGCCCTCCTCCTATGTCATCGAGTACGGCAACGGCGATACAGATACCAACTACACTGCGGGCAAACCGGTCACCACCTACCCTCGTGAGCGTCCGCGGCAGACGGATACTAGCTACGCCTACCAGCGTTCGGGTAACTTCCACGCCTAGCTTTCTACACCAACGCAATAACCTGCCATACGGCAGGCCTTTTTTGTTTAACAGAAAAATGACTCTTCTACAGATCAGGGGCAACAAGGCGGCAGTCTCTGAAATCGGCCCGCGCGGTCCCGAGCGCAGAGCACCGCGGCGTCAGCCGCTTGGTGCGGGGCAGCCCCCACGATGGGCAAGAAGGATAATCCGAACCCGCGCCTGCGCAAGGCCGATATTCGTACCGGTCAGCGTTGGCACCTGAACGATAACGGTGACGGGGACACGGAGTATTCGCTACACCGCGATTGGCCCGACATGTAAGGTCGTTCTCCTGCCGTGGGTCTTACGCTGAGAAGCCACATGTGTTTCGAAAAGCCACTTCTTTGGTGGCTTCTCGAAACACATGTGGCTTTTCGCCGTTCATAGGGGAGGGTCGGGAGAACTTTCGATAGGTTAGTGTCTTCGCCGTGGGTCTTTAACCCGCAGTGAAGACACTAACCTATCGAAAGGGCCGTAACCTATCGAAGAATCCCCCTATCGACGAGCCCCCGCACCCTCACCGCGTCACAACCCGTAACACCCCCTTGCGAGATACCCCCCTAGGGTATATACTGGAGTCATGGAAACCACTAGCAACCAGTGCTGCCACAGCACATCCAACCAGGTCAGCACCGCATCCGGCGCCCCCACTGAGGAGCCCACCGAGGCGCACACCGGCGCATGCTGCGGCGGCGAGGCACCCGAAACCCAGCACGGCTACACCTCCAACAAAGAGGCGCACCTCAAGCGCCTGCGCCGCATCGAAGGGCAGGTCCGCGGCATCGCCCGCATGGTCGACGAAGATAAATACTGCATCGACATCCTCACCCAGGTTGCTGCGGTCTCCAAGGCGCTCCACGCCGTCTCCCTGAACCTGCTTGAAGAGCACATCGGCCACTGCGTGACCGGCGCCGCCATCGAATCCGAACGCACCGGCGACCCGACCATCGCAGAGGCCAAGGTCAAAGAGGCAACCGCCGCAATCTCCCGCCTCATGCGCAGCTAAACACGCTGCCCCTAAACACCGGGCGGCCCCAAGTTTTCAACCCATTACCGAAAGGAAATCATCATGAGCACCACCACCGTTAAGGCAACCGGCCTGACCTGCAACCACTGCGCTATGAGCGTCAGCGAAGAGGTCAGCGAAGTTCCCGGCGTGACCGGCGTGACCGTGGACGTCGTCAAGGACGGCGTCTCCACCGTGACCATTGAGCACGAGGGCACCCTCAACACCCAGGCTGTTGCAGACGCTATCGTAGAGGCTGGCTTCACCCCCGCCGTCTAGCGCGGCAGCCGGCTCGATTAGGAGTCATCATGGCTTACCCTCCGCAGTACATTGCGATGGTTGTTGGCGCGGTCCGCACCCTTGTCGGCGCCGAAAACATGCACCTGCGCGACGCGATCACCCGCGTGGCCAGGCAGATGAATCTGGATGCGGCGCTGGTCGATTCGTGGGTGAAGCAGAGCCCCGAATACACGGCGCGTGAGGATGCGCCCGGTGCGGCGCGACGTAGCGGCACGAGCGCGAATAAGCGTTCCGCCGAGCACGAGCAGGGCGTGAAGGCGCGTGAGAAGGCGAACGCTTCGCCGTTCCCGCGGGCTGCCGTGAAACGTGCCTACGGTGTGTCTGATCGTGGCGCGAAGGTGACCGGTATTCGCCCGCATACGAGCAGGCCGGATGGGCTGCCCGGCGACCACTAAGCCGCCGCTTTCACAGCCGCAACCCTACGCTCGCCGCCGCGTTTACCGCCTCGCGGTTTTACCCGTGGCTTCACCCTCGCGCGCTCTCGACGCTGCACCCCTGATACTGCACCAAACACCGCCCGGGGCGGGGTCCTTCGAGGCCCCTCCCCCGGCTTGGTGTGTACCTTTTTCTACCCTCCCGTTTTTGAGTTTTGAGGAAGTATTGTGTCTTCTACACAGCCTTCACTAACCACCCGTGAGCCCTCGTTACAGAATGAGCGCTCTCTTTTTAATTCCGCCGGAACGACCGTAAAATCAACGGAGTCAACCCGAATCATCCACGTGGATATTCAGGGTATGACCTGCGCATCCTGCGTGGGTCGCGTGGAGCGTAAGCTCCGCAAAATCCCCGGCGTTGACCCGGCGGTGAACCTGCCACTGGAGTCGGCGCGCGTCATCGTACCCGAGGGTGTGAGCGACGAGCAGATCGTTGAGACCATCAACAATGCCGGCTACACGGCGCACCTCAAGAACGGGCCACGCGCGGGCGCTGGAACGAACGCGAGCGCATCCGGCGGCGGCAACCAGCACAGCACCCCGAGCATGAACGGCGGCTTCACTGACCGCATTATTTATGCGGCGATTTTGGGTGTGCCCATCTTCCTGATTTCCATGTTCCCGGCGTTCCAGTTCCCGAACTGGGGCTGGGTCGTGGCGATTCTGACCGCGCCGGTCGCGTTCTGGTGCGCCGCGCCGTTCCACCGCGCCGCGCTCATCAATGCCCGTCACGGCTCGTCCACGATGGATACGCTGGTGTCTCTCGGCGTGGTGTTGGCGTATTTCTATTCGCTGGCGCAGCTGCTCATGAACCCGGCGTTGACGGCGCATGTACATCATGCGGGCGGTAGTTTCTGGTCGATGTTTACCGGCAACCATGCGCCGCTGTATTTTGATTCGGCGTCCATGGTGACGCTGTTCTTACTGATTGGCCGCGCAATTGAGCACCGCACCCGTCACCGCTCCTCGGAGGCGCTGCGCACCCTGCTGAGCATGGGTGCGAAGGAGGCGACTCTGCTGCGCACCGATAAGCAGGGCGTGACCAAGCAGGTGCAGGTTCCGGTGGAGGATCTCATGCCCGATGACCTGTTCTTGGTGCGCCCGGGCGAGAAGATTGCCACGGATGGTGTGGTGGTTGAGGGTTCGTCGGCGGTGGATGCGTCCCTGTTGACTGGCGAGTCTGTGCCGGTGGAGGTGCATCCGGGCGATACGGTCACGGGTGCCACGGTGAACACTTCGGGTTCGTTGACGGTGCGCGCCACCCGCGTGGGCGCCGAGACGACCCTGGCGAAGATGGGTGAGCTGGTGGCCAGCGCCCAGGAGACGAAGGCTCCTATTGCTCGCCTGGCGGACCGTGTTTCTGCGGTGTTTGTGCCGGTGATTTTGACGATTTCGGCGCTGACTCTGATCGGCTGGTGGCTGATTTCCGGTGACGGTGCGGCGGCGTTCAACGCGGCGGTGTCGGTGCTGGTGGTGGCGTGCCCGTGCGCCCTGGGCTTGGCGACTCCGACGGCTCTGCTGGCGGGTACGGGTCGCGGCTGGCAGTTGGGCATTTTGATTCGTAATGCGCAGGTGCTGGAGGCGACGAGCACGGTTGATCGTGTGGTTCTGGATAAGACCGGTACCGTGACGACTGGTGAGATGTCTGTGGCGTTCTACGGCACTTTTGACGACTATGAGTCGGCGGGTGACCTGGCCGGTATTTCGCCGGATTCCGCCGGTTCCAAGAACGAGCGTTCCCTGTCTGTTCTGCGTGATGCAGCCGCCGTGGAGGCGCTGAGCGAGCACCCGATTGCCCGCGCAATTGCCGGTTTTGCCCGCGAACAGGGCGTACTTGCTGAGGGTGCTTCGGCACCGAGCGTGAGTGACTTCGAGGGTATTCCCGGAGGCGTGCGCGGCGTGCTGAGCGGCGCGGGTGAAGGTGCTGAGAGTGGCGCCTCCCAGCTGGTTGTGGTGGGTACTCCCGAGTACCTGCAGGCAGCCGGCGCGCAGCTGAGCGAGGCCCAGTTGGCCCTGCTGGATCAGGCTCGCCGGGCGGGTCTGACGACGGTGGTTGTCGCCCGCGGCGAGGCCCCGAATAACGAGGCCGCAGAAAACGCTCCCGCCCCGCAGCCGGTCGGCATGATTTCGGTGGCCGACACCCCCAAGCCGGAGGCCGCCGAGACCATGGCGCAGCTGCGCGAGCTCGGTCTGGAGCCCATCCTGCTCACCGGCGACGCCCCGCAGGTTGCGCAGGCGGTCGCCTCGCAGGTCGGCATTTCGGCTGAGAACGTGTACGCCGGCGTGACCCCCGAGGGCAAGTCGCAGGTGGTGCGCCAGCTGCAGGAAGCCGGTCACCGCGTGGCAATGGTCGGCGACGGCGTGAATGACGCCCCGGCGCTGGCTCTTGCCGAGCTGGGCATTGCGATGGGCTCGGGCACGGACGTTGCCGCGGAGGCTGCCGATATTGTGCTGACCCGCTCGGATATTGCCTCGGTGGTGACGGCGCTGCGCCTCTCCCGCGCTACGCTGCGCACCATTAAGTCGAACCTATTCTGGGCGTTCGCCTACAATACGGTGGCTATTCCGGTCGCCGTGGCGGGCCTGCTGAACCCGATGATTGCGGGTGCGGCTATGGCGTTTAGTTCGGTGTTTGTGGTGCTGAATTCTATGCGTCTGACGGCGTTTAGGAAGTAGCGCCCTGCCGTTGTACAGAATGAATTGCCGCGTGCGATTTCAAACCGCGCGATTTCAAACGAAAAATTCAAAAGCATATCTCGCCGTGCTTTTCGCACGGTAAAAGATATAAAGAAATGCACCGCCCGTGTAAAGGCGGTGCATTTCTTTATATTCAGTTTTCACGGGCGGCGGCTTGAACGCCTAGCTTGAACAACGAGCTCAAAAGCCTGGCTCAAACGCCTCGCCCGAAAGCCCGAGCTCAACAGCACGAGCTCAGCAGCCCGGCAAAACCTCGCCGAGAACCGGGTAGAACCTTATGCCCAGGTCACCAGGTCCTCGATGGAGCGGCGGCTCTTCGGGGCAATCTCGCGGGCACGGTAACCGAAGGTCACAGCAACGGACACGCCGTACTCCTCCGGGTCGAACAGGCCGGCAGAAGTGAGCAGCTCGTTCACTGCCTCGTAGTTCATACCCTCAATGGGGCAGGAGTCGATGCCGAGCATTGCGGCGCCGGTCATCATGTTGCCCAGGGCGATGTAGGTCTGCTTGGATGCCCAGTCGAAGAGCGCGCGGTCGCTTTCCAGGACCTTCATGTCGTTCTTCTGGAAGTTACCGTAGCGTTCGAGTGCGGCCTCCATCTGCTCCTCGGTGAGATTGCGGCTTTCGAGGGTGCGGCGCATCCACGGGGTGTCGTAGCGCAGGCCCTTCTTCGCCAGCAGTACGACCAGGTGGCTTGCGTCGTCGAGGGCGCCCGCCATGCCCCAGGCGATCGGCTTGAGCTTTTCGCGCAGTTCGGGGTCCTGGATGACCAGGAACTTCCACGGCTCGGTGCCGACAGAGCTGGGCGACAGGCGCGCAAATTCGAGGATTGCGGCGAAGTCTTCGTCGCTGATGCGGCGGTCGGGGTCGTAGGCGCGGGTTGCGCGGCGGCGGGCGAAAATTTCGAGGGCTTCTTCGCGGGTTACGGTCACGGTTTCATCCTTTGCATGAGGGTTTCATTACCCTGTCATGCTACACCCGCGGAGGGTGCGGGCGGTCTAATTGTGAGCCATTACGCCCAGAGCACGTATGCGCGAAGCAGCTAGGTTCGAAGGGTTTAGGCACCGGCTTTCATCCACACATCCGAGGAGGCGCGGCGACCAAAAATGACCGCGCGGATTCCCTGGAAGTACAGAATATACGCCGCCCACAAGCCGCAATACCCGGCGAGCGCATCCATGGTGCCGGCGCCGACCGCCCAGTGCAGGCCGAGCATGACGGGCACGTACATCACGAGCATGATGAAGCAGCCAATTGCCAGGTATTTCACGTCCTGCGCGCCCATGAGGATGCCATCCAGGGTGAACACGTACGCGGCGATGGGCTGGCCGAGCGCAATGATGACGGTGGCGATGGTGAAGAGGAACGCCACCTGCGCGTCCTGCGTGAAAATCCAGGAGCCGAAGAAGCCGATGAGCGGGCAGATCAGGCCGGTGATAACGCCGTAGATGAGGCTCATGCGGAGCAGCCGGTTTTTCAGCTGGCGCACCTTCGCACGCTCGGATTCTACGTTGAGGTCGCGTTCGCCGAGTTCCTTGCCGAGTAGCGCCTGGGCGGCGATGGCGAGGGAGTCCAGGGCGTAGAGGAAGAGGTTAAATACGCCCATGCCGAGCTGGTATGCGGCGGTGTGTTCGGTGCCGAATCGTGCCACGACGAACACGGTCAGCAGGGAGGCGATGCGCATGGACAGGGTGCGCAGCATGAGCCAGGAGCCGAGCGAGAGCACCGAACGCATGCCGGCGACGTCGGGTGCCCAGGGGACGGCGTGTTCGCGGGTGCCGCGCATCATGACCACACCGAGCGCGGCAGCCATGCCCCACTGGGTGAGGGAGGTGCCGGTCGCCGAACCGGCGACGCCCCAGCCGACCGGGTAGATGAGCAGCCAGTTCAGCGCAATGTTCACGAGCGTGCCGACCGTGGCGACTTTGAGCGGGGTGACGGTGTCTTGCAGCCCGCGGAGCGTGCCGACCTGCGCGAGGATAATCATCATCGGCGGGATGCCCCAGAGCGAGTGGTGCAGGTAGTCGAGGGCGTATCTCATGGTTTCGTCGGTCGCGCCTAGGCCGCGCAGTAGCGGGTCTGCGAAGGCGTATCCGGCGATCATGAGGAGCATGCCGAGGCCGAAGGCGACCCACACGCCGTCCACGCCAATCTGCCAGGCGCGGCGCAGGTTCTTCTCGCCGAAGGCGCGCGCCACGGCGGGCGTGACGGAGTAAGCGAGGAAGTTCATGAGGCCCACGACCGTGGTGACGAGCGTGGCGGCGATGCTCATGCCGGCGAGTTCTGCCTTGCCGAGTTGGCCGATGAGGGCGGAGTCGGTGAGCACAAAGATGGGTTCGGCGATGAGCGCGCCGAAGGCGGGTACGGCGAGGACGAGGATGCGCCGGTTCAGCGAAGGCTCGGCGGTGTTCGCAGCGGCGTTGGCACTGGGGCCCGCGGCGGTATTCGCGGCGGGGCTCGCTACCGTCGCGGTATTCTTCGCGGGCGCGCCGGGTGCAGTGCTACCGGGTTCAGCAATAGGGTGCTTCTGTGTGCTCATCCTTCTAGGCTACTCCCCGCCGCCGCCGCGGGTGCCTGCGCGCGGGGTGGGGTGCACTCTGCGAGATGCGCTTTAGGCGCCTCGGCCGCGCAGTTCGTCGAGGGCACGGCGTTCCTTCTTGGTGGGGCGGCCGCTGCCTCGTTCGCGTTTAGCGACCGGAGGCATGGAAAGGTAGGCGGGGCGCGGGCCCGAGAGGTCTTCGTAGCAGGTGACGGCGATGGGTGCGCCTACCCGTTTGACGAGGAGTTTTTCAACTTTGAAGACGCGTTCCCAGCCGGGGTAGCGCACGCGCACCACGTCTCCTTTTTTGAGTTTTTGGGAGGGTTTGGCGGGGGCGTCGTTGACGCGCACGTGGCCGCCTTTGCATTCGTCGGCGGCGAGGGAGCGGGTTTTAAAGATGCGCACTGACCAGAGCCAGAGGTCGAGCCTGGCGCTGGTTAGTGTGGTGGTGTCTTCTGCGGTCATGTGTTCATTGTGGCGCGAGGCGGGCGGGGCACCAAATCAGGTGCGCCCACCTATCCTGCGCAATCTCACCGTAATCTCACCGGGCAAATCCGCAACCGGCACCGAACCCGCCAAGCGGCAGAAAATTTTCTACTGCACGCACCTCCCTATTGAGCGCAAACCCGCATCCACTAGGGGTATTGTTAAGTCACCTTCTCAAGAAGTGTTCTCAGGGCCACCTAGTTCGCGTGGTCTACAGGGGGTTGTGGCCGCGACGCCACGGGCTCCCCGTAACAGATTGGATATACACCATGTCAGCTTTGAAAAAGCTCCTGGCGGCTGCCCTCATCAGCACTGTGCTGTCTTCTTGCTCCTTCGGTCCCACGTTGGAGAAGGATGAAAGCGCCCGAGCAATCTTCGACACAGAAAATGACCGGGTGATCCTGCCTCTGGACGCATACAACACCGCCGGCAAGGGCGAATACTTCACCAAAGCCCTTGAGCTCGCCCGCAAAAAGTGCTTTGCCGAACACGGGCAACACTACGAGATGTTCGTCCCCACCGAAGGATCCGGCAGGAACCTCGGCAGAACCTACGGGATCTGGAACGTTGAGCACGCCCAAAAATACGGCCTCCACGAGCGCGAAGACTCAAATACGCTGGACCTCTCCTCCCCTGCCGCCTCATCCGACCCTGGGAAGGATGTCCGCACCGAATGCTATCAGCGCGCCGTCGATGAGATGAAGCAAATTGGAGAGATACCCTTCGGAAGCAGCACGTTTACGCGTTTGGAGACCGACGCCCGAAATGCCGCAGGCGATAGGCAACTCAAAAAATCTCTTGACGACGAGTGGAAGCGATGCGTCAAGGATAAGGGCCTCACCCCCGATAGTGAGGTGACCGTCGAGGAAGAAAAGAATATTCCTCAGAGCGCCGTCGCCTCCGAGGAAGAAATTCGAATCGCCACCATCGAGGCGCAGTGCGACCGGGATATAGGCCGTTCGCAGAAGCTCTACGACCTGCAAGCGCAGTACCAGAAGCCGCTCGTCGCCAAGAACCAGGCAGCCCTGGAGAATGAGCTCAAAGAATTCAAACGCCGGGACGAGCAGTTCAAGCAGTACGTGCTCGACAACCAGTAACAGCGAATAGCAGTCGGTAATAGTCGGTATGCCGAAAGGGTGTGTGTCGTGTTCAGTGAACACGGCACACACCCTTCTTAAGCTGTACCGGCTATATTGTGCCGGCTACGTTGCGCCGGTTATCCAACCCGCGGTGGTTATGCCTCCACCGTTGCGGTGCGGCGCTCCTTGAGAGCCCAGCCAATCACGCCGGTCAGCAGACCGAACGCAATCCAGGAACCAAGCACCAGCCACTGGTCACTCGTTGCAACCTCCGGGAAGTACGCAATCGAACGCAGCAGAGTCGAGGAGGCACCCGGCACCAACATCTGACCAATCTGCCCCCACACACCGGGCAGGAACACGCTCGGCATACTTGCGCCCGAAATCGGGTTACCAATGAACATGGTGATGACCGCGCCTACTGCGAGACCAATCAGCGGCGAAGACAGTGCACCCACACCCACAATGAAGAAGGCGGTCGCCAGGTAGGTAGCGCCGAACGCAGCCCACAGGGTTGCGAAGTCGCCGGGGATGATGCCGAACCAGACGTTCAGAATCAGGGCGGTCAGTGCACCACCGATGACGGAGTACAGGGTTGCGGTGGCGAAGCGGCGCCAGGTGCCGTTCACGCGCAGTACGGAGAAGGAACCGCCGAGAATACCGCCAATGACCAGCGGAAATGCGGAGATAGCGATACCGGAACCGGAGGAGTCATTCTCACTCAGGGGTACCACGACGGTGGTCTTCACCGCCATTGCGGATGCCTGCTCGGCCTGCACCTTCATCTGCTCCAGCTGGGCGGCGGCCTGCGCACCCTGTTCACCGCCCGTCTGCACCGCCTGGGTGAGGGCTTCCGTCTTAGCGGCGAGTGCCTTCTGCTGAATCTGCGCGTTCAGCTGGGTGGCAACACCGTTGAGCATCTGGGTTGCTGCGGCGTTTGCGGCTGGTGCGGTCAGCACTTCGGGGGCGGCGCCTTCGGTGAAGATGATTGCGCCGTAGGTTTCGCGCTGCTTGATTTGCTGTTCAGCCTCTTTGCGGGAGGATGCCTGCTTCAAGTCGAAGGTTTCAATACCTTGGTCTTTGAGGGACTGTTCAAACTGACTGACGGTCACCTCGGGGCCTGCGATAGAGACGGGCAGGTTCTTTGCTTCCATGGTCTTGGTGGGCCAGGTGAAAGCTAGGACGATGAGTGCTACCACCAAGGATGATAGTACGGAGGTGGTGATGACCTTGAGCCAGGAGGAACGGTCGGTGGTTTCTTGCGTGCTTGTTTCTGCAATGCTCTTTGCCGCGATCTTCTGGGATGCGGCAGCTTGGGTGGCTGCGGCGGTCACTGCTTCTGCGGTGACTGCGGTGGCGGTTTCGTTGTTCATGACAATCTCCAAACAAAATGCTTATTTCGTTTACGAGTCAGAACTCTACTCTCGATTTTTACCGAGTGCAAACAAAATAGCTATTTTGTTTGTAAAGTCACAAAAAGAACTTCCATTGTGTTTGTAAGTTTTGTGCCCACTCCCTAAACTGGAACCATGCCCCGACTAACAGACGCCACCAAAGCCGCACGCCGAGCCCAAATCATCGAAGCCGCCGTTAGCTGCTTCCTCGAAAAGGGCTACACCAACACCTCCATGAGCGACATCATCAAAGCCTCCGGGCTGTCCTCCGGATCCATCTACTCGCACTTCTCCGGCAAAGAAGACATCCTCACCACCGCCATCAACGAACGCCTCGAAAACATCAAAAAGCTCTACGAAACACTCCCCGAAGGCGCCGGACCCCAGGACATTCTCGAAATCATCTACACCAACCAGATGGTTAACGAGAACTTCTCCGCCATGCTGCGCATCCGCCTTGAATCGCTCCACGCGCCCGAAATCGCCAGGGCAACCGCGAACATCATGCCCCTATTGCAGGGCATCATCGTAAAGACCCTCACCCCCTGGGCGGCCGAACAGCTACGCGTTCTGCACGAAATCAACCCCGACCCGGCGCAGCGCACCCCCGAGCAGGAGGCGCTCATCACCGACTACGCCCGCGATACTGCGGACGCCTTCATGATGATTTTCCAGGGCTACATGCTCCGCTCCTTCTTCGGTAACCCCAAGGAAAAGGACCACCTCTACCGCGTCGCTTTAGCGCTTCTTCCTGAGTAGTTGACCGACCGATAGTCCCCAAAAATCACCCTTAGACGGTTGTTTTTCAGCATTTAGACCGCGCAGGGGCAACATAAGTCATTCACATCCTGCAGGCGTAGAATCGAGGAACTATGACTGAATCCTGCACCCCCGCAACCCCTGAGCCGCGCGCCGACAACCCCGCAGAGCTGAAGAA
Organism: Rothia sp. HMSC071C12; assembly: GCF_001813895.1. Lineage (NCBI taxonomy): Bacteria > Bacillati > Actinomycetota > Actinomycetes > Micrococcales > Micrococcaceae > Rothia > Rothia sp. HMSC071C12. The sequence goes on from NZ_KV814375.1 coordinate 104,549, forward strand.
TCTGCGTGCCGCGCACGCGGACGAGCTCTCCTCCCGCACCCACGCCACGAGCATCCCGGCAGACTCCTGCTCCCTCTACGACGACGAGGCGCTCGGCGGCACCGCCGGACGCGCCACCGCCTGGCTGGCGCTCGAGCACGTGGGCCAGTGGGGTCGCGACGTGCTGGACGGCTCCGCCCTCGGTGAGGAACTTTCGGAGGCGTTGGGCGAGGCAGTCTCGCAGGCGGGTTTGAAGTTCCTGCTGATCCGCCAGGTGGGCAGGGCAGGGCGTGTACTGCACGGCGCGCCGGATGCATCCGGCGACCCGACCCACCGGGTACTCTACGCGCTCTGCACCCCGGGTGAGGAGAAGCTCTACTCGTTCAGCGTGAGCACCCCCGAACAGCTCCTCGAACTACCCCTGGGCAACCCCCAGGAGTTGATTCAGGCGACCGGCGCGGAGCTCATGGATTCCCCCGCCATTCTCGTATGCACCCACTCCAAGCGTGACCGCTGCTGTGCCCTGCGCGGTCGCCCCATTGCGGCGCACCTGGCGGATATCCTGCCGGGTAATGCGGTCTGGGAGTGCTCGCATACGGGCGGCCACCGCTTTGCCCCGGTCGGCATTATGCTGCCCACCGGCTACACCTACGGTCGCCTCTCGGAGCCTTCGGCGCTGGCTGCGTACCTGTCGCTGGCGGGTCGTTCCATTCCATCACTGCACGGTCTGCGAGGCCGCAGCACGGATACTCCGGTGGAGCAGGCGGCGGAGGTTGCCGTACGCCTCGAACTGGAGAAAAAGGGTGAAGAAGTAACCTCTGGAGGTTTGGTTTCACGTGAAACATCGGCAACAGAGGCGCTCATTGCGCTCCGCGAGGCGGGCATCGATATGAACGTCGAGACAAGCAATGAGTTCTCCCCTGAATTTTTTGCGGCGTTCTCGCCTAAAGATTTCTCCGAACACCCCACTCTGGAGGCGGCACTCACCTCCCACACCGACGGACGCACCTGGGTCACCTTCTTCGAGCGGGTCGCCCTTGAGCCGCGCCCCAACTCGTGCGGCAAGGGTCCCGCGGATGCTTTCAGCCGCGAGCTGCTCGCGCTGCGCCAGCTATAACCCCCTGCACCAGATACAAGCCCCGTGCCAGCTATAACTCCTGCCCCAGCTCTAGGCAGAGCCAGTTCTAGCACCCGCGCATGATGTAGACAGCGTAAAGCCCCTGCGGGCACCTTTCTCGTGTACCCGCCGGGGCTTCGCTGTATCCAAAGTTCGCCGTGTCCAGGGTTCGTCGCAGTCGGCATCCCGCCGTACCCGGCAAACAGGCTTATCCGGCGAACGGGTTCGGCGCGCCGATGTACTGCAGCTCGGTGTATTCCTCCAGACCCTCGGGGCCGCCCTCGCGACCCATACCGGACTGCTTCACGCCGCCAAAGGGTGCCGCAGCGTTCGAGATAACGCCGGAGTTGTAACCGATCAGGCCAAACTCCAGACCAGCCGCCATGCGCGTAAAGCGCGGGTGGTTGCTCGTGTACACGTATGCCGCCAGGCCGTACTCGGTGTCGTTGGCGAGCTTCAGGGCGGTGCGTTCGCCCTCCTCACCGTAGCCGCTGAACGTGGCAATCGGGGCGACGGGGCCGAAGATTTCTTCACGCCACACGCGCATCGAATCGGTCACGCCAGTCAGTACGGTGGGGGTCACGAAGTTTCCCTTGTTCAGGTTCTTGGGCATGCCGCCGGTATCGCTCGGAACGTTCTCCTCAAGCTCGGGAACGTACCCGCCGCAGGCAAGGAGCGCGCCCTTGCCCAGGGCGTCTTCAACCATAAAAAGCATGGATTCAACCGCTGAAGGTTGAATTAGCGGTCCACAGTCGGTTCCGTCGGCGGTTCCGTCACCCACGACGGTCGCCTCCATGCGCTCCACGAAGGCGCGGGTGAACTCTTCAGCAATGTCCTCGTGCACAATGAATCGGTTGGCTGCAGTGCACGCCTCGCCCATGTTCCTCATCTTCGCCGCGTAGGCGCCCTCCACGGCGGCGGGAATGTCCGCGTCCTCAAAGACGATGAACGGTGCGTTGCCGCCCAACTCCATGGAGGTGCGCAGAACGTTCTGCGAGGCCTGCTCAAGCAGGGTGCGGCCCACGGCGGTGGAGCCGGTGAACGAGACCTTCCGTAGGCGCTCATCAGCCATCAGCGCCGAGACAACCTCGCTGGTGCGGGAGGTGGTCACCACGTTCAGCACGCCGTCCGGCAGGCCCGCCTCACGCATCAGGGACGCGAAGTACAGGGAGCTGAGCGGAGTCAGAGAGGCGGGCTTGAGCACTGCGGTGCAGCCCGCCGCGAGCGCCGGGGCAACCTTGCGTGCCGCCATGGCGAGCGGGAAGTTCCAGGGGGTAATCAGCAGGCAGGGGCCCACGGGGCGGCGTACGGTGGTGATCTGCAGGCCGGATTCGGGGGCGAGGCCGGTGCGGCCGAAGTTGCGGGCAGCTTCTTCGGCGTACCAGCGCAGGTAGTTTGCCGCGTAGGCGACTTCGCCGCGGGACTGGTCGAGGGGCTTGCCCATTTCGAGGGTCATGAGCCGGGCGATGACTTCGGTGCGCTGCGTCATGAGCGTGTAGGCGCGGTTGAGGATGTCGGCGCGTTCGCGGACGCTGGTTGCCGCCCATGAGGTGCGGGCGTCGCAGGCGGCGTCGAGTGCTTCGATGCCCTGTTCGACGCTGGCGTCGGCGACGTGCGCGAGGATTTGGCCGCAGGAGGGGTTGTGTACGGGGAAGGAGCCGTTGTCGCCGGTGACCCAGCTACCGCCGATGAGCAGGTCGGTGGGCACGTAGAAGAAGGGGTAGGAGGGCCGTTCGTAGGGGTCGATGGGTTCGCGCTGCGGCATGTTGATGCTTTGCATGTGCGGTTCGGTGCGGCCTCGCAGCTGGGCGGATTTCGCGGCGGGCTGTGCGGCGGGATTCTCGGCGGAGCTTTCGGGTGAGGTGGTCATGGCGTGCCTTTCGGGTTGGGGCGGCCGGTGCGGTCGACTCTGACGCTTTTAATTCTAGTCCTGCACGCTCCCCTACCCCTCGAACCTGCCCCGCGCGCCTGCACGCCCTCGCCCGCGCTTCTCCACACCCTGGAAAGGCCGCAGGCACGCCAAAGGGGGCCGCATCCGCGTTGGATACGACCCCCTTCGGATAGATTCTCGCTCAGCGCGCGAGAGTCCTAGCTGAGGATTATGGAAGGCATTGCCCGGAAGGGATGCTCGGTGTTGCATCCGCTCTGCCCGATACCCGCGCCCTCACCGCTGAGCGGCGGTGAGGCGGGCACCCAGGTGGACTAGGCCCACCGGTTCTCTCAGATCCAGGACTGGCGTGCCTCGATTCGAGTCAGCTCCAGAGGACCGCCATCGTTGGTGCCGTGGAAGCGGCCGAAGTGTACGTACGGGCCGCGGTAGGCGCTGTGGTTGATGGGGCTGGAGTACTGGCCGTTGACCGTGTAGTAGAAGCTGTTCTTGTTCAGCACGATCTTGCAGTTCAGTGCCTGGCCGGTGGTGACCTTCTGGCGTAGCTTCATGGTGTGCAGCACGCGCGGGCTTGCCTGGTTGGGTTCGAAGCAGAGAATCTGCGCTACGGAGCCGCCGCGGTAGTTGGGGCGGATGGCGAGCACGTAGGTGCCGTCTTCCTGCTTTGCAGCGAACTTCTTGCCGATGCCGAAGGCGCCGTCGTGTTCGCGACCGAACGCAATGTAGCCGTAGTGACCATCCTGCTTCGGCACTGCACTGGTCCACTTCATGGAGAAGTCGAGAGTGTACTTGTCGCGAGTGGTGTAGTTCGCCAGAGGGCCGAGCAGCACGGATTCGTCGTAGCGCTGGTTGTGCACGATGGCTGCGCCGGTCAGGTCGGGCATGTCCGCTGCGACGGAGGGGTCGGCGGGCAGCATGCCGTGGGGACGCTGGCCGGTCTTAATCTTCACGCTGGCGTCGAAGGGGTCACCGATTACCCAGTAGGGGTCGGGGCACATGAAGCCCTTAACGCCCAGTGCCTTGTACTTTTCGTAGGCGGAGCGGCGGTGGATTTCCCAGACGATGACTGCCTTGCCGAGGCCGGTGAGGGCGCGTACGTTCTCCTCGCTCATGGAGCCCTGGGAAGCGCCGGTCGGCTTCTCGTAGTAGGGTACGCCGATGGCGTCCACGTTTTCGTGGCGTGCCATTGCGGAAATCTTGTCGATGGGGTCGCCACCGTCGAAGTAGCACCAGGTAGCGCAGCCTGCGGAGTTGGCAAGCTTCAGGTAGCGGGAGGTGGGTTTGAAGCCGCCGCTGCCGTCGCGGTACATCTTGATGACGGTGCGGCGCTGCAGGCCGCGTTCGGTGATGAACTTGACGAGGCCTGCCTGTGCGGGGCCGTCCTTCGCTTCGAGGAACAGTACGACCTTCTTGCCGCCGACGGAGGCGTATTCACCGCCTGCGGGTACGGCGTCAACCGCTGCGATGGCTTCTTCGAGGGTGGGGATGTTGTACAGGTCGGTCTTCTCGCCCAAGTTTTGGCGCATGTTGACCTTGTGCTGGCGCAGTTCGGCGAGGGTGTGGCCGCGCACGTCCATGGATGCGCCGGTGGTGCGCTTGATGTTGGTGTCGTGCATGCAGACGAACTGGCCGTCGCTGGTGGTGCGTACGGAAATTTCGACGGCGAGGGCGCCGCGGCGTACGGACTCTGCGTAGGCGTAGGCGGTGTGCTCGGGGCTGATGTTGCCGGCACCGCGGTGGGCGATGAAGAATTCATCGGTCTTGTAGAGCAGCTGATGTGCGGGGGAGCCGCTGTGTACTGCCGCGAGCTGTGCGCGGGTGTTGGCTGCGGCGTGGGCTTCGCCTGCCTGGAGCATGAGGGCGGCGGGCGCCAGAGTGGAGGCGCCAATGAAGCCGCGGCGGCTCAGATTCTTAGAGGTCTTCGGGAATGCAGTCACCGTAGTGGTCCTTTTTTCGTTTATGAGTTGAGCGTAATGTGTGTGGTTGGTCATTGAAGTTTTGGTTTATAGCTGAGGGTCCGGATTCTCTCAACTCAAACTACAACTCTAAGTAGGATAACGATTTTTTATCGGTGATTCACTGCGTTTACAGGAAAATAGGGTATTATGTGCGCCTCATTCTTACCCGCGGTGTAATGCGGGTGAATGTGTTCCTCCTTTTCCGCCGCTTTTAATAGCGGCATTTCATGCGGCGTTAAAAAATTTCTCGTGTAACGAAAAAGGCCGCGCCTACAGCCCGATTGAGCCTACAGGACGCGACCTTTTGCGTTAAAACATTTTTCGCAGGTTTTTCACCGCTGTTGAAGCTGAGCTATTTTCGCTGGTTCAGCTTACTTCTTGGATGCCTGAGCGACGCGGTCACCGGCTGCGACGGGGCGGCGTGCCTCAGAGTCCTTGGAGATGTTGAACTTTGCGGTGTTGGTGATCATCACCATGGTTTCCTTGGAGGGGATGCGGCCCTCGATAGCTGCCCAGTCCACCTCGATGATGGGTGCGCCAGCCTCAACCTTGTCACCTACGTTAGCAATCTTGGTGAAGCCTTCGCCACCGAGCTCAACGGTGTCGATACCGATGTGAACCAGTACCTCGCCGCCGTTTTCGGTGCGGAGCATGAATGCGTGCAGGGTGTCCTGAATCAGTGCGATGGTGCCTGCAACGGGTGCGACGATGGTGCCTGCGGTGGGGTTCACTGCGTAGCCGTCGCCCATAACGCCCTGAGAGAAAACGGGGTCGGAGACTTCGCTCAGCGGCAGGTACTCGCCGGTAACAGGTGCGACGTAGACGTCTGCGGACGATGCTTCCTGTGCGGCAGCTTCCTTCTTCTTCTTGCCGAAACCGAACATATATGCTCCTTCTGGTCGTGTGGCGCTATGAATAGCGTGTATTTGTAGCGCTGATGCGTCCGCGTCGGATGCGGGCGTCGTTGCCTTCTTGGTTTCACACCGGGCGGCGTCTGCCTGAATTGCAGGGTTCGCACACTCCGGTGCATATGCACTCAGAATACAACACCTGAACCCGTAGCTCACGAGCTGAGGGTCATTCGACTCGAATTCTGCAAATATTCCGCAAATCTGGAACTTCAACTCACACTTCTGCACTCTTGAGGTCGCGAGTACACTTAGTGAAGGACTGGCACCCCTCCCCCGAGCCGGTGCCCATAAGAGAGAAAAGGCTGAAACTGATGACTGAAGCGGCTGAAACCGTTCTTGAAGTATTTATTCCGGGCCCCGGCGAGAACCCGGAGGATCCGCAGGATATGGAGCGTTCCATCTTCCTGGGTGCCGCGCAGGAGGCGCTGGATTCGGGCGTGGACATTGAGGTGTACTCCACCGACTCCTACCCTTCCGCATTTGAAGAGTGCGCACCGGTCGCCGAGCAGATTGAGATGAACGGCATTGAGGTTCTGCCGCTCATGCTCGTCAACGGTGAGGTGAAGGTGTCCTTCGCGTACCCGACCGCCGAGCAGATTAAGCGCTTCTCCCGTGCCCACCTGGTCGCCCAGCCGAAGGCGAACGCGGCAGCGGCTGCGTGCGGCCCCTCCGGCTCCCCGGCGGCGTCGATGATCCCGAACCTGAGCCCTCTGGCGGAGCCCGCCGGTTTCGCGGCGACCCTGGCGGGTAAGGCACCTCAGCCGGTCGGCGGCCCCGAGATTGGTAACCGCGTGAACCTCATGGGTGGCGACACCGGCGACGGTATCCCCACCTCCGGTTCGGTGGCTGTGAAGTCCGGCGGCTGCGGATGCGGTGGTTGCGGCTGCGGCGGCAAGTAAACCCACCCCTGCCGGCAACGAGCGCCTGGCTCACCCGGTTCTAAACTACATAGCAAAGAGCGGTGCCCGTCTCCTCGTGATGAGGAAGCGGGCACCGCTTTCGCTTAACGAAGCTTAGGTTCACACCCGGCAGCACCTACGGGAGCTGCGGCGGGCGAACAGCACCTTACTTGATGGAGGTACCGACGGAACCGAGCTGCTGGCAAGCCTCGACCACGCGTGCGGCCATGCCTGCCTCTGCAGCTGCACCCCAAACGCGGGGGTCGTAGGTCTTCTTGTTGCCGACCTCGCCGTCAACCTTCAGCACACCGTCGTAGTTGCTGAACATGTGGCCAGCAACGGGGCGGGTGAATGCGTACTGGGTGTCGGTGTCGATGTTCATCTTGATAACACCGTAGGACACTGCGTCTGCAATCTCCTGCTCGGTGGAGCCGGAGCCACCGTGGAAGACCAGGTAGAAGGGCTTGTCGCCCTTGCCGTACTTAGCGCCGACCTCGGTCTGGATTTCCTTGAGCAGCTCGGGGCGCAGGTGAACATTACCGGGCTTGTACACGCCGTGAACGTTACCGAAGGTCAGAGCAGCCATGTAGGTGCCCTTCTCGCCCAGGCCGATTGCCTCAACGGTCTTGATTGCGTCTGCAACGGTGGTGTACAGGGAGTCGTCGATAGCGCCTTCAACGCCGTCTTCCTCGCCACCAACGGCACCAATCTCAACCTCGAGAACGAGCTTTGCCTTGGAGGTACGCTCGATCAGCTCAGCAGCGATCTTCAGGTTCTCGTCCAGGTCGATTGCGGAGCCGTCCCACATGTGGGAGTTGAAGATGGGGTCTTCACCGCGAGCAACAGCCTTCTCGGACTCTGCCAGCAGGGGCAGGACGAAGCCTTCCAGCTTGTCCTTGGGGCAGTGGTCGGTGTGCAGTGCAATGTTCACGTCGTACTGCTTAGCAACTTCGCGTGCGTATGCTGCGAAGGCCAGGGAGCCAACGACCATGTCCTTCTTGGAAGCGCCGGACCAGTATGCTGCACCACCGGTGGATGCCTGGATGATGCCGTCCGAGCCAGCCTCTGCGAAGCCGCGGATTGCAGCGTTCAGGGTCTGGGAGGAGGTCACGTTCACTGCGGGGTACGCGAAGCCCTTTTCCTTCGCGGTCTGCAGCATTTCTGCGTAAACTTCGGGGGTTGCAATAGCCATATGCTGACTCCTTGGATAGATGCGACCGGTTACCGATGCTGGGCCGGTTCACCATATTTTGTTGGCGCGCGAGACGCCTCCTACTCGCACTATTTTACCAAGATACGACTTATTTATCGTTAATTTTTTGTGGGTTTTTTTGGGTTTACTGCAGCGAAATTTCCGCGAATTACCGCGGTAAAGTAGAGGTGTTAATGACTTGATGTCTTCTGTGTGTGCAGGCCAGCGTACACATCACCCAGACGCGACGAAAGGAACCTCCCATGAGCAAGGCGAGCGCTAAAAATAATCCGAAACAGCTCGACGCGAAACGTGAGAAGCGTGCCCGCCAGGCGCAGCGTCGTGCTGAGCGTGAGCATCCGAATGCGGCGGCTATTGCCCCGGTGCGCGCCCAGTTGGATGAGGTTCTGGAGCGTAAGAGTCGGCATGTTTTGGGGCATGGCGATATGGCGAAATCCCTTGAGTTGATGGAGAAAATGCGTGATGAGGGCGCGAGTGACCACGAGATTGATGTGGCGCTTGCGGAGGCGAAGCTACCCTCGGTCGTGCAGGTGGGCCGTAAGTCGTTGATGCGTTGGCCGAGCTGGTGGTGGTTGAATCGTCGTGAGCGCGCGTTGCGGGCGAAGATTGACCGCCTGATGGAGGGCTAAGTCCCCGTTTTGAATAGGTTGTGAGAGCACCCCGTTGTGGGTGCTCTTGTGCTGTGCGGTGGTGGGATAATTGATTTTTTGGACTCAGGGTTCAATTAATCTATTTCACAAAACAATGAAAACCACACAATACAACATGAACCAAATATATTTATAAGATATGCATTATATGTATATAAATTGTTACGTGATGCGAGTTATACTACCTAAATTACCGTGCTATAGTCATTACAACCCGCAGACGTGTTCCCAACCACATTTCGTGTAACACGTGCTTCAGACGTAACTATCCAAGGAGGTATAGCGTGAGCACCTCACCGAACAAGAACCCGCAGACTTCTGCAGCGGATCAGTACACTAAGCCCCCCACAGATGACCCGTTCGCACACGAACAGGAAGGCTTCCACAAGGGGCTTGGCGCACGTCAGCTCCAGATGATCGCCATCGGTTCCGCAATTGGTACCGGCCTGTTCCTGGGCACCGGTAGCCGCCTGCAGGACGCAGGCCCCATGCTCGCCGTTATCTACGCCGTCATCGGCTTCTTCGGCTACCTGATTCTTCGAGCCCTCGGCGAGCTGATCCTTCACCGCCCTTCCTCGGGCTCCTTCGTCTCTTACACCCGCGAATTCTACGGCGAAAAGGCCGCATTCGTATCCGGATGGCTGTACTGGCTGAACTGGGCAATGACCGCCGTTGCAGACGCCACCGCTATCGCTATCTACATCAGCTGGTTCGGTCGATACAACCAGTTCTTCGCAGATATTCCCCAGTGGCTCAGCGCATTCATCGTCGTTATCGTCACTGTGGCTCTGAACCTCATCTCCGTGAAGCTCTTCGGTGAGCTGGAATTCTGGTTCGCGCTCATTAAGATTCTTGCCCTGCTGTCCTTCATGGCGGTAGGTATCTGGTACCTGGTCTTCGGTGAACCCATCAACGGCGTCACCCCCGGCCTGAGCCTTATTGCAGCCAATGACGGCTTCTTCCCCAACGGTATTCTTCCCGCTCTTATCGTGGTTCAGGGCGTTGTGTTCGCCTACGCCGGTATTGAGCTGGTCGGCACCACCAGTGGTGAAACCAAGAACGTTGAGAAGGTTATCCCCCGCGCTATCAACACCGTGATTTGGCGTATTGCGATCTTCTACGTTGGTTCCGTGGTTCTGCTCTGCCTGCTCATGCCCTACACCGCATACAAGGACGCAGAGTCGCCGTTCGTGACCTTCTTCGACGCTATCGGCATTGACGGTACCGCACCGATTATGCAGCTGGTCGTTATTACCGCGGCTGCTTCCTCGCTGAACGCTGGCCTGTACTCCACCGGCCGTATCCTCCACTCGATGGGTGTTGCAGGTTCGGCACCGAAGTTCACCACCAAGGTGTCCCGCTCCGGCGTTCCGGTGGCAGGTATTCTGCTGACCGGTGTGATTGGCCTCTTCGGCGTTGTGCTGAACTTCTTCGTTCCCGAGCAGGCGTTCGAGGTCGTGCTGAACATCGCATCCGTGGGCACCATGGCTAGCTGGGCGGCTATCGCAATGTCGCACCAGAAGTACCTGAAGCTGGTCGGCGAGGGCAAGTACAAGCGCCCCAACTACCGCGCACCCGGCGGTCGCTTCAGCGACTGGGCTGTGATGGTCTTCCTCGCTGTTGTGCTGGTGCTGATGGCACTGGATTACCCGGTCGGCACCTACACCCTGGCATCGCTACTGCTGGTTATCCCGCTGCTGATTATCGGCTGGTACACGGTTCGTGACCGCGTCAACGAGATTGCTCGCGTCCGTGAAGGCTACACCGGTTCCGTGCCTGTGATTGCTGCCCGCCCCGTGGTGAAGAAACTCGTTTCGGAGCCTCGCACCCACATTGACCTGGGTGAACTGGACGCTGAGGACGAGGACAAGCCGATGGGCAACTAACCCGACGGCAGCCTCCGATCCCGTGATATCCCAGTGAAATCCCGGTGAAGGCGATGAGGGGGTTTTAGACCCTAGCCCGTAGGTTCCAGGAGTTCTAGAACCCCCTCCCTGTACGTCTTTTCGTGTTCGTTCCGTATTACATCCGTGTAATACATAAAGCAAAGTACATATCTACAGCATTTCTAATACGGTGTGTCCTGCAATATATTTTGAGATAATAGATATCCGCAGTGACCACCAGATGCACAAAGAAGTTTTGTGCAGATATTCAAAGGAGAAAATCATGACTGAACGTCCTAGCGCACACGCGGTGGAATTTGTTGACGTCGCCTCGATGGCGAAGTGGATTCAGAAGGACGGCGTAGGCAACATCATTGCCGGCATGGTCGACTTCCTCGAAGAAGACTTCAAGAAGTGGCAGAGCTTCGACAAGATCCCGCGCGTCGCCTCCCACACCCCCTTCGGTGTGATTGAGCTGATGCCCACCTCCGACAACATCACCTACTCCTTCAAGTACGTGAACGGCCACCCGTCGAACCCGGCACGCGGTTTCCAGACTGTGACCGCGTTCGGTCTGCTCGCTGACGTGGACAACGGCTACCCGGTGTTCCTGGCTGAGATGACCCTGCTGACCGCGCTGCGTACCGCTGGCGTGTCCGCCATGGTTGCTAAGCACCTGGCACGCAAGGATTCGAAGAAGATGGCAATGATTGGTACCGGCTCGCAGTCTGAGTTCCAGGCGCTGGGTATGCGCGCTGTGCTCGGCATTGAGGACCTGTCCGTCTACGACGTTGACCCGCACGCGATGGAGAAGTTCCGCCGTAACCTGGAGCCGCTGGGCTTCCGCATCCACCTGGCTAAGGACGTGGATGAGGCTGTTGAGGGTGCCGACATTATTACCACCTGCACCGCCGATAAGCAGCAGGCGAAGGTTCTGCTGGACCGCCAGGTAAAGCCCGGCGTGCACCTGAACGCTATTGGTGGCGACTGCCCCGGCAAGACTGAGCTGGAAAGCGAAATTCTGGACCGCTCCACTGTGTTTGTTGAGTTCCCGCCGCAGACCCGCATTGAGGGCGAGATTCAGCAGAAGGACCCGGACTTCCCGGTGGTGGAGTTCTGGAAGGTTCTGACCGGTGAGGAGCCGGGCCGCGTGTCGGATGAGCAGATTACCCTGTTTGATTCGGTGGGCTTCGCGATTGCTGACTTCTCGGGTCTGCGTTATGCCCGTGCGGCTACGCAGGACACCGACCTGCAGCAGTTCATTGACCTGGTTGCTAGCCCGGATGATCCGAAGGATCTGTACTCGCTGGTGAACGTTAACGTTCCGGTGGGCTAAAGGGCTAAGTAACCTGACGCTGAGTAGCCTTGAGCTGGTGGGCCTGTAAGGTGCGCCAGCGGAGGCTGCGAGGTTGAGAGTGAATAAAGTGAGGGCCGGGGAGTGGTGACACTCCCCGGCTCCTTCTTATGAAATTTTCGTATGCACGGATTCTTGTGCGCGGATTTTCTTATGGGCAACTTGTGAGCATTCTGCGGCTGGTTCACCCGTTCTACCCTTCAGCGGGTGTGGCTACTGGTGGGTGGCGATGATTTCACGCGCCTTCGCTACACGCTTTTCTTTCTCCTCTTTCAGCTGGTTGAGCTTCGCCTGGTTCTTCTCAATCAAAGGCCCCTGATAGGACGCTTCAATATCACCCAGACGCTGAGCCATACCCACCTTCTGGTTACATTCCGCTTCGATGGTTGCGAGGCGGATTTCCTCCGGCTTAGCTTCTTCGTTGCCTTGGGAGGAGGTCATGAGATGTGCGCTTTCTTCGGACATCCAGTCGCTCTCTCCTTCCCTGGGGGTTAGTCTGCGTTCACGCAGGCAGGTCCACCATTCTGAGCGAATATTTTTCCACTCATCGGTTTGGGAGGCGTAGGTGTATGCCTGTGAGTTTAGCTCTCCTACAAACCGGTATTCTTTTTCGTCCAGTTCGACGTCAGAGAATGCGGTTTTCACCTCTTCTTGGCACCGGGCGTTGATGTCGTCTGATGCTGAATCGTCTGGGCCTCGGGATTCCTTCTGGGAGTACCCGTACTTTTTGGCGTACTCGACGTTCCAGTTGCCGTATAGCCCCCCGGGTTGCGGGGTGTCTATTGAGGGCACAGCGTAGGACTGCCCGTGGTGCGCGTAGCATTCGGACATGAGCGTGTGCCACGCCGTGCTCACCGTACGGATTGTTAGTTCATCGAAGGCATACTCGTCCAGTGGAAGGTGTATGTAGTTCTTTGAATAATCGAGAACAGCTTTTCGTGAGGTGTCCCGCTCGGCACTGTTGGAGCAGGATACGCACGCCCCCAGCAGGCAGAATACTGTTACCGCAGAGAGAGCCTTACGCATAGGCTTTCCTCCTCCATACCTCGTTGTAGCATTCAAACGGAGTTACCCCAATTATCCCAAGGGATGCTATCTGCTTGTTGCTGATATCTACTGGTGGGTGGCAATAATTTCGCGCGCCTTCGCTATCTTCGCATCACGTTCAGCCTTCAATTCATTCAGCAGCGCCTGATTCTTCTCAATCAAAGGCCCCTGATAAGACGCCTCAAGATCACCCAGACGCTGGGCCAACCTCACCTTCTCGCTACATTGAGCTTCAATGGTTGCCAGGCGGATAACCTCCTCCAACACTTTGGGATCATCAGCATTCAGACTGGCCGTTTCTTTGCTCGTCCATTCACCGTCCCCGGTGCGAGGCGTCAACCCTTCCTGACGCTGACAGTCCCACCAATCTGAGCGGGCTTTCTTCCATTCAGGGTCAGCCTGCGCACGCATGTACGCTTCACTACGGATACGCTCGACGGGGCGGTACTTTTTCTCATCATCCTCATCAAAATAGAGCATATCCAGTTCTTCCCGATGCTCTTCGCGGCAGCTGGCCCTGACGTCTTCAGGGATGCTCTTATAAATCCTTTCCTGCTCATCTCTGACTTGGATGGACGTAAAATGATTCGCCGCATGCTTCACGTTCCAGGAGCCGTACTGGGAGGCGTTGCCAGAAACCAAGCCGTTTTCTAGAATTTCAAAATCGTATCCTTTTTTCGCATAGCACTCTTTAAGAATCAACAAATACGCCCTATATGTTATATCTTCGGCCTGGTCACTCATATCGTATTCGTCGAGGGGAAGAGTAATATAGTTATTTTCAAAATCCAGCTGGGCTTTGAGGCTAGTATCCTTAGGCGCAGCGGCACAGGAACTTAAAGCTAAAGCAAAGCAGGCGAGTAGGGCAGAAGATTTCTTCATTGTTACCAACTCCTTTCAATCAAGAAAGTCAGGAGGAGCCCACAAACATTGGGCTCCTCCATCACAATTACCAGCGGCAGTTTACCTTGTAAACAGAACTAATACGATCATCCCAAGTCTCGCCCCAATGGAGACCCGCATGGCTTAGACCGCGAAGATAGTTGAGGTCGGAAGAAGATTCAAAATTTCGACCCCTGTGATTAATGTCTTCGTAATAGTGCCACCGACACCCACCAGAATGCAATGAAGATGCACGGTCACTCATCCAATCCAAATGGGTCGTCCCCTCAGTTTCCATACGGGGCCCAAGGAAATTGGCATCCGAATAGAAAGTAACACCCGCATGTGCCGGAGGTGCTACCGCACCGAAAGTCACCGCAGCCACACAGGCCGCAACAGCAAGAGACTTATTAAAGATCCTCATCAGAATCTCCTTTCAAAAGAATGACGCCGCGGTCATTCATATCCACAACCCGCAACCATTGGCGAGCCGAAGTCAGGAAATCCATCGCATGCCCCAAACCGAAATTGAGAGTGCGACTCTCGTATTCCCTGTGACTTGAATTAATACTAACACACCTAGGCAATTTATTTAGTGATTTAAATCACTTATATGATAATATGGGATTTACCCGCTTTAGATATATTTAAATATTATTTACTACATTTACAAGACAAAAAATCCAGATAACATCACACAACCCCCACCACAAACAACGCATCAAACCCCGTGGGTACCCACATTCATGTGAAAAACTCAACACCCCACCCAAACAAAGAATCACCCAATACCCCAATAAAAACCCCAATAAAAAAGGTTCCGACGCGCACACATGCTTCACATTCCAGGAGCCATACCGGAGGCATCACCAGAAACCCAGCCATTTTCTAGGATTTCAAAATCGCATCCTTTTTTCGCGTAGCACTCTTTAAGAGCAAAGCAGGCGAACAGAGCAGCAAATTCCTTCATTGTTACCGATTCCTTTCAACCAGGAAAGTCAGGAGGAGCCCACAAACACTGGGCTCCTCCATCACAATTATTAGTTGTACTATTCAGTTCAAACAGAATGTGTTATTGACTAGTGGCGATAATTTCACGCGCCCTCGCCACATGCTTTTCTTTCTCTTCTTTCAACTGGTTAAGCTTCGCCTGGTTCTTCTCAATGAGAGGCCCCTGGTAGGATGCCTCAATATCACCCAGACGCTGAGCCATACCAACCTTCTGATTACATTCCGCTTCGATAGTTGCGAGGCGAATCACTTCTTGAGTTTTTTCCTCCTCACTCTTAGAACTTACGTCAATATTGGACGTCTCTTGACTACCCCACGCCTGGTCATCCTTGCGTGGTGTTAACCCATTGCTCTCTAGGCAGCTCCACCATTCAGAGCGAACTTTATTCCATTCCGGATCACTTTTCGCACTCGCATAGGCTTCCTGTCTAAGCCGGTAAGCGAAAGAGTCATTGTCATTCTCGTATTCAATTTCTTTCAACTGATTGGCACTTTCCTTGCGACATTCCTTCCTAATCTCTGCCGGTATTTTCTCTGCCGCCTGCGTGCGCTCTCGAGACTTTTCTTCATTGAAATATCCATACTTCTTGGCATATTCAACATTCCAGGCACCATATATATTACTGTGCTGATCATCAGAGAACACAGGGACAGCATCAGAGTATCCCTTAGCTACATAACATACTTGCATGATACGGGCGACCGCCTCATTAATTACAGCCCTTGACGCATCGTCATAGTCATACTCATCCAGGGGAAGAGTAATCAAATTATTCGCGTAATCGAGCTTGGCTTTATACTCAGAATTTGAGGCACCTCCCTGAGCGCATGAAGACAGCAAAAGCGCGCCTGCTAGGGCAGTGATTGTGAATGCACTACTTTTATGCAAGAGCACACCCTCCTTTCAGAGTGGAAGAAAAACTTAAAGCAGGAAAGCATCCTGTCCCTCTACCACCATTCACCTAGCAATACACATACCTAACTGAGCTAATCCGGTCATCCCAAGTCTCGCCCCAATGGAGACCCTCATGGCTTAGACCCCGCAGATAGTTGAGGTCGGAAGAAGAATCAAACCTGCGACCCCTATAGTGGCTGTCTTCGTAATAGCGCCACCGGCACCCATCAGAATGCAATGAAGATGCACGGTCATTCATCCAACCCAGATGAGGGTTATCCCAGGTGTACATACGGGACCCAAGGAAATTGGCATCCGAATAGAAAGTAACACCCGCATGTGCCGGAGGTGCTACCGCACCGAAAGTCACCGCAGCCACACAGGCCGCAACAGCAAGAGACTTATTAAAGATCCTCATCAGAATCTCCTTTCAAAAGAATGACGCCGTGGTCATTCATATCCACAACCCGCAATCATTAGCGAGCCGAAGTCAGGAAATCCATCGCATGTCCCAAACCGAATTTGAGAGTGCGATTCTCATATTCCCTGTGACTTGAATTAACAC
The DNA here is from genome assembly GCF_001813895.1 of Rothia sp. HMSC071C12. Lineage (NCBI taxonomy): Bacteria > Bacillati > Actinomycetota > Actinomycetes > Micrococcales > Micrococcaceae > Rothia > Rothia sp. HMSC071C12. The sequence continues at coordinate 120,804 of NZ_KV814375.1, forward strand.
TAGCACACCTAGACTATTTATTTAGTGACCTAAATCACTTATGTGATAATATGTGATTTACCCGATTTAGATATATTTAAATATTATTTACTACATTTACAAGACAAAAAATCCAGATAACATCACACAACCCCCACCACAAACAACGCATCAAACCCCGTGGGTACCCACATTCATGTGAAAAACTCAACACCCCACTCTAACAAAAAAATCACCCAAACCCCCAATAAAAACCCCCAACAAAAAAGGTTCCGACGCGCACACAACGCATCGGAACCTTTAAACACCAAACAGCCGCCAGGCTACGACGGAATCTGGCCAAACACATGGCGGCGAACCCACGCATGCATCGCAATACCCGCAGCCGTCGCCGCATTCATCGAACGCGTTGACCCAAACTGCTCAATCGACAGAGTATCCCTAGCCGCCGCATGCAACTCCTCCGACAAACCCGGGCCCTCCTGACCAAAAACCAGCACACACCTCTTCGGCAGATCATACGTCTCCAGGGGCACCGAATCCGGAAAAATATCAATACCAATAATTTCCAGACCCTCAGCCTGCGCCCACGCCACAAAATCCTCAATCGTCGGATGATGACGCACATGCTGATAACGATCCGTCACCATCGCACCACGACGATTCCAACGGCGACGCCCAATAATATGGACCTCCTTCGCCAACATCGCATTCGCAGTACGCACCACCGTGCCAATATTCAAATCATGCTGCCAATTCTCAATCGCCACATGAAAATCATGGCGGCGCGTATCCAGGTCAGCAATAATCGCGTCCATCGACCAGTAACGGTACTTATCCACCACGTTACGGCGGTCGCCCTCACGCAGCAGCTCCTCATCCCAATGGTCGCCCTCAGGCCACGGACCCTCCCACGGGCCCACACCCACCTCAAAACGGGCAGTACCCTGCTCAGTACCCTCAACAGCCTCAGCTACAGCCGCCTCAGCAGGCACAGCCTCAGCAGGTACAGCCTCAGCAGGTACAGCCTCAGCCGCCTCACGATTCTCAACCATCACAACCACCTTCACGCCAACAACCAGCGCCACTCCGGCGCCCACAGAGCCATCTTACAGACAAAAACCCGCACCACCAGCCACACACAGTAGCCAGCGGCACGGGTTCACCCGCCGCAGCGGAACGTCTTAAAAATTCACGAGGTCCTAGTCCAAGCTAGTAGAGACTAGTCCAGGCCCAGCTCATCCTTCGAGTACGCGTACAGGCACGGAACGCCCGCAACCTCTTCCACATGCTCCTTAGCGCCGGTCGCACGGTCAACAATCACAGCAACCGCCACAACCTCAGCGCCAGCCTTACGCAGCGCCTCAACAGCAGTCAGCGCAGAACCACCGGTAGTGGAAGTGTCCTCAACAGCAACCACGCGGCGACCCTCAACGCTCGGGCCCTCCACCTGACGGCCCATGCCGTAAGACTTCTGAGCCTTACGCACCACAAACGCGTCAATCGCACGGTCCTGATCACCAGCGGCACGCATAATCGCGGTACCCACCGGGTCAGCGCCCATGGTCAGGCCGCCAGCAGCCTCAAACTCGATGCCGTTCTTATCCAGCAGGTCCAGCATGACCTGACCAACCAGGCGAGAAGCCTCGTGGTGCAGGGTGATGCGGCGCAGGTCAACGTAGTAGTCGGCTTCCTTGCCGGAGGCGAGGACCACGTGCCCGCGCACCACAGCCAGCTCAGAAATCAGCTGGCGCAGGCGTTCACGGGCTTCTTCAATGGGGAGATTTTCAGAAAGCTTAGTCATAGTTCAAGTGTAGCGGCTCACGTACAGGCGGCGCAGGCTATTCCCTGCACTATTCCAGCCCTAGGCTATTCCACCACGCGACCCACCGACGGCGGCAACGCAGCACGCAACTTCGTCAGCATCTCCTCATACTCGGCGGTCGGGTCGGAATCAGCCACGATAGCGCCACCGGCGGCAAGAGTCACCGTGCCCTCATCGTGCGCCACGAGCGTGCGAATCACAATCGACAGGTTCGCCGAACCATCCGCCGACACAAAACCCAAAGCACCCGAATACACGCCGCGAGCGCGACCCTCCAGGCCCTCAATAATCTGCATGGTCGAAGGCTTCGGCGCACCCGTCATCGAACCACCCGGGAAGCACGCCCGCGCGGCAGCCACCGCGCTCACGCCCTCACGCAGACGCGAACTGACCGTAGACACCAGCTGATGCACCGTCGAGTAGCTCTCCACACCCATGAGCACCGGCACGCGCACGGACGCCGGGTCAGACACCGTGGACAGGTCATTACGCAACAGATCCACGATCATGAGGTTCTCGGCGCGGGTCTTCTCATCGGTACGCAACCAGGCTGCGGCAGCCTCATCTTCTTCCGGGGTGGCGCCACGCGGTACCGTGCCCTTAATCGGCTTTGTCTGGGCATTACGCTGCTCATCCACACTCAAAAAACGCTCCGGCGAGGAAGAGAGCACCGAAAAATCGCCGCACCGCAGATACGCCGCATAGGGTGCCGCATTGTGGGCGCGCTGGCGGCGGTACAGCTCAAAGAAAAGCTCCGGGCTCGGATTCTGGATGCGCGCGACCGTCTGCGCGGTCAGGCACACCTCGTAGCTGTTACCCTCGTAGATTTCGTGCTGACTAGCGCGAACAGCGTCCATGTAGGCTTCCGCGGCGGGTGCAGGAAAGAGCAGAGGCTCGGTAAGCTCAGGGGCATTTACGGGGGTATTTTCGGAGGCGCACTCCCCCGCAGCGCTCAGCGCCGGAGCCAGCACCGTGCTCAGCAGCCGCTCCGCCGCCTCACACCACGGCTCATCCCCCACCAGCCAGCTACGCGCCGCAGCACCCGGGCGGGTATGCTCATGCACCAGGTAGCGGACCGCCGGCAACCACAGAGAATCCGGGGTCGGCGCCTCATGCGCCGGCAGGTAGCCCGGCACCGGGTGGCCGTGCTCCATGCCCATGGCGGCACGCGCCTCATAGCCGAAATAGCCCACGTAACCGCCACGCAAACCCACAGGCAGACCGGTTGCCGCCGCGGTATCCGGGTGCACGCGCGGTGCGCAGGCGAGCGCCGCCTCCAGCTGGGCGAAGGGGTCTTCCCCGCCAGACTCAGCCGCCGCACGCGCCGAATCCACGCGCAAAGGCGACAGCTGCGCCGGAACCACACCCACATACGAGGCGACCGACATGGGCGACTCCTCACGCGCCGAATCCAGCCAGAAGGAATACTCGGCACCACCGGTCAGCAGCGGGTACGCCTCCTCGCAGTTCACCGCGAAAGGAAGCGGGCGCACGACAAGCTCCCGCGTCTGCGCATCCCACTGGATGCCCTGCAGAATACTCGGCAGGGCATGAGGGGACGCAGAAGCGGGAGCGTTCGAGGTAGAAAAAATACGGTCCGCGGAAGTTTCAGTCACGGACTCCATTGTATGGCGTGCAGGCGAACTGGCGGTTTAGTGAACAACTGCGGGTGCTTCGCCGTTTTCGCTGGTCATCGGCAGGCCGGCAGCGAACCATGCGCTGGTGCCGCCCGCAATGTTGTGTGCGGCGTAGCCGTGTTCGCGCAGGAAGGTTGCCGCGCGGTTCGAACGGCCGCCACCGTGGCAGATGACGTAGAAGTCTTCGCCGGGTGCGGGCAGTTCTTCCAGACGCTCAGCGATGGTGCCGAGGGTGATGTGCTTGGCGCCGGTGGCGTGGCCGCCCTCCCACTCGTAGTCTTCACGCACGTCGATGATAGTTGCGCCTGCGGGAACGTCGCGGGGGTCAACCTGGGGTACAGCGGTCATGGGGTTCTCCTTTGAAATGGTTAAAAATGAGCCGGTCGGCACGGCGGGGTGCCGGGTGGGCATAGTTATGGTTCCACTCTAGCGCTTTGGGGGTGCGTGGCGCATCTAGCCCGGTATTTGGGGGTTTGCGAGATTCGGAAGCAGTGCATACGAAAAAATCGAAATGGTTTTTCATGCACTGAATAAGAGTTTATTCTGTGAAATATAGGTGCGTGCCATGTATACATATGCATGGGCAAGGGTATACACTTATACACATATTGCCCGGGTCACACAGAACCCCGGGCTTGCACAGAAAAGAATTACCACCATGTCCAACACCATCACAGGTGCCGAACCCAAGGACACCAAGACCTTCTTCGGCCACCCGAGCATGCTCGCGAACCTGTTCACCGTAGAAATGTGGGAGCGCTTCTCCTTCTACGGCATGCAGGGCATCATGATCTACTACCTGTACTACACCGCCGACAAGGGCGGCCTGGGCCTCGACAAGGACCTCGCCACCGGCGTTATCGGCGCGTACGGTGCAGTCGTGTACCTCATGGCAATCCTCGGCGGTATCCTCGGTGACCGCATCCTCGGCCCCGAGCGTACCCTATTCTACTCCGCCATAGGCATCATGGCGGGTCACGTCTCCCTCTCCCTCATCCCCGGCGTCCCCGGCGTGGTGATTGGTCTGCTGCTGGTCGCTATCGGCTCCGGCGGTCTGAAGAGTAACGCATCCGTGCTGGTCGGTTCGCTCTACAGTGACAACGACTCCCGCCGCGACGCAGGCTTCACCATCTTCTACATCGGTGTGAACACCGGTGCACTGCTCGGCCCGATCCTGACCGGTTGGGGCTGGCAGACCGGCGGCTTCCACCTCGGCTTCGGCCTTGCCGCAATCGGTATGGCTGCCGGCCTGATTCAGTACTCGCTGACCCGCAAGAACCTGCCCGCCTCTGTGCACCACGTGGGTACCCCCTTCACCGGCGCCCAGAAGCGTAACTTCTTCCTGGCACTGGTCGGTATCGTCGTCGTTCTCGGCATCCTGCTGGCGACCGGTCTGATGACCGCAGACAACCTCAAGAACTGGGTCATGGGCTTCATCTTCATCGGCGCTATCGCCCTGTTCGCTCAGCTGCTGAGCGCCAAGGACGTAACCTCCGATGAGCGTTCCCGCGTCACCGCGTTCATCCCCCTGTGGATTGCAAACGCCGTGTTCTGGGCACTGTACCAGCAGCAGTTCACCGTCATGGCGGTGTACTCGGATGAGCGCCTCAACTGGAACATCCTGGGCATGGAGCTGAGCCCGAACCTGGTCAACTCCATCAACCCGATCTTCATCATCGTCTTCGGCATGATGTTCTCCGCCCTGTGGACCAAGTGGGGTGACCGCCAGCCGGTCACCACCCTGAAGTTCTCCGCAGCGCTGATTATCATCGGCCTGGCGTTCTGGATCTTCCTCGCTCAAGCAGGCGTTCAGAGCGTGAACGTCGGCTGGATCGTGCTGATTCTGTTCGTCTGCACCATCGCTGAGCTGATTATTTCGCCGGTGGGTATTTCGCTGGCGACCAAGCTCGCACCGAAGGCGCACCGCGTGAACATGATGGCGCTGTACTTCACCTCCGTGGCAATGGGCACCGTGCTGTCCGGTTGGCTGGCTCCGTTCTACAGCATGGAGACTGAGGTTCCCTACTTCACCTGGATGGGTATTATCACCATCGCGACCGGTATTCTGCTGTTCCTGGTGCACAAGCCGGTTCAGAAGATGATGCGCGGCGTGAAGTAACCGCAAAGTTGCTTGTCTGCACTGCTGACTCGCTGTTTTCAGGCGGCGTGAGCGTGTATAGGCGAGCGTATATTAGGCTAGGGGCCCCGAATCCTTGAATTACCAAGGGTTCGGGGCCTTTGCTGCACGCCCTGGTATCCGGAAGTGCCAGCAAGTTGAGGAGGTTCAGGAGGGGCGGCTTTAGGGGCGTTCGGGGCCTTTTCCTTAATGAGACAATCCGCGCGGATTTTCTTATTAAGCGCCTTAATAAGAAAATCGAAGTGTATTGTCTTATTAAGACCCCCCATACGACCAGCAAGACGACACCGATGAAGAGGAGGAGGGAGGAGGAACCATGCCCTCAGCCATCACCTGGCCCGCCCTCACATGGGAGCCGCAAACCCCCTGGGTTCACCGCGACGCCCTCGCCTCCCGACGCGCAACGCGCCGCAACTCCGGCCCCTTCTCCAGCGCCGTACCCGCCTCCATTGCCGCACTCAACGTCGAACTCAGCCCCGCACTGCGAGTGCGCCTCCAAGAGAACGCCACCGCAATGACCCGCTTCGATGAGCGACTCCACCACATCGGCGGCATCCCCTTCTCGGCAGTTCTTCTGCGCGGCGAATCCGCCTCCAGCTCACAGATTGAAAACCTTACCGTTAGCGCACGCAGGCTCTCGCTAGCTGTCCTGGGTGCAAGCGGGTCGAAGGTCGGCGTTAACGCCGAGCTGGTGGCGCGCAATGTTCACGCCATGCGTGCAGCCTTGAACACCGCAGAGAACATTAGCGTCGATAATATCCTCGCGATGCACCGCGAACTGACCCGCGGCCTGCAGCAGGACTCCGGCGTACTCCGCACCCAGTGGGTGTGGATTAAGGGTGATTCACCCGTCGCCGCCGACTATGTGGCACCGCATCACGAGCGGGTTCCTGCCGCCCTCGAAGACCTTGTAGCCTTCATGAACCGCCGCGATATTGACCCCCTCGCACAGGCGGCTATCGCGCACGCCCAATTTGAAACGATCCACCCTTTCACCGACGGCAACGGCAGAACCGGACGAGCCCTCATCTCCGCGCTCCTGCTCGCCTGCGGCGTCACTCGCCACGTGATTCTGCCCATCTCCTCCGGGCTGCTGCACGATACTGACGGGTACATTCAGGCGCTCACCGACTACCGTGCAGGCGATGCTGAGCCCATCATCGAGCTCTTCATCGACGCCGCGCAGAAGGCAATCACCAACGCAGAACTCCTGGCGCAAGACATTGAAACCCTGCGCGATGAGGTGCTGTCCATTGCCCAGCGTAAAACCCCTCTCCTGCGTTCCCTCACCGACCTATGCTGCACTGAGCCCGCCTTCACCGCGCACATGGTGGAGGAGCACACGCAGGGGTCCCGAGCTAGTGTGTATCGCCTCCTCAACCGCATGGTGGAGTTGCAGATTCTGCGTGGAGAGCGCGTCAAAATTCAGGGGCAAAAAGTGTGGACTGTCCCCGCTCTCAACCGCGCCCTCGACGACTTTGCGACACGAGCAGGACGACGCGGATAGATGCGCCATCGGGTTCGATAACCCGCGCGAAAATTCTGCGGCCGTAGGCGGGTTGCCGCGCGCGGAACTGTGACGATTTATGTCTCCGCGTGAACGCGCGTGACGGAAAACAGGGTCACAAAAGGACGCATTAAGCCACGAACAGAAATCTACTAGACAGCCCTCAAGCACAGGTCTAAGGTGAATCCAGAACGAGTCGGAAAACCCCTTCCGGCACGACCCTTCAACCCTTAGCCGAGGAGAAAATCATGGCACTTTACCTGGTAGAACTGACCCCCGCACAGCCGTCCAAGGACGAAGCAACCGCACTCATCGAGACCGTCAACTCGTCCCTGACCAACGGCGCCGAGCTCATCGAAACCCAGGTCTCCGCAGACCACAAGATCGTCTTCGTCATCGTCGAATCCGAGAACACCGCATTCGGCCCCGACCTCGCCGCAGCAATCGGTGAGCGCGCATCCGTCGCAGGCCCCGACGCAGTCCGCCTGGTCGGCGCAGAGCTCGAAGACATCAAGAAGCTCAAGAAGGACGCAGACTACCTGGTTGAGTGGGACATCCCCGCAGAGATTACTATGGAACAGTACCTGACCCGCAAGAAGGCAAACGCCCCCAAGTACGCTGAAGTACCCGAGGTTTCCTTCCTGCGCACCTACGTTCGCGAAGACACCGCAAAGTGCCTCTGCTTCTACGACGCACCCGACGAAGAAGCTGTTGTTCGCGCCCGTAAGGCCGTCAGCACCCCCATTGACCGACTGTTCAAGCTGCACGCATAGACGCGATGCTCCCCGCTTAGGAGAAACCCCATGTCCGAGTTCACTCTCGAACCCCTCTACGATTACCCCCAGCGCGAGCAGGTGCTCGCACTCGCCCGAACCCACGCAGATGCTGTTGACCGCGGCGAGCGTTCCCCCTTCGAAAACCTGCGCGAAATCGCTAAGGACGGTCTGATTACCCTGGGCCGCGACGGCGGCTCCCTGGTCCCCCAGGTTTCGGTGGCTTTCGACCTTGCTACCGAGGACGCCTCCACGGCGTTCTCCCTGTGGGCTCACCGCTCGACCATTGCGTTCTTTGACGCTGTGGGCCGCGAGCTGCCCGCCGGTCTGGCGGATGCAACCGTCAGCGGCACCACCGCCATGGCGGCGGCGTACAAGGAGGCTTCGGGTCTGGCACCGATCAAGGTGGAGGGTACCCTCGTTGAGGGCGGTCTGAAGCTGAACGGTTCCGTGTCGTGGGCGTCGAACCTGTACCCGGGCGGCGTGATTGTGCTTCCGGTGGCTGTGCAGAACGCCCCGGAAAGCCACCCGAACCGCTACATCGTGACCGTCCGCCAGGACGTCGAGGGTCTGAGCGTTGACTACCACCGCAACCTGCTGGCGCTGAACGGCACCGAGTCTGGCACCCTGAAGTTCAAGGACGTGTTCGTTCCGAGCGAGGATGTTCTCAGCGACAACATTGAGGCGTTCCTGCACGATGTGACCGCACCGTTCCTGCTGGTTCAGTCGTCGTTCTGCCTGGGTCTTGCCGCTGGTGCTCTGCAGGAGGCTGCTAAGCACCTGGACGTCTCGCAGGGCGTGTTCCGCCCTGAGTTCCCGCTGATTCTGGCGGAGTACCAGAGCCTGCGTGAGGAACTGGTTCGCCTGGCTTCTGAGCCGGAGCGTGCTGAGCGTCGTGACCTGCTGAGCCTGCGTCTGGGTGTGTCTCATTTTGCAACCATTGCTACTCACTTTGAGCTGCAGGTTGTTGGAGGCGCCGGTTACGTGGCCGATTCCCCGACTGCTCGTCGCCTGCGTGAGGCGTCGTTCCTGCCGGTTCAGTCCCCGACCGAGGGTCACCTGCGTTACGAGCTCTCAAAGTACGACCACTTAGAGGATTTGCAGGCAGCGCTGTAGCGGCTCCCCTTTGCTAAATAGGCTCTTGGTGTGAATAAAGCGGTGAAAATCCGTTTATTCACACCAAGAGCCTATTTATCCATTTTTTACACACGTGTATACATCATGAATTCTTTGCTTTACCTATTCGCAATGCTGTGAAGACATATCCAGTAGGAGCATCCCGGGTTCGGCACGGGGTAAACCTGACCCTTGAACCCGGCGAGTCTAGCGCTGGGTATCGGCTGGGTTATTATTGTCCGGGTGGAAATGCTCGGTATTTCCTCCGGCCTGGGCTACGAGATTCTCAACGCCCGCTGAAATGCTCACAGCGACCCTGGTGATCGGACTGCTCGACATTATTCTGGATGCGCTTGCCTCCCGCCTGCTACGCCAGTGCCGAAGGCAGTAAATTCTTCTAGCTGATTCTCCCCGCCTATTTAATTTGAAACTCGCATACTTTTACCCCTATATATATTTAAGAATGAAAGCTTTTTCATATGGAAGGTAGGCATCATGAAAACCGAAAAATCGAAAGAAATTTTCTGGAGCATCATCTCAATTCTCGTAGGCGGAGTAGCCTGGCTAACCATGCAGAATATTTCATGGGGTGTAGTAGACCCCGCGAAAGTCGGTTTCGTATTCGCAGTAATCGGCCTCATTTCTCTTATCTGGGCTCTCTTCAATAAAAACTCAGATAGCTCACGAACGCACGAGACTATACGTAACGCCAATAGGTCAAAGGAGGATTAAGGAGGGTTATTCATTAGGGGTATACCCCCCCAACCGCCTAACCACTCTTCACCACACCGAAAAACAACGGCCCCTCACCTCTTGTCCACGTATGATGGTGAAATACAAAAACCAACCACCAACCATACACGCACAGGTAGGAACCGTTGCCTTCTCGCCGTACCACCGGCCTGACCCCAGCACAATTCACGACCCTCCTAGCACTCCTGCTACTCACTTTGAGCTGCAGGTTGTTGGAGGCGCCGGTTACGTGGCCGATTCCCCGACTGCTCGTCGCCTGCGTGAGGCGTCGTTCCTGCCGGTTCAGTCCCCGACTGAGGGTCACCTGCGTTATGAGCTGGCGCGTTACGATCACCTGGAGAACCTGCGTGACGCTCTCTAAGCCGTTGAGCTGTGTGTAGCGAGGTTTTTATTCGCTCTTTGCATCAATACCCCGTATATGCCTTGAACTGCATATACGGGGTATTGATGCATTCTGGGCTATATATTAGGGGTTTGGGGCTCATCATAAGAGAATATATGCCCTGCTCAACGTATCCCTGCTCATATTTATAGCCGTTTAGCTGTGACCCACACCCGCATACGCGTAGAATTATGTGGAATTTTATACACCACCACATTCACCTCAGGAGCTCCCTTTGAGCATCTCTAAGCTTCTCGGCTTTGACTGGTCGATCCACGGCGACGGCCGCAGTATCAAGCCCGGTTCCTTTGTTGCCCCGAACGAGCGCCTCGCATGGCCGATTACCATCGGCATCGGCGCGCAGCACGTGGTCGCAATGTTCGGCGCGACCTTCCTCGTGCCGATTATTACCGGCTTCCCCCCGGCAACCACCCTGTTCTTCTCGGGTCTCGGCACGGTTCTGTTCCTGCTGATTACCCGCGGACGCGTCCCCTCCTACCTGGGCTCCTCCTTCGCGTTCATTGCGCCCCTGGCGGCTGCCATGAACTCACACGGCCCCGCTGGTGCCCTCGGCGGTATCGTCATGGCGGGTATCGCACTGTTCCTGGTCGGTCTGATTGTTCAGTTCGCTGGCACCGGCTGGCTCACCAAGCTCATGCCCCCGGTCGTCACCGGTTCGATTGTGGCGCTGATTGGTTTCAACCTGGCAAAGAGCGCTAAGGACAACTTCATGGTGGCACCGGTGACCGCACTGGTGACCCTGTGCTCCATCATCCTGATTTCGGTGCTCTTCAAGGGCATTATTGGTCGCCTGTCCATCCTGCTGGGTGTGGGTATCGGCTACATTACCGCCGTGATTCGCGGCGAGGTGAAATTCGAAGAGATCGAGAAGACCGTTCAGGCTCAGGGCTTCATTGGCCTACCGCAGTTCCAGACCCCCGAGTTCCACTGGGAGCTCGCAGGCCTGTTCATCCCCGTGATTCTGGTGCTCGTGGCTGAGAACATCGGTCACGTGAAGTCGGTGGCTCAGATGAGCGGCGAAAACCTGGACGACTACTCCGGCCGCGCCCTCATGGCGGACGGCCTGGCAACCACCATCGCAGGCATGGGTGGCGGTTCGGGTACCACCACCTACGCTGAGAACATCGGTGTTATGGCTGCAACCAAGGTGTACTCCACCGCGGCGTACTGGGTGGCTGCTATCTTCGCGATTGTTCTGTCGCTCTTCCCGGGCTTCGGCGCGGCTATTGCGTCTGTTCCTGCGGGTGTTCTGGGCGGTGCCGCAACCGTGCTGTACGGCATGATCGGTATGCTCGGTGTTCGTATTTGGAGCGAGAACCGCGTGAACTTCTCGAACCAGATTAACCTGACCACCGCCGCTGTGGCGCTGATTGTGGGTATTGCGGACTACACCTGGACCTTCGATGGGATGACCTTCGCCGGTATTGCTCTGGGTACCGCTGCGACCCTGATTATCTTCCACCTGATGACTTTCATTGCGAAGTACACGAAGGCTGCTGGCGACCCGCTAGAGCCCTTCGACCCTGAGAAGAGCACTGAGGGACACTAAGTTCTTCACCGCCCGTTGGAGTAATGCTCCTGATGCGTAGGCTGCAGAAAAGCGGCCCGGATGGATTGGTTTCCATCCGGGCCGTTTTTGTTCTATTGCGGCTCAAGTTCCAGATGCCGTAGCTATGTTCCTTATACCAGCTGGTACGAGGTGTTGCGGATGCCTCGACCGCCATCACGGGTAATAACTCCTTCTTGAAGAAGCTTTGTCAGAACGTACCGAACCTGCGATTTCTGCAGCTCAGCAAAAGGCCCGGGAAGAGCGTCCATGATGTCATCGATACCTGCGGGGCGGCGTAGCGAGCGCAGAGCGAGGAGCACCGCCTCCTGACGGCTACTGGGAATCGTAGGTGACGATTGACGCGGGTCTACGTCCGACTTCTGCTGCGGTGAACCGATGTCGGCGGTACGAGCACCAGCCAGAGGCTCCCTGCTGATGATTACGATAAACTGAATAACCTTATCAATGAATTGGATGGGTTTCAGCCCTGCCCGACGCACCGCCTCCTGTGCCATGTAGATGCCGCTACCCTCGCCCTCGATGACTCGGTATCCGGCGTCTGGGGTTGTTACGTGCGTGCAGACGTCATACAGGCGGTCATTCACGCGGGAACGTTCCCCATACTCTTGCAAGCGTTGAATGGTGATTCCGTATAGACCGCCGGGGTTTTCTACTAAGATTCGGTCGGGGTAAATCCTGACACGCACCTCTTCGGTATCTGCTTTGGGGTTGAGGCTGCGGTGTACGAGTGCATTCGACAGGATCTCACGAAGGGCAATATCGGGTACTTCCTGCCCGTTGACGAGGTGTCCATTGGGTAGCTCGACAACCGGGTGAGCCAGGTTCCGCTTGACCCATGCCAGAGTCTCTTCGAGCATGGCGGGGATGGGGCCGTCCGCCTCGAATTTGTCGAGGTTGCGGGCTTTATCGCTTGGGTCGGGGACGACTCCGGTAACTTTGAGCGAGGCCCTGAACTCTTGGGGGTAATAACCCAAAGCATACAAGCCCGCAAGGGAAAGGTTGTCGGTTCCGAGGGCAATAATTCCCTTACGTCGGAGCACCTCTTCATCCGTACAATTGGCCAGACGCCGTGAGCGAAATCGTACTTCCTTCAGGTATGCCTTCTTGAGGTCTTTATCGAGATTGGCAACAGAGGTATATGCCACCGGTTCCTCATCGAATCCGGTGCGTGTCCGCTGAGCCATCATCAGGTCAGTTTCGTGGCGGCTCATTTCGTGGTCACCGTCACCGGAACGCACGTACGCTTTACCCCGAATGTAGGCGGGGCGTTCATGGAGAGGTAGAGGAGGGATTGTGGCAACAAAGATTTTGGCGCCTTCGTAAAGGATAGTGCCGGATTCCATGGTGTTCGGCGGCTTGAGGCCATTACGGAGCTTGTTGCCCAGGGACTGCTCTAAGGCCGCCGGGTTGTATACGCCTACAGGTGCAAAGTCATTATTCTCATCGAGGCCGCAGATAATGATGCCGCCCGTGGAACTGTTGGAGAAGCTACTCAGGGTTGCGTCTAGGCTTTTCGGGTAGCCTCCGTGGGCTTTTTTAACCTCAATAAACTGCGTATCGCTACCGTGAGTACGCAGTAGTTTGATGGTTTCAGTAAGCCATTCGGGGGTCCATTCCACGTTGTTCATACAAAAAATTTTAGTCTAGACACAAATCAGACACAAAAATTTGAGTCTAGACATAAATTTTTATGTCTAGACTCAAATTTTTTATGTGTAGACATAAAAGTTTATGTCTAAGTTATGTCTACGTTATGTCTGCAGAGGCTCACCTAGCCGCTAGCGCTGGATGGCTCGTGCTGGATAGCTAGTGCTAGGCGGCTAGGACCGTTCGGCGAGCATCGCCTCAATCGTCTGCGCCACACCGTCCTCATGGAAGGGCGGACAAGTACGCCCCACCTTCGCAATGAGCGCCGGCTGACCCGACGCCATGGCGAAGCCCTCCCCCGCCCAGCAAAGCATCTCCGCGTCATTCGGCATGTCACCAAACGCCATCACCTCGTGCGCCTCAATGCCGTGGCGTGCCGCGAACTTCTCCAGAATCCGCCCCTTATTCACGGTCTTAGAGCCCATCTCGACGAGCGGCTCACCGACCACGCCGCGGGTCACCGACACCAGCGAACCCACCGCCTGATGCACGCGTGCCTGCAGAATATCCGGGTCCATGCCGGGCACACGAATCAGGTACTTAATGACCGGGGTTGAACCAATACGTTCGAGCGCCTCGGCGATTTTCGCCTCCACCACGCGGGCGCCCTCAAGCACCTCACCGCCCTCGTGCGGGCCCTGAATGTAGACGGTATCCACGGTTTCGAGGGTGTAGGTGGCGTCGGGGAACATGGGCTCCAGCAGCTCGTGAGTACGGGCAATCACCACGGGATCAGCGCCGTTAACTTCTTCCACCTCGTTCGCGCCCAGGTGGTACACCACGGCACCGTTAGAGCAGATGGCGTAGGAGTCGAAGTCGGTCTGCTCGCGCAGGGGCGTGAGCCAGCGGCTCGGGCGGCCGGTGACGAAGACGATGTCAATCCCGGCGGCGCGGGCGGCCTCAAGGGCGCGCAAGGTACGCGGACGGAACCGGAAGTCGTGCCCGATGAGGGTGCCGTCCAGGTCGCTGGCGATGAGTTTAATCATGCAGATATGCCTTCAGTGGTGGGGTGTATCGGTGCTGGTTAGGGTGCAGGGCTGGTTGGTGGGCGGGGCTGGTGAGACTGTGCCGGCGTGCCGCTATGCCGCTATGCCGCCGGTTCCGCGTAGGTGACGGTCAGGAACGCGCGACCCAGGCCGTGGCCGAGCAGGTTAAAGTTCACGACGGCGGGGCTGGCGTTCTCGTCAATGTCGAGCTTCTCCACATCCACGGCGGTGACGCAGAAGATGTAGCGGTGCGGGCCGTGACCAGCCGGAGGGGCAGCACCCAGGAAGCCCGCCACACCGGCGTCGTTGCGGTGCGTCAGGGCGCCGGCGGGTGCATCCGCGCCAGTGTCAATGCTGGTCACGTTGGCGGGAATATTGGAGACAGTCCAGTGCCAGAAACCGCTGGGGACCGGCGCATCCGGGTCGAAGCAGGTCAGCACGAAGGACTTGGTACCCTCGGGGAATCCGCTCCAGGACAGCTGCGGGGAGCGGTCCTGACCGCCCGCCACGCCGAAGAGGGCGGAGCGCATCCATTCGGGGGCGGTGCCGCCGTCCTGAATGTCGGTGGAGGTCAGGGTGAATTCGGGCAGTTCGGGCAGGCCCGCGTAGGGTTCGCGGGGCAGGGGTGCGGTGCCGATGTTGGTCATGGTGCTCCTCAGCGTTGGGGTGCGGGTGGATATGGCGACGCCGGCGGACAGAGTGAGCTATCCGCCGGCGAGGCGTAGATTATTTAGCCGTTGAGTACGGCGGTCAGTTCTTCGCGGGTGGGCGGGTTAGCGCCCGCGCGGGAGACGGTGATGCCGGCTGCGGTTGCGGAGAAACGCAGCAGGTCGGCGATGTCTTCGGCGGTCAGTGCGGCGACCTTGGCGCGCGCCTCAGCACCGGCGATACCGCGGTCGAGCAGGCCCGCGATGAGCGCCGCCATGAGGGAGTCACCGGCGCCGACGGTGTCCGCAACCTCAACACGGTGTGCGGGCTGGCTGATGCCCTCGGGGTACTTCTTGGTGAAGGCGATGGGGCCGTCCTCGCCGCGAGTGATGACCATCAGCTCAGCGCCGAGGTCAAGCCAAGCGCGTGCGGTGTCGTCGAGGGAGCGGTCGGGGTAGAGCCACTGCAGGTCCTCGTCAGATGCCTTCACGACGGTGGAGAGGGACACGAACTTTTCAGCCCAAGCGCGGCCCTCGTCAACGTTGTGGATGAGGGTGGGGCGGCAGTTCGGGTCGTAGCTGAGCAGGGCGCTGTCGCGGGCTGCTTCGAAGGCTGCGGCGACCACGTGCGCGCCGGGTTCGAGCATGGCGGCGATGGAGCCGGTGTGCACTGCGTCGGAGGTGCGTGCCAGTTCGGTGAGCTTCTCGGCGACGGATTCGAGGGACCATGTGATGTCGAATTCGTACTCTGCCGCGCCATCGGCACCGATGGTTGCCTGGGCGACGGAGGTACGTTCAGCACTGTGCTCGAAGGGCAGGGCCACCTGGGATGCTTCCAGGTGCGCGTCAATGCTCTTGCCGTAGGCGTCGGGGCCGTAGTGGCCGACGAAGTTGGTGGGGTGGCCGAGGCGGCGTGCGCCGACGGCTACGTTCATGGGCGACCCGCCGGGGTAGGCGCGGGTTTCTCCGTCGTGCTGGTGGACGACGTCTACGAGTGCTTCACCGATTACAGTCAACATGGTTTCAATTCTACTCATGTTTTCCGGGCCGTGGAGTGTGTTTTTGTGGGTATTTAAAGTGGTTTTGCTTTCCCTTTTGAGGGCTTATGTTGGCTTGCCGTGTGGGTTCACAAACTGCCTTCTGTCTCTTCTGACTTTTAGCCTCAATATCGCTAATTTTGAGGCTCTGAAGGGGTCCGCACGGGTTAGACTTAAACCGACGCCGGGTCTTAACGCCCGGCACGGTATTGACGCGACAGCATCGTCGCGCCTACCCTCCAACGACGAAGTTAGGAAGAAGGTCATACGTGACGACTGCAACCGCTACCTGGGTTAACCGTGAAGCTACCGCAGAGGAGCTGATCCCCCTCATCGGTAAGCTGCACCGCGAGAACGGCGTGGTGCTGAGCATTCACGGCCGCAGCCTGGTCAACAAGTCTGTCATTGAGCTGCTGAAGCTGCACGATTTCGTATCCCACATCGACGGTGCACCCCTGAACCCCGCGCACTCCCTCGAGCTGGTTCGCGCCCTGGTTGAGCTGAACCTGGGCGCGTGCTCGATTAACATTGCTGCTCTGCACAAGGCACACCACGAGGCGGGCTCCCCCGAGCTGTCCATGTGGCTGCCCGAGCAGCTGGGTTCCTCCGTGAACCACCAGGGTGACCAGCCGAAGGAGCAGGACGTTGTGCTGTACGGCTTTGGTCGTATTGGTCGCCTGCTGGCTCGTATTCTGCTGGAGCGCTCCTCCTCGCCGCTGGGTTCTGGCCTGAACCTGCGCGCTGTTGTGGTGCGTAAGAACGGCGATAAGGACCTGGTCAAGCGCGCATCCCTGCTGGAGCGCGACTCTGTTCACGGCCCGTTCAAGGGCGTTATTGAGGTGGACGAGGAGAACAGCACCATCATCGCTAACGGTGTTCCGGTTCGCTTCATTTACTCCTCTGACCCGACCACTGTCGACTACACCGAGTACGGCATCAATGACGCTCTGCTGGTGGACAACACCGGCCGCTGGCGCGACGTTCCGGGCCTTGAGCAGCACCTGAACTGCCCCGGCATTTCTCGTGTTCTGCTGACCGCTCCCGGTAAGGGCGACATGAAGAACATCGTGTTCGGCGTGAACGACAACGTCATCACCGATGAGGACAAGATTGTTTCCGCAGCGTCCTGCACCACCAACGCGATTACTCCGGCACTGAAGGTTCTGGATGACGCATACGGTGTTGAGCGCGGCCACGTTGAGACCGTTCACGCATTCACCAACGATCAGAACCTGATCGACAACTTCCACAAGGGTGACCGCCGCGGTCGCTCCGCTGTGCTGAACATGGTCATCACCGAGACCGGTGCAGCAAAGGCTGTTTCTAAGGCTCTGCCGCAGCTGGAAGGCAAACTGACCGGTAACGCTATCCGCGTTCCCACCCCGGACGTCTCCATGGCAATCCTGAACGTGAAGCTGACCAAGCCCGCAGGTTCCGCTGAGGAACTGAACGAGCTGTTCCGCCGCGAGTCCATCGACGGCGAGCTGCGCCGCCAGGTGGGCTACTCGGATTCCCCCGAGGCTGTTTCCACCGACTTCGTGGGTTCCCGCACCGCAGGTGTTGTGGACTCGCTGGCTACCGTGGTGACCGATGACTCCGCAATTGTCTACGTCTGGTACGACAACGAGTTTGGTTACTCCTGCCAGGTGATTCGCGTTCTGGAGCGCATGGGCGGCTACGACGTGCCCTCCTACCCCGCTAAGTAAGCTACCCCAGCTCATCTAGCACACATATAACAAACCCACCGGTACATATAGCCATTTGGCTATATTGCCGGTGGGTTTGTTTATGAGGTTATATGCGCAAATAAGAGGTGCCACGCAGAAGCTCAGAAGAGCTACGCGAGCGACAAATTACGCCTTACGGCGGTACACCACACCCTGATGCGCCCGTAGCGTGAAGCTCGAGGGCACCGGGCGGTTTGCCGCATCCACCAAGCCGGACGGGACCTTCACGATCACATCCTTCGAGCCGGTGTTCAGGGCAGCCCAGCCGCGCGTAAAGGCACGAGTCTGAGCGGTCTTCTGAGCAATAATGCCGCCGACCGGATCCCCCAGGTCATAGGAAAGCTCCGGGGCGTGCGGGATCTCGTCGTAGGCGTCGTGGTGGGTTGCGCTGATGCCGGTGAAGGCGCCTCCACCAAACACCCAGAAGCCCGCCAAGCCGTACAGGAAGTTCTCATCCGTACCGGTAATAGCAGCCTTGCGGTTGCTGAGCGGGGTACGCAGAATCGTCACCTTCTTCTGCGAGGCGGCGCTACGGCCACCCAGACCCGCAAAAGTAGCACCCAGGTTCACGTCGCCCGCCGAGCCGTTCGCAATCTCACGACCCTGCATCACGGCATACGGCGAAGACAGGTAGTCGTTCGGACCCCAGCCGAGCCACACCTCCTCAAAGCCGCCACCGTAGGCGCTGTGACGCTCCCACTTGCCGTAACGCAGACGAGACTCAGCAATATTGGGCACCAGAATCTTGCCGATTTTATTCAGCTCAATACCGGCGTACGCGACCAGAAAATCCAGGTGCTCACGGATCTTCGTCATGGACTCCACACCCTGGATGGGCAGGTTCAGGTCGTAGTAGTCGTTCTCGATATCGTTATCCGCCATGACCCCGTCGAAGGGTGAGTCGCGCATTTCGCGCACCACAGCGTCCACCCACTGCCAACGGTAGTCGGCGTTCCACACCTGCATCTGGAAGTGCTTGGGGTAGCCCTTCCATTCGATACGGTCACCGTTGAGGCGGTGGGCGAAGAAATCCTTACCGGAGTTCGCCATCGATTGCGCCAGCGGGTAAGAGACACCCGAAGAATAGATCGGGCCGGGCTCATAAGAGCGGGTGGAGGACAGGCACTTGTACGCCAGCACCACCATTTGAGGTGCACGCTTCTTCAGGTAGCGTGCCGCGTCCAGTTCCCAGGGCTGCAGGATTGCGACAGAGTAGTTCTTGACCGCAAAATCGAGCTGCTGCTGGGTAATGGGCTTACCGCCGTAGCGGACCCAGGCACCAAATTTGCCGGGTCCGCCCAAGCGGGTGAGTTTATTCGCCATCGTACTCCGGGTCGAATTCGGGGGCGCGAGGGGGCAGCTTGCCCAGCTCGCGGTAGATCGTGTTGTAGCGGTCCATGACCAGTCGCAGCTGGAAGAAGCTGACGATACGGTCGTAGGCGTTCACGCAGTAGCGTTCGTAGATGCTGGGCTCCTCCATGAGGGTGCGCAGCGCCGCCGCGAAGCCGTGAATATCGCCGGGGATGGTCAAGATACCGCAGTTACCGATTTCGTGGCCGTCGGGGGCGACCAGCACATCGTCGATGAGCTGGGACATACCGCCCACGTCGGTGCTGACCAGCGGGATGGACGCAGCCATCGCCTCAAGCGCCACAATCGGCTGACCCTCATTGTAGCTGGGCATGAGCAGCAGGTCGAAGCGGTCGAGCATCGCACGCACGTTCACGGTGCCGTGGAAGGTGATGTACTCGCCCATGTTGAGCTCTTCGATGGTGCGCAGGCACAGCTCGTAGTACTCGGGCAGGTGGTCCTTGGGGCCGAGCACATCCAGGTGGAAGTTCACGAGGCCCTGGTCGCGCAGCACCGCGAGGGAGCGAATCAGGTCGGTCAGGCCCTTAATGGGCACCACGCGGGCGATAAACACGAAGCGCCACACGTGGCCGCGCCCCTCGGCGAGGATGCGTGCACGGGCCGCCTGGCGGGCGTAGTAGGCCTCGGCAACGGACTCGATGAGCATGCCGTTGGGCAGGATGATGGCGCGGTCCTTTTCGCCCTCGTTCATCTGGTCGATGGGCGCACCGATGCCGCGCGCCTCCTCCAGTGCCTTGGGGTACAGGTAGGTGGCCATATCGGCGCTCGGGTAGCAGAAGCGACCCATCTCCAGGAACCAGACGGACCAGGCTCGCTCGTCAAGGGTGATGGGGCCCAGGCCCGGGTGCTCACGCTCCTCAGCGAGGAAAGCGTAGTCGGTGGTAATCGGCTTCGCCATGTTGCGCTCGAGCTTGGTGTTGATGGTGTCGCGAATGTACAGGTTGTGCTCGGTCAGCAGGAAGCTGGTGCCGTGGTCACGGGCCGCAGCGGCGGCGATGAGAGCCGCGTAGCCGGTGGTGTGGGCGTGGTACACGCGGGCATGGGGCATCCGCTCGTGCAGCAGCGCGAAGAGGATGGAAACGAAGTCGCGCACCTTCCAGAAGAGCTCGCCGAAGGGAACCTCGCTGAAGAACCCGAGGTTGGCGATAACCTGCATGAACTCGCGGGTACCGAAGAGCCCAAAGAGGTTGTAGGTGCGGGTGGCGGGGTTGATGCCCTCGTCGTAGAGCTTCCAGAGGGGGTTGACGTCGCCGGCGATGAGCGCGTTGAAGCCCCGGATGAGTCGATCAGCCAGCTCTCGACGCTGCGGCATCTTCATGTGCAGGCTGTCGGGATCGCACTCGGCGGCGAAGGCAGCACGGTTGACGTCGAGGCTCAGGTAGATCACCTTAACCCACTTGACGTTCTTGGGCATGCCGTAGAGATCCTCGTGCGGCGAGTTCTTATCCCACGCGATGTGGATAATGCCGAAGGAGAGGTCGGGGTTCTCAGAGACGATATCGTGCACCACCGCGGAGACACCACCCTTGAGGTAGGGGTAGGTGGACTCCATGATGATGGCGACATCGACATCCGGGTACTCGGGATCGGTGTAGTGCTCTCCGGGCTCCGGAAGCTGCAGGGGAGCATAGTGGTTTCGGTACATCTGTTCAGTCATTGGTTGTGTCTTTCACGGGCCGTGCTACGTGGTGTGTTCTTGGCCGGGCCCGCAGAACGATGTCTGCGGACCCGGCGTGCGGGCAGGCGTTACCAGGCGAGTGCGCGGCGCCAGAAGAGAGAGTATTCGGGTGATTGCCAAGCCTGACGGTACACCCGGTAGCAGGCGTACGCAAGGACTGCCTCGCCCACGATGATGGGCAGGTATCCGGTCTCGTTCGGCAGGATTGCGAAGCAGATCATGAGCAGAATGAGGTGCGCCGCGGAGAGCACCTGCACGGTCTTGAACATGGTCATGTACTCAATCTGGTAGATGAGCAGGGCGACGGCCACGAAGAGGAACGCGACGACCAGACCCATCAGCGCCAGCGGGAAGGAATCCGGCATGAAGATGAACATCAGGATGCCGGTAATGATGCCGCTACCGATGTAGACGAGTAGCGAGTTGCGAATCGAACGGTCGGAGGCACGGGTGGCCTTATGCGCCTCTTCGCGAACGCGGTTGTAGGGCAGGCGCTCGAACACGGTCCACAGGTACTGAATTGCGTCGTTGACGCGATCAGCCTCTACCACGAAGAAGTAGTTGTAAGCGATCACGGCGGGAATCAGGCTCATGTAAATGGCCACGACGTTAATCTCACCGGAGGTGGCCAGGAAGAGCATGTACTTATCAGCCCAGATGATGGAGCCGGTCAGGAAGCCACGCAGAGCATCCTTTGCGACGTCCTTGAGCGGAATATGCGCAAAATGGAAGAGGTGCACAAAGTTCTTACCCAGGCCAATCAACAGGATGAGCGAGCCAACGAGCGGCGGCAGGAACCAGATGATGGGGAAGAAGTACAGGGCCAGGGTGTAGCCGAGCCAGGCGATAAACCAGATGACTCGATTCTTCGCGAGGTTGGGGATGACCAGCAGCTGCGCGAAGGCAATGTTGAGCACGCCGAGTACGAAGAAGGCACCGATGGCAGTCGCGTTCCACTTCAGTACGAGGGCAACCGGAATTGCGAAAAGCAACACCAGCGGCATGGTCACGAAGAAGAGGTAAATCCAGTTGCGGCTGAACGCGGCCAGGTCGGTAATGTCCTGGAACTGGGGTTCGTTCAGACGCTCGCGGGTAGCCTTCGCCTCGGCACGCTTGAGCTGATTCTCGAGCGTCTCAGCCTGGATGCGCAGGGTTTCGCGGGCATCCGCAATCTTCTTATGCTCCATCTGAATGGCTCGATAGAGCGGCAGGCAGGCGGCCTGGCTAAGCCAGGGCACGGTGATGGATGCAGCCAGAATCACCTGAATCAGGGGCACGCCACCCAAGTTGTACCTGTTGATGGTGGGCGTGACGATGGGGAAGACAGTGGTCAGCAGCGCGACCGGGGAAACGTATAGCAGAAAGTTAATGAGGAGGCGCCACGCGCTAGCGCGCTGTTCCTCGCTACCGTGGTTGGTGGACAACGTTGAAGACTTTCAGTCGAAATAGAGAGTATGCGGGCCCGGCCCGCAAACGGGCCGGAGATTAACGTTGAGTGAGTGATGGTGTCGTGCGTTATGTCGTACAGAGATGGCACCCCTCGCGGCGGCCAGGTGGGCCATCGGATTCGTACCGTCAATGCATGCCGGATCAGCCTCATCCACCCGAGGGGGTTATTTGGCCGGGCAAGCATCCAAGACATCGCGTGTGGAGCCCCTCCCCTACGCCTAATTTAGCGCGGGGCTTGCGCACGCAACGATGCCGCCGTCATCAATATACTGTACGCGTCAAGCAAAATGTTGAACTTTTATTCAACCCTAACTTGAATTTTAGGCGATTTGGAACACATTTTGCTCTCATGTTTATATGCCGTTAGGTGCATATGCAAGGCATCCCGGCCCCTCCAGCAGGAGGAAGCCGGGATGCTCAATGTACGGTTACCGTACCGCATTCACCGCTGTGCGACGGTACGGCGCGGCTACCGCCTCGCCGTTTAGGATGCGCTAGCGAGGGTGCGCAGGGCCACGGAGACCACAGCCAGTCGCGGGTGACCGGTTGCATCCGGAGCTGCCTCAGCAATCTCGTCGAGGATGCGGTCGATGTTACCCACGCGGGTCGGGTGCTCCTCAATCCAGGTTGCCAGTGCCTGCTGTGCACCATCCACGGTTGAGAAGTCGCCCTTCGCACCCTCAGCCACGGACAGTGCCAGCTCTGCGGCGGTCTCGTAGAGGGCACCGCGCATTGCCTGGCGTGCCAGAATCTCCCAGCGGTCGCTACGGGGCAGCTCGGTGATGAGGCCGAGCAGCTCGTCCACCTTGAAGCGGTCGTAGGTGGCGAAATAGACCGGTGCCAGCGAGGCTGCCTCGAAATCGTGATCGGCAGCCGAACGAATCACGTCCAGCAGGGCGTAGCCCTCGAAACCGCGAATCCAGATGACGATGAGCTCCTCGGGCAGGCCCCATGCCTCGCCTGCGTCACGCTTTGCACGGACGCGAGCGCGAGAGGTGCCGGAGAGGTACTCGGGCAGGTTGCGACGCATCTCGACAACGGAACCGAAGTTCTCGAGCAGCTCGGAGATGGTGGTACCGGCCACCACACCGCGCTCGGTGATAAACCAGCGGACGGCGCGGTCCAGCACGCGCTGGTTGTCGCGCAGCACGGTGAACCATGCGTCCAGCGGGGTCTTCGGGGACAGCTCGCTGTGCAGCTTAGCGGCGGTGCCGAGCTCGAAGAGCTCGCGGGCCACGATGAAGGCGCGGGCGACGGAGTCGATACCGACGTTGAACTCCTCCATGATGCGGTACGCGAAGGTGATGCCACCAATGTTGACCAGCTCGTTTGCCACGCGGGTGCAGATGATTTCCTTACGCAGCGGGTGCGAGTCCAGGTGCTGGCCGAAGCGCTCGACGAGTGCTGCCGGGAAGTAGCTGCGCAGCACGCCTTCCAGGTAGGGGTCGTCGGCAAAGTCGGTCTGCTCCAGGGCGTGGGTGAGGTAAATCTTCACGTACGCAGCCAGGACAGCCAGCTCGGGACGGGTCAGGCGGTCACCGGTGGTCTCCAGGCGCTCGTCCAGCTCCTCGTCGGTGGGCAGGAACTCGACGGCGCGGTTCAGGCCGGCGTGCTCCTCCAGGTCGTGCATGAGGCGCTTGTACAGGTTGGTGCCCAGGAAGGAACCGTGGAACTCGCCCTGCAGCAGCACGTTCTGGTTGACGTTGGTCTCGAGAACCTTGCCGCCAACCTCATCCTGCAGAGACTCGATGAAGGAGGCGCGCTCCTCGCTGGAGAGCTCGCCGCGAGCAACGAGGCGGTCCACCAGAATCTTGATGTTAACCTCGCGGTCACTGGTCTCCACACCTGCAGAGTTGTCGATAGCGTCGGTGTTGAGGATGACGCCGTTACGTGCGGCCTCGATGCGGCCCAGCTGGGTGAAGCCGAGGTTACCACCCTCGCCCACGATCTTGGCGCGCAGATCCTTGCCGTTGACGCGCAGGGCGTCGTTAGCCTTGTCGCCGACCTGTGCGTTGGTCTCGGTGGAGGCCTTCACGTAGGTACCGATACCACCGTTGTAAATCAAGTCGACCGGTGCCTTGAGGATGGCGGAAATCAGCTCGGTCGGTGCGAGCTCGGTGACGGACTCGTCCAGGTCCAGAACCTCGCGCACCTCGGGGGTGATCTCGATGGACTTCAGGCCGCGGGAGTACACGCCACCACCAGCGGAAATCAGCTCGCGGTTGTAGTCCTGCCAGGAGGAACGGGGCAGGTTGTACAGGCGCTGACGCTCCTCGAAGGAGACGGCTGCGTCCGGGTTCGGGTCCAGGAAGATGTCACGGTGGTCGAACGCTGCGACCAGGCGGGTTGCCTTGGAGCGGAGCAGACCGTTACCGAACACGTCACCGGACATGTCGCCGATACCGACGGCGGTGAACTCTTCGGTCTGAGCGTCATGGCCGAGCTCGGCGAAGTGACGCTTGACGGACTCCCAGGCACCGCGTGCGGTAATGCCCATTGCCTTGTGGTCGTAACCGACGGAGCCGCCGGATGCGAAGGCGTCGCCCAGCCAGAAGCCGCGCTCCAGGCTGATAGCGTTTGCGGTGTCGGAGAATGCTGCGGTGCCCTTGTCCGCTGCGACCACCAGGTAGTAGTCGTTCTCGTCGCGTGCGATGACGCCCTCGGGGCGAACGACGGTCTCGGAGCCATCGGTGCCAACCTCAAGGTTGTCGGTGACGTCGAGCAGGGAGCCGATGAAGACCTTGTAGGACTCGCGGCCCTCGGTGATCCATGCGTCGCGATCCACTGCGGGGTCGGGCAGGTGCTTGGGGTAGAAGCCGCCCTTTGCGCCGGTGGGGATGATGACAGCGTTCTTCACCATCTGCGCCTTGACCAGGCCCAGGACCTCGGTGCGGAAGTCGTCACGGCGGTCGGACCAGCGCAGGCCGCCTCGTGCGACGTCGCCGAAGCGCAGGTGAACACCCTCGACGCGCGGGGAGTATACGAAAATCTCGAACTTGGGGCGGGGCAGGGGTGCGAAATCAATCTGCTGCGGTGCAACCTTGATAGCGAATGCGGGACGGTCAGCCAGGTATGCGTTGGTGCGCAGGATTGCGCGAACAACCTTGCCGAGGGAGCGCAGGTAGCGGTCGGCATCCAGGGTGGGAATCTTGTTCAGTTCCTCAGCCAGGGCCACCTCAATCTCTTCGCGGCGTGCGTTGCGCTGCTCATCGTTGAGACCGTTGTTCGGGTCGAAGCTGACCTCGAAGAACTCGACCAGGTGCTTGGTGATGGCCGGGTTTGCGAGCAGGGTGTTCGACATGAAGGACGGGGTGTAGCCCAGGCCCAGCTGAATCAGGTAGTGGTTCAGGGCACGGAACAGACGTACTTCCTGCCAGGTCAGGCCCTCAGCCAGGATCAGGCGGTCCAGGGTATCGGACTCGCGCTCACCGAGCAGGTAGGCGTTCAGGGCATCCTCGTAAAGGGAAGCCACAGCGTTTGCATCCACGCCCTCGGGGAACTGAACCCCAAAGTCGTAGAGGTAGCCGTAGTCTTCGCCATCCTCAGGCTTGAACTCGTAAGGCTTCTGATCAACAACGACCAGACCCATATTCTGCATAACCGGCAGCAGCTCGGTGAGGGTGTGAGGTGCGGACAGGTAGGTCTTCAGTCGGGTGGTGTTGGCTTCGCCGGCTTCAACCTTGATTGCGGCGGGCTTCTGGCCCGAGAGAGATTCAAGAATCACGATATCCTCGATTGCTTGTTCTACTGTGTAATCGGCTCGGTAGGCTGCACTAGTCGCATCTGCCCAGGCTGATGCGAGTCGGCGGCCTGCCGCTCCGGGTTTCCATGCCTCAATAGCAGCTGCGGTTGCTTCCACCCAGGAGCGGGCGGCTTCTTGCAGTCGCTTTTCGAGAGCTTGATGATCCGTCTTCGGCACATCATTGGGGTTGGTGAGCCGAATGCGGAAAAATAGACGCGCCAGCGATGAGGAGGACAGGTACACCTCATGGTCGATGGCACTAAAATCAAATTCCTGTTGGAACACCCGCTGAATACGGGAGCACACGTTCGTGTTGTAACGATCCCGAGGCAGGTACACCACGGCGGAAATAAACCGGTTGAACTGGTCGGCGCGCAGGAACAGGCGGGTCTTGCGGCGCTCCTCCAGGCCCATGATGCCGCCGAACGTATCGGTCAGGTCATTAGCGGAAGCGTGCAACAGCTCCAGGCGCGGGTAATCTTCCAAGGCACCCAGAAGCGCCTTGTCAGAGTAAGAACCGGGGTGGTAGCCGAGGCGGCGGCGCACCATCGCGATACGCTCACGCACCAGCGGAGTCTCAATAGCGGGCAGTGCGTACGACTGACGGGTGAACAGACCCAGAATGACGTACTCACCAATCACGCGGCCGTTCAGGTCGAAGCGGCGCACACCAATGTAGTCCAGGTAGTCGTTCCGTGCTACGGTGGAGCGGGAATTCGCCTTCGTGATGTACAGGGGGCGCGGGAACAGGGCACGCTCCAGGGTCTCGCCCGAAAGGGGGATGCGGCTCTTACCCTCCGTGGTGCGCAGAATACCGAGCGCCGAACCGGGGCGGTCCACCAGAGAAATAGCGCCGGAGGTGCCGTCCAGCACGCGCTCCTTAACGCCCATAAACACGAAGTTGCCGCGGGTCAGCCAGCGCAGGAAGTCCTGTGCCACCTCCACACGGGAGGCAGGCTCCACACCGCGCGGGTTAGCGGCGTAGGATTCCTCGCCGTGACCCAGGGTTGCGCCGCGCAGGTCGTACATGGACTGCGCCAGGTCGAAAACGCGGGCGACCATGGCATCCAGGTCGGTGTGGCAGGCGCGAACATCAGCGAGGACGCGCTCAACTTCCTTCTCGCAGCGGCGCTGCTCTTCCTCAGTGAGGTAGCGGGTCAGGCGAACCGCAATCCAGGCTTCAATAGCGACAGTGGTACCCGCCGGGGCGTTCTCGCTGAGCTTGAGGGAGGGCACGCCAAGAGTGGCGGTATCGCCACTGGCGAGGTTGCCGCGCATGCCGGTGCCGCGCAGGCTCAGGAGGGTACCGTCCGGGCCGCGTTCAGCGAGGAAGGTGGGGTGAAGAATGGTGACGAAACCACCAAAGTGCGCGGCAAGGCATGCGGTCAGGGAGCTGACGATGTGCGGCATGTCGTCGGTCGCGACGTACAGGGTGGTGTTGTACTCGTCGTTGCGTGCGGCAACGACAGGGGTCTTGGGCAGGCGGATTTGAGCCAGCGCACGGTGGGTGCGAGCCAAATCCTCTAACTCTGCCGGGGTGAACTCTTCACGCTCATCTTCGGGGCTGTTCAGGAAATACTGCTCGACCCATGCATCGGCGCCAGCGAAGTGTGCCATAGCCTTGTCAGTCATTGACAATCTATCCTCCGAATATCGGTATCACTTCACTGTGACGGTGTCTGTGTGGTCTCATGTGCGCGCCGTGGCGCGCGAGCACTTATACCAAGCTTATACCTTCGAGGTGTTTCTGTCAGACATATCGCTCTTGTGAGCGTAGAAATTATTTTTATCTTCTTCCCAAATCCAGCACGCATTTGGTACGGGTTCAAGAAAGTAGGTGCATCTTGAGGGATGGACACGTACAGTGAAACTATGAGTTTGCGTACTGAATCTTTCCTGGTGGGTCTCATTGGTGACGGCATCACCTCCTCCCTGACCCCTCCCATGCATGAGGCGGAGGCGGACGCGCACGGGGTGCGCTACCTGTACCGCCCTGTCGACCTGGACGCCCTGAACCTGGATGGCGCCTCCGCACCGGCGCTTCTGGATGCTGCGGCACTGCTCGGCTTTAACGCTTTCAATATCACGCACCCGTGCAAGCAGTCGGTCATGGAGCACCTGCACGAGCTTTCGGATGCGGCACGCGCCCTGGGTGCGGTCAATTGCGTGGTGATTGGTGAGGACGGCAGCTTCTACGGCGATAACACGGACTACTCCGGGTTCATTGCGGGATTGAAGCGCGGCCTGCCGCAGGTGGCGGAGAATCCGGCGCGCCTGGAGCACGTGGTGCAGCTGGGCGCTGGCGGTGCCGGTAGCGCCACGGCATACGCCCTGTGCCGCCTGGGGGTGCGCCACCTGAGTCTCTTTGAGCGTGACGCGGCGAAGGCGCAGGGGCTTGCGGAGCAGCTGGGTGGGCTCTTCCCGCAGACCCGGATCGAGGTGCTGAGCGATGACGAGCGCCTCATTGAAGCTCTACTGGAAGCTCAGGGTTTGGTGAACGCGACCCCGGTGGGTATGCACGTGCATCCGGGTATGCCGTTGAGCGAGTCGGCATTGAGCGCCGGGGTGTTGCGTGAGGGCCTGTGGGTTGCAGATGTCATCTATCTGCCGCAACAGACACAGCTGGTGCGCGCGGCGCGTGCCGCCGGGTGCGAGGTGCTGACGGGTGGCTACATGGCGGTGGGTCAGGCGGTGGATGCGTTCCGCCTCTTCACTGGGCTGGAACCGAACGCTGAGCGTATGGCGGCGCATTTTGAGGTGCTGATTGCGGCTCAGCAGGGGGCTTAGAAGGTTAAACATACAGGTGGGGTTGGATAGATATCTATCCAACCCCACCTGTATTTATTCTATATACAGAATATATTGTTCGGGTTATGCATCCAGCTCAGCGAGGGACTTCTTGTACCCTTCACGAGCCGTCAGCGCACCCAACGCCACGAGCGCGCACATGGCGACCGTGAACACGGCGGGCAGCACCGCATTATGCAGGTCGGCACCGGCGAGGCTCGTCGCCACGGCGGGCGCCACGCCTCCAGAAATTGCGAAGCCAATCTGGGTGCCCAGCGCCAGGCCGGTCACGCGCACGCTGGTCGGGAACATCTCAGCGTAGAAGGCGGGCCACACGCCGTTCGCCATGGAGTAGAGCGCACCGTGCATGAGCACGCCGTAGGCAAAGATACCCACCCAGTTACCCTCGGTAATCGCGCCGAGGTACGGGAACATCACCAGGGAAGAAGCAACCGCACCGGTAATAAACACGGGCTTACGACCGATCCGGTCGGCAAGCATGGCAGCGAGCGGAATCGCAATCAGGCCGAGGGTGTTGGAGGCGACCGGCACCAACAGCATCGTGCTGCGGTCAAGACCGTAACCCTTGGTGGCGAAGGAAAGCGCGAAGGTCGTGAAGACCATGTTCACAGTGTTGACCATGGCGCACACGGCGATGGTGAGCACGGCGCGCTTGTGGTGCTTGAAGACCAGCATGAGCGGGGATTCGGTGAGCTTTTCGCGCTGCAGGTAGGCGGGCGGCTCGGAGAGCGTGCGGCGAATCAGCCAGGCGGTCACCACCACGAAGGCGGAGAGCCAGAAGGGTACGCGCCAGCCCCAGCTGAGCAGGTGCTCATCCGGCAGGGCGGCGAAGGGAATGAACACGGCGGTTGCCAGTAGCGAGCCGAACTGGGTGCCTTGCAGGGTCCAGCTGGTCGTGAAGGCGCGCTGATGCTCGTTGGCGTGCTCCAGAGAGATAGAGATGGAGCTTGCCTGCTCACCGGCGGCGGAGAGGCCCTGAATCATGCGGCAGATGACCAGCAGGGTGGGGGCGAGGATACCCGCCTCGCTGTAGGTCGGCAGGCAACCGATTGCGAAGGTGGCAAAGCCCATCAGGAAGAGCGTGAGCATCAGGACGAATCGGCGGCCGTAGCGGTCACCGAGGGGTCCAACAATCATGGCGCCGAAGGGACGCACAACGTAGGCGACGCCCACAACCACCATGGACTTGAGGATGCCGATGGCGGCGGTGTCTTCGGGGAAGAAGATGCGGTTGAGCACGATTGCGGCGGCGGTGCCGTAGACGGCGAAGTCGTAGTATTCGAGGGCGGAGCCTATCCAGCTGGCGAGGGCGGCTCGTCGTGGTGATCGGGCGGGCGCGTCGGTGCGTCGGCTCATGGGTGGCTCCTTCGGTGCTATACCCGTTGGGAGGGGCGGGGCCGCGGTGTGGGTGGCCCGCGCGGTTTGTCATTGTGTCCTTCCAGTGTAGGGAGCACCCCGCCTGTTTTCCATAGGGTTACCTAAGTTCCCAGGGTTTGAAGTAGTAATAGCGGGTGGACACCTCCAGCCCCCGTCAGTTCATGAGCAATAAAAAATGAGGGGTTGGGCATAACTATTCGTTTGCTCAACCCCTCATCATTTATTTATTAAATATTCTCCAGCTCAGCGTTGCCGCTATTCGACACAGAACGCGCCTGCCACACCATCGCACCCAAATGTACTAGCAGGCCAAGCGTCGGCCCCGCATACAGGGCAAGAAGAGTGCGAGTCAGAAGAGGCAACGGCGACACCGCCACCACACAAGCAACCGCAGCCGCCAGCACCCAACCAGCCACATACGAACGGTGCATATTCAATGCAATCACCAGCGACCCTGACAGCACCAGAAGCGCCAGGAAAGCAGAAGCAAACACCAGAAGTGCAAGCACCGGAGAAGTCACCACCTGAGCGTATGCTTCAACCTCTGAAGGCTTCGGCGGATAAAGCAGACCAAACAGCCACGGCCCCAGCACGTAAGCCGCCGCAGCGCCCACAAGACCCACACCCAACAGTGCACCAGCAGGCTTCGCAAAAGCACGCAACGGATGATTCTGTTGCTTCAAGAAAGCAGACACCGCCACGCCCTGAAAAGCCTGCAAAGGAATCATAATCGGCGAGCGCGTAATCGAAATCGCCAGAATCAGAACCGCCAAAATAACCTGTTGTAGCGGGTCGTTTGAATCGATGCTAACGTTCAGCAGAAGCGGCAAGCCCATCATAAGAACCGCATTAGCAGTCGACGACCCCATCGACAGCGTGTAGTTATACAGCAGACGGCCCGAGGAAACATCCGCACGAGAGCTAAAAACTCGCCGAGCTTCTGGAAGCAGAAGCACCATCAGCAGCCACAGAAGTACCGGAGAAACCGCTGCGGCTTCAAGACCGATGAGATGTGCAGAGACCAGACCGACCGCACAGATAGCTACGATACGCCAAATAGCGTCGAACCCCGACACACTCGCGAAGAGGTACCAGCTTTCCTGGCCAGCAGACGCACCATAGAGAGTCATGTGCATGGCGTAGAGGGCCACACCGGCACTCAGGAGCAGCACACCGCTAAACCCACTCAAAGGAATCTGGGCAGGAGCCCACAGAGGGCTCGTCACTAAGGTCAACCCGCCCACAACAAGACCCACCAGAGCACCCACGGGTGCAATACGTGCACCAGTTTTACCGTCGCGGCGTGCAGTACCCACAGCGCGGGTAGCTTCCTGCTGGATACCTACCACCACACCGTAGAGGGCAAAAAGAAGCGACCAGAAGAGAAGGAACTCCGTCAGGCTTTCGCCCTCCAGAAACCGTTTCACCACAACGGTAATTCCTAGAGAAGATAGTGCAGCTAAACCGGACGATCCCAAAATTGCCATCGAATGACCACGAGTCATTTTCTTCGGCTGGGACTCTGCCGATGATTCCACGCTATCTCCGTTCTCTACTGGTCGCACCTATAGAATTGAAGTCTTTACTTTACGACGTGCTCGGCAAGGTTCTTAACACCCTGCCACTTCTTCGCCAGAGCCGCCTTCGGTAGCAGAGTCAGCGCGTGAGCACGCGAAGAGAAGCGAATACGAGCCACGCGGGCAGCCTTCGTCCAACCCAGGGCAGTCATCTCTTCAACCATGGTGTTGTAGTAGCGGCGCTCCTCCTCAAAGCGGGTACCCTCAAGGGCGCGCCAAGACGAGTCAGAACCACCGTGACGGCGGTACATGAACGCAATCTGCGGGTCGTAGTACAGGGAGCCGCCGCGCATCGTAATGTCGAGAATCAGCGCCATGTCCTGGATAACGTTCAGGCCCTCACGGAAGCCGGTGCCCACGATAGCGTCCTTACGCCAACCCAGGGACGGGAAGTAGAACCACGCGCCGCGCAGCAGGGAGGTAGCCAGCTCCTCACCCTGCAGAACAGCCTCACCCTTGGGACGGTAGAACGCCTTAGTCTGCTCCACCAGAGTGTTCGACAGGCCGTTGTTCTCATCAATCACGACCACGCCGGGCTGGAAGATGGACGCCTCAGGGTGCTTAGCTGCCGCATCCACAAGCCACTGCACGTAGTTGGGGAGCATGACGTCGTCAGCACCCATGACGGTGACCAGTTCGTTCTCCACGAAAGTCAGGCACTTGCGGTAGTTCGCGTTCGCACCCAGGTTGGTTTCATTACGCATGTAGGTGATGCGCTCGTCCTTCAGCGACTCGAACCAGCCAGGAATCGAGTCGTCCGGGTAGCCGTCATCGACAACAATCAGGCGCCAGTCCGGGTTGGTCTGACCGACCACAGACAGTACAGCCTGCTTCATCATGGCGACGTCGCCGTAGTAGGGGAACAGAATATCAACGGTCATAAGGTATTACTCCAACTCACAAAATGGAAAGTCTCGACAGTAAAGCTTTAAGAATCCTGCTGGGTTTGCTTCTTCGCACCGGCGGCGCCTCCCGGCTGCTCCTGAAGTGCCTTCAAAATGGCGACTTCCTCAGCCAGGATGCGGGTCTTCTCCGACAGGCGCGACAGCTCCAGCGTCAGGTGAATACTCACACCCATCAGCAGCAGAATCGACAGGAGGAACAGCAGGTTCACCGGCAAGGCGACGCCCACAAAGTCCGCCACACCATTGAGAAGATTCGGGAAAGCACCCAGCACAATGATGATGGCACCAATAATCAGCCACAGGGCGGCGTACCGTTCCTTCATGCGCTGGTGACGCACCTGAATAATCACAAAAGTGCAGACCAGGATGGCAAGAATCAAGAAGAAAACACTGGCGCTCACGGCTACTTCTCCTCAGGGCGGCGGCTCACCGAAATGCCGTAGGCAAACAGTGAACGAACCAGATAGACAGCAGACTTCAGCGGACCGGAGGAGGGGGTACCTCCCTGACGTTCACGCATATGCACCGGCACCTGACGCACCTTCAAGCCATTGTTAATGGCCATGGCGGTGATGTCGATCGTGTCACCCAGGTATTCGGCGGGCAGGTTACGGCAGTAGAAGTCGATACCGCGGCGGTTAGCAATCTTAAAACCACTCGTCACATCCGTGAATGGGGTACCCGCCGCGCGGGTAAACAGGAACGACAGCAGGCCCATCGCCCACTTGCGCGGACCGGACACCTCATAGTCCGCCGCACCATCGGCAAAGCGGGAACCGATTACGATGTCGTAATCCTCCACCGCCTTAATGAGCGAGGGGATGCTCTCGGGGTGGTGCTGGCCGTCTGAATCCACCTGCATGGCGTAGTCGTAGCCCATGCGCTGCGCGTACTTGTAGCCGGTGCGCATAGCGGCACCCACGCCCATGTTGTAGGGCAGGTCAATCACAAAAGCGCCTGCCTCACGAGCTACAGCGGAGGTGTTGTCGGTGGAACCGTCATTGACCACCACCAGATCCACGTAGGGCACCGTCTCCTGCAGCTCTGCGATGGTGGCGGGTAGTGCCTCTTCCTCGTTCCAGGCGGGCATAATCACCAGCGTACGAGGATACGTGCGGGGGGTAAGAGGCGATGTGGGAGAACCCATAGGGCAGCTACCCCTCCTAACGAATGTGTCTTACCGTGCGTGTGAAAGCCGGTATGCCCTAGTGGACATACCGGCTTTCATCATATCAGTGGTTCCGCACCATCTCAGATTCGGCGACAGATTGTAGACTGCACCACTTATTCTCTGAGATGCATACACCCTCGCAGGTGTGCTGGCACACCGTTAGTTATCGCAGGCACTAATGCGGTACAGAGTCATCGGACCCGAGGAATAGACCGGGGTCAGAACGTCCGTATCAATAGCAGCCACCATGCCGTCATAGTTCTTCTGCTGAGCAGGGCCGAAATTACCCTGGTTCTCCAGGTGAACATACCAGTGAGCCTTGTACTGGTTCACCTCGCGGCAAACTTCCGGGTTCGTGCGGGCATCCTTCAAATCGTTCAGGATCGCCGCGTACTTCGGGGAAGTCTGGAATTCGAAGTGGTAGCTGGTCAGGTGACGGTCAGCCAGCGCATAAATGTAGGCGCTACCGTCCCAGGGGTTGTTCACAATGACGTCGTCCTTGGGCACAATCTTCGGGATCTCGTTAATGACGTTCATCTCATCCTGATTTAGGATGTCGGAGGTCGGGGTCACCTTGTACCTCTCCGCCACCTGCAAGGTTGCGTCATGCATCGCGGGAGTACGGGAGGACAGGCCCGCAACCGCAAGCACCAGCACCATGGAGGCGCCCATCATTGCCGGGGCGACCTTCGCGTGCTTCTCACGCGGAATAGCGTGCATGATGCGCACGAAGATGCCCTCCACGGCGCCACCCAGGCCAATACCGGCAAGAAGCACTGCAGGGAACACCACCAGAGCCGCCAGGCGGAAGTGGTCGGTGTACCAGGGAGCAACCATCAGCAGGCGGAAGTCACCGCGCGGCACCGAAGCCGCAATAATCCACATGTAGCCGACCAGCATCCAGCTACCAATCAGCCACAGGTTACGGCGCTTGTACAGCAGGTAGCCAACACCCCACAGCGCCAAGAAACCCAGCAGATATGCGGGAGCAAAATTACCACCCAGCGGGTTTGCGTTCTCCAGGCCCAGGAACAGGAACTGGTAGACCGCCTCGCCTTCGCTCATGATGGCGGTCCACAGGTCGCTGGCTTCCTCGCTCGGGCGCAACGACAACCAGATAGTGACACATCCGGCGATGAGCGCCACCAGCACGCCGGTACCCACCAGACGCTCACGCGTGGACGCGCCGCGGGTACGCAGCACCTGCACCACACCACCCAGGAGCATGGGCACCGCAAACACTGCGGCAGAAACCACCGCGTTCGGATGCACCAGAGCCAAACCGCCCAGGCCCACCAGAATCGTCAGCGACAGGGACAGCACGAAGGAGTACTCGCGGCGCGCCATGAGCTGAATCATGTGTAGCAGTAGCGCCACGAACGCAGGCAGCAGGGCGTAACCCAGAAGGTTCGGGAACAGCACACCCCAGAACAGCAGCAGGCCGGGGAACGCAAAGAAACCGCAGGTCAGAGCCGGGATGGCGAGCGCCTGCAGGGGGCGCAGGTGCGGAATGCTCAAGCACATTGCCACCAGGGAGCAGGGCCAGATAATGCCTGCCGCCAGCAGAATCATGACGATAGTTGCCGTAGCGATGCTCGTGCCGGTCGTGCTGTAAATCAGGTACACGAAATCGTGCCAGCCGGCAGGATAAAAAGTAGGTTCTTGATTCGCGGCGGCAACTGCGCCCAGAGTCAGGCTGGAGGCGTCACCGTGCTCCTGAATCCAGCGGATCGCGTTCATATGGAATGAGTTATCGAGGGTCTGCGAGAACGCCTCGGGCCCAAAGACCATATGCTGGGTTGCGTGCAGGGTCAAGAAACCACCCAGCACCGCACCAATAACGGGCCATGCGAGGGGCACGGTGTTACCCGCCCAGTTCTCTGCAGACTCGCTGGAGGCATCGGGTACGGCGGAGGGCCAGCGGCGACCCACCAGGTGCATCACACCCGCGGCGGCAGCCACCATCACGGCAGCGACCGGCACAAAAGAAATCAGGCTCCACGGAATACCGGTCTTACCCAGCACAATCGCGGAGACAGCCACCAGGGCAAAAGTCAGCAGCGGCGCATAAAAAACGCGCAGACGTGCGGGAACACGCAACGCCCAGCCCATCGCATAGCCGGGCCCAAAAGCCAACACAACCGCAAAAAGTAGTAGCGGAATAGTTGCCAACCAGCTCATTAACCCTCTTCTCCCCACAGTTCACGCACCGAAAAACCCCTCAAATACGGGGCGCGGCGCGCTTTCGAGTACCTAGCAAGGATACCCCAGAGGCTTCTTTAACCCGGCGAAACCCCGCTGAAGAGAGAGGGACAGCACCCACAACCCGCTACTCAGACCCCGAAGCGGGACAATCGGCAGAGCGCATCTTCGAAGCTCCCAAAAGACGAAGATTATGACGTAATATTTCACGCTCAATGTCACGAAAGGGTCACCTAAGAAACATAGGGCAATAAATAAGGTGTTCACCACCCTTTAGCTTTACCCTGAAACATATCTCCCCTTAACAAAGGGTCGCCCAACGCATACACATCTGGACGAACCCTAAACGCAGCCGCAGAAGAAAGGGTCGATCATGACCGAAACCATTGCAGCACAGGCACCCATCGCCGACACCTCCGAGCAGTTCAAGCTCGCCTTCGGCCACCAGCCCGCCGGCGTCGCCATCATCACCGCCACCGACGAAAACGGCGAACCCGCAGGCTTCACCGCCTCCTCGCTGACCTCCGTCGCCGCAGAACCGCCCATCATCGCCTTCTCCCTCAAGGCAAACAGCGGCTCCGCAGCAAAGATCGCGGCTGCGTCCTCCTTCCTCGTGCACATGCTCGACGCTGAGAATGTGACCCTCGCGAAGAACTTCGCAACCCACGACTACCCCCGCTTCGACGACCCCAGCACCTGGGAATTCGTCCACACCGGCGAGCCCCTCGTCCACGGCGTACGCCGCGTACTGCGCGCAACCCCGCTCAGCCGCGTTGAGGCAGGCCCCGCACTCGTCTTCACCGCACAGGTTGAAGAGTTTATCCGCAACGACTGCGAAGGCACCCCGCTGGTCTACCACTCGCGCAACTTCCACGCGCTGGGTGACCACTCGAACGTGAACAACTACAGCATCTAACCCCGCGCAGGGGTCACGGGGCGGTATTCGACGACCATGAGGCGACGAATACCGCCCCGCGGCGTACCCTGAACATAACAGCGCACGCAGCACATGACAGCGCACAGCAACACAGCGCACCCAACACAGCACAGAAGGAACAGTCATGACGGCTCAGACCACCCAGCCCGCATCCCTCCCCTGGCTCGAAAAGCTCATCGCGTTCCCCACTATCTCCGGAACCTCCAACCTGGAACTTATTGAGCTCATCGAAGCCGAATTTTCCCGCTACGGCTACAGCGGCGTGCGCACCTACAACGAGGACGGCACCCGCGCCAACCTGCTGGTCACCGTCCCTGCCGCTGACGGCACCACCCGCGGCGGCCTCATTCTCTCCGGCCACACGGACGTCGTACCCGTCGCCGGTCAGGCGTGGGACGCCGACCCCTTCACCCTGCGTGTGGAGGGTACCCGCGCCTACGGTCGCGGCGTGTGCGACATGAAGGGCTTCCTCGCCGTGGCGCTTTGGCTGTTGCCGCGCGTTGCGGAGGCGAAGCTGCGCACTCCCCTGCACTTCGCGTTCTCCTACGATGAGGAAATCGGTTGCATTGGTGCACCCTCCCTTATCGAGGAGTTCGTGGCGCGCGACCTCGCCCCCGACTACGCGATTGTTGGTGAGCCCTCCAGCATGCGCATTATCGACGCGCACAAGGGCGCACACCGCGGCCGCGTCACCTTCACCGGCGTGCCCAAGCACGGCTCCCTCGCCACCCATGGCGTGAACGCGGTTGCCGCAGCAGGCGAGTTCATCACCTTCTTCACCGACATGGCGGACCAGTGGGAAGAAGAAGGCCCGTTCGACGAGTCGTTCATCATTCCCCACTCCACCGGTAGCGTGAACCTGGCAACCGGCGGCCTGCAGTACAACATCGTCGCCGAGCAGGCTGTGGTGGAGTACGATGTGCGCACTCTGCCGCAGGTGACCACCGAATCCTTCGTGGAGCGCATTGACCGCGAACTTTCGGAGGTCATACTGCCCGACCTGCAGGCGCGCGCCGCACGCGCCGAAAAGCTGACCGGTGCAGAGCCCGGTAGCCTCACCTCCCGCGTGGGTGTGAAGCACGAACTGCTCGCAGCCGTGCCGGGCCTGGGTACCGAGGACGACGCACCCATCGTGCACCTCGCCCACGAGTGGCTGGGCACCAATGACGCACCGCAGAAGGTCACCTACGGCACCGAGGCGGGCCAGTTCCAGCGCGCCGGCGTGCAGAGCATCATTTGCGGTCCTGGCGATATTGCCCAGGCGCACTCCCCGAACGAGTGGATTGAGCTGGAGCAGCTGAGTGAATGCGAGCGCTTCTTCGAGGCGATTCTCGACTGGGCGAGCGCCAAGTAGCGGCCACATAGCAACCGTGTAGCGGCGTAACAGCCAGTCCACCGCGGTTCGCAAGAGCCGCAGTTAGAGCCGCATAAAAATTACAGAAACTGCCCGGGTACCCCGTGAGGTGCCCGGGCATTTTTATGCTGATGGCAAGTGGTGTGGGCGGGTGCTGATGGCGGGGGTGAGTGTTGGTTTGATCGCGGGTTTATTCGTGAGTTTCTCCATGGGTTCAACCGCGAGTTTATGGAATGAGTCCAAGTTGTGGACTATGACCGATTTTCCCCTCATTCGCCACATTTATTTTTAAACGAAAAACCCGAAAAACCGCTTATGTCTAAGGGTGAAATAACACAAAAGTATTGCCCTTCTAGGGCATTCAGGGTTCCATAGATGCCAAAGGTTTAAACACGCCACTCGGGCGGCATAACCCCACACAAAACCACACCTCCCTCACGCTCGGCACTGCGCACCCGACCGAATCCCGGTTTACCACCCGCAGTTCACTACCTGAAGGACACCCCGTGTACACCATCAGCCCCTACCTCGCCGAATTCCTCGGCACGCTCATCATGTGCACCATCGGCTGCGGCGTCATCGCCAACGTCGAACTTCGCCGATCCAAAGGCCACGGCGACAACTTCTTCACCATCGCCTTCGGCTGGGGTTTCGCCGTCACCTTCGGCGTCTACGCCTCCCACGCCTACTCCGGCGGCCACCTCAACCCCGCTGTGTCTATCGGCCTGGCAGCGTTCGGCGAGTTCTCCTGGGAGAAGGTCCCCGGCTACATCATCGCCCAGGTACTCGGCGCAATGGTCGGCGCCGGACTGGTCTACCTCAACTACCTGCCGCACTGGAAAGCAACCGCCGACAAGAAGATTAAGCTCGGCGTTTTCGGCACCGTCCCCGCTATTCACAACTATTTCACCAACGCCCTCTCCGAAATGATCGGCACGTTCATGCTGGTCTTCTCGGCACTGTACACCGGCGTAAACTTCAAGCCGTCCATCAGCGGCGGTGTGGAACTCTCTCTCAACCTCAACGATGTGCTCAAGCCCCTCGCCTTCGGCTTCATGGTCACAGTGCTCGTGATCGGTCTGGGTGGTCAGACCGGCTACGCTCTGAACCCCGCCCGTGACTTCGGTCCGCGCCTCATGCACGCCCTGCTGCCCATCCACGATAAGGGCTCCTCGCGCTGGTTCTACGCGTGGGTTCCGATCTGCGGCCCGATTGCCGGCGGTTTCATGGGTGGCGCGTTCTTCAAGCTCTACTACGAGGGTCAGGTCAGCCCGTTTCTGTTCGTTTCCAGCGCTCTGGCGATTGCGGTTCTGCTCTTCGCGTGGTGGGCTAATAGCCACCTGTACCGTGCCCCCAGCTCCGAGGTTATCCCCGAGTTTGAGGACACCCACGCTACCGCGGCGGCACGTGCGGCAACCTACACGCCGACCGGTTCCATGCCGATTCTGCTCCCCGAAGAGGTGAAGGGCAACCGCAGCACCCGCGTCGTGAACCGGCTGACCGAGGACGAGTAATCTTCCCGCCCGAGAGCTTCCCTGTCTAGGGTTTCATCGAGCCGGGTTTATCTGAATAGATTTATCCGGCGAGGTTTCATCTAAAAACAGCGAACCCCTCATTTTCATAACCTGCACAACATGAGTCAGGTTATGAAAATGAGGGGTTCACTGCGTCTACCTCACGGCAGGGACATGGGGACTTTCAGAAGCTCCTATGCAGCGGCGGTAGCCATTGCCAGCGCCCGGTCATGCTTAGCCGCGCGGCGCTTCTGAATCGCGCGCACCACCCAGATGCAGACCGCACCCAGGACCGCGCCAGCAGTATTATTCACAATGTCATCCACATCAAAGGTGCGGTAGGTGAAGCCCGCCAGACCCCAGTTGCCGGTCAGCTGGCTCAACTCAATGAAGCTCGACAGCGCGAAGCCACTCAGCGCCGTGGCGCGCAGACCCCAGCGCAGGCAGCCCGCAGTAAAGAAGCCCAAGGGGATGAACATGGCGACATTGAAGAAAAGCTGCGCATACACGGTCGTTGCGAAGCGGCGCAGACCCATACCGGCAGTCAAATCCCATGCCTGCTGCCAGCTCCAGCCCACGTAGAAACGCGGGTAGTACAGCTCGGGGTTCGTGACGCTATTGGAAGAGCCAATCGGGGTCAGCGTCAGAGAAAGAATAGAAGCAAGGAACAGTGCAAAGGACGCAGTCAACAAGTACTGGCGGATGCTGTGCGCTCGACCGGTCTTCTTGGCGCGCAGGCGCATACCAATGAACCCGATGATAGAGAGTGCGACAGTAAGCGCCGCAATCTCGATGGCGAAGGTGCCAATCATGTGTTTACTGAGCAGTTCCTGCATGCCGTGTGTTCCTTAGGTCGTGAGAGTGAGTTATATGAACTCCACCTGCATATATGCCTGTTCTAACATATATTCTTGGTGGTATATAGCGGGTTACCGTTCATACCCGCCGCATATCGTTCACCACCAGTGTAAAAGACCGCTCTATGGCTCACCCTAGGCGAAACTGTGAAAAAGCTGTACATGCACCCAAACACACCATGAGAACCACCACAGCCGGCGCCGTCAGTACAGAACATCTGGCGGGAACACCGGCGCAATATACCGACCAAACAGCAGCACAAACAAGA
Source organism: Rothia sp. HMSC071C12 (assembly GCF_001813895.1). Classification (NCBI taxonomy): domain Bacteria; kingdom Bacillati; phylum Actinomycetota; class Actinomycetes; order Micrococcales; family Micrococcaceae; genus Rothia; species Rothia sp. HMSC071C12. The sequence goes on from NZ_KV814375.1 coordinate 161,759, forward strand.
GCGCACCCGCAATCGCTGCCACCATCGCACCCACAACCTGCACCAGCCACAGCATCAGGAACTTCACCATCTTGCCCTCAGAGCGGGCGGTCAGCGCCTCCACCATGGCGGTCGAGAAGGTCGTAAAACCACCCAGCAGACCGGTCGTAATCACCGTGCACCAGAACGCCACCTGATCCGTGGCGTTATAGTGAACGCCCAGCGCGCGAGGATTGGACACCGGCATAATCAGCAGGCCGTACAGGAACGAGCCCACCAGGTTAATCACGAACACCGGGCTAATAATCGACGACTCCGTACGCAGGCGAGGCGACATCGCCTTATCCAGGAAGAAGCGGGTCATCGCACCCAAACCGCCGCACAGGAAAACCATCAAAGCGAAAAACATTAGCGGCCCTCCTCAACATCACGGGCGGGCACCAAGCGGGACGCCACAAAACGACCCGTCAGCATGCCCGCCGCGGCGGCAACCAAACCACCCACCAGCAGCACCGCCACAGCCAGCACCATATATTGAGCATGCACCGTGTACGGCAGAAAAATCGTCTGCGCCAAAACCGCCGCAATCGACGAATACGTCGTATAGCCGCCCATCATGCCGGCACCAAAAAGCAGACGGAACGAATGAATCCGCTCCTCACCGTCACGGCGCGCGTAGGCGTTCCACACCATCGTCAGCAGGCCCAGCGTGAACGAACCCAGCAGGTTCGCCACCAGCACGCCGCCGGGAGTGTGCACGCGGCACAGCGCACCCGTACCGCCTCCCAAAAAGACAAGAAAAGGGGCAGGCACACGGCTCAGGACGCCTCCTATCCACTGTCGGATACTCGCGCGGTTCCTCATCGCCGTGCACCTACCCTTTCATCTCGTATTAGTCTTCAGAGTGCGCTACAGCGCACAAACGCACACTAATACTTTACTCTGACCCGAGCTTGCTACCCGATTCGGCGGCAGCAGACTCACGCTCGTGCTGAATATTCTCACTCAGTGCAGCACCCTCAACATCCATATTCGGAGTGAGGCGATCCAGCCACTTCGGCATCCACCACGCCTTATCGCCCAGCAGAGCCATAATCGCCGGGGTCAGCGTCATACGCACAATGAACGCATCCACAAGCACACCGAACGCCAAACCAAAGCCCATCGGGCGGATCATCGTCGAATCAGCAAAGATGAAGCCACCAAACACCGAAATCATAATGATCGCGGCAGCCACCACCACACGCACCGCATGGTTGTAACCGCTCACAATGGCAGTCGCCGCATCCTTGCCGTGCACGTACGCTTCACGCATGCCGGTCACCAAGAACATCTGGTAATCCATCGCAAGACCGAAAAGAATACCAATGAGCAGGGTCGGCAGGAAGGACAACACCGGACCCGGGTGGTCCACGCCGAAGAGGGAGCTCATGAAGCCCAACTGGTAAATCGACACCACGGCGCCGAAGCTCGCCAGCACCGAGAAGAGGAAGCCCACCGAGGCAACCAGCGGAACCATAATCGAACGGAACACCAGGATCAGTACCAGGAAGGACAGGCCCATCACCACGCTCAGGTACAGGGGTAGCTTCTGCGCGAGCACCTCGGAGACGTCAATATTGCCGCTGGTCTGACCCGCAATGCCGAGAGACACCTCAGAGCCCTGAACCGGAACGGTCACGGCTCGCAGCTCGTGGACGAGCTCTTCAGTCTCCACGGAGCTTGCACTGTGGGCAGGAATCACCTGGAAAATCATGAGGGTACGATCATCGGTCATACCGCCGGGAACCACAGCCTGCACGTTCGCGCCGCCGCGTTCCTTGACCGCAGAGGCGATATCAATCTGCGCCTGCTGAGCCTGCTCCTCACTTATATTCGCGGGCGTGTGCGCGACCGCAACCAGCGGGGCGCTCATGCCCTCACCGAACTTGTCCTTGACCAGCGCGTACGACTTGTACGCGGCGCTATCGGAGGGGTAATTTGAGGCGTCCGGCAGACCCAGGCGCATCTGAGACATAGGGGCGGCAACCGCCAGCAGCGCCAGCGTACCGGCCACCAGGGTCAGTAGCGGACGCGCCAGCACGAGGCGCAACCAACCGTTCGGCTTCTCGGTGCGGGCGGCATCCTGCGCGCGGCGCTCCGCAATCTTCTGCGGGGTATCGATGGAAGCCCACAGCTTCTTCGACATGATTTTGGTACCTGCCAGGGACAGCACCGCCGGGGTGAGCGTCACCGCGATCAGGGCGGCAACAACCACGCAGAACGCGGCGGCATTACCCATCACGCCCAGGAAGGGAATACCGGTCACATTCAGCGCCACGAGCGCAATAATCACGGTGCTCGCCGCAAAAATCACGGCGTTACCGCTCGTGCCGTTCGCCAGGGCAATCGCCTGGACCTTCGGCATGCCATCCAGCAGGTTCGTGCGATAACGGTTCAGAATGAACAGCGAATAATCGATACCGACCGCCAGACCAAGCATCAGACCCAGGGTGTAGGCAGTGGAGCTCATCTGAACAACGGAGGACAGGGAGAGCGTGCCGAGCACACCCACCACTACTCCCACCAGAGACATCAGAATCGGCAGGCCGGCAGCCACGAGGGTGCCGAGCATAACCATCAGCACGATGAAGGCGATGACCATACCCGCAACCTCACCGGTGTGCGAGCCGCCGCCAAGCGCGGATTCACTCAGGTTCGCGTCGAACTGGACGGTCGCCCCGTGCAGGTTCGCCGACTCAATGTCGGACATGACCTTCTGCAATTCGGCGGACGGCACCTCGTAAATCTTCTTCTTAAACGAGACAGTCGCAATCGCCGTGGACTGATCCTCAGAGACCATACGGTAGCCGGAGGTGAAGTCGTAGAGCTTCTGCTGACGCTCCAGCTGCTCACGCTGTGCAGGCAGGTCACTCTCGGTCTTCTGAAGCTGGTTGCGCTGCTCGTTCAGCTTCTTCTTGCCCTCAGCCAGCTCGTCCTTCTTGGAGGCGATTTCTGCGCGACCCGCGTCAACCTGCTTCTGACTCTCGGCGAGAGTGTCGCGCTGCTGATTGAGCGCGTTCTGCTGCTCGGTCAGCTGCGCCTGCTGGGTGTTGAGCTGCTCCATCATGGCGGCGGGTGAGCCTGCCGCCTCCGCCTGGGCGTAGCCGTCCTTCAGCTGTGCCTGCGCATCGTCCAACTGCTTCTGCGCGTCGTCCAGCTGCTTTCGACCTGCGGTAATCTGCTCCTGCGAGTCGTCGAGCTTCTTCTCGTTGTCGGCAATCTGCTTCATGCCGCCCTCAAGCTGCGAGGTGGCGGCATTCAGCTGCTTTTTGCCGTCCTCGATCTGGGAGGGGGCGGCGTCAATCTTGGCGTGCGCCTCGTCGAGCTGGGTTTTCGCTTCTGCAAGCTTGGAGGTGGTGGTGAACGGGTCGGTGACCGCATCCACGGAGGGCACCTCGCTGGGCAGTGCGCTCAGTGCGGCGGAGAATGCCTGCTTCTGCTCTTCGGTGAGGGCGGTGCCGTCACCGGTCGTGAGAATAATCTGGCCGGAGCCGCGGTTGGCACTGGGGAAGCGTTGGGCGAGCTCGTCGGAGAGCTGCTGGGTCTGCGTTCCGGGCATGGTGAAGGTGTTGCTGAGCTTGCCGTGGAACGCGGTGTAGGCACCCGCTACACCGGCGACGATGAGTACCCAGGTGAGGATGACAGCCCATGCGCGGCGGGCGGCGGCTTCACCGATGCGGTAGAGCCATGTAGCCATGATTCAGTCCTTTGAAGTTGAGCGAGTGAAGAGTTTGGGGTGTTGGGTGCGTGTGAATGCGGCGTGTGGTTTGGCCCTATACGGCGAACGCTGTGTCCTGTTTTTAGACAAAAAACACCCCGCCCCGGGCACCTGCAGATGAGGTGCCCGAAGCGAGAGTGTTTGAGCGTTGACGCTATGGGGCTTAGCTTGCGAATTCGCCCTGGACCAGACGACCCAGGTAGTCGAGTGCTTCGAGGACGCACTGGCGCATCGCTTCGATGGCGAGTGCTTCGGGGTGGGTGCCCTCGGGGGCTTCTGCTGCAACCTTGACCGTCATTTCTTCGGCGCGGGTGAGGTAGTAGTAGACGCCTTCACCGATGGTTTCGGCGAGGTTAGAGGCGAAGACTGCCACGCGCAGGTAGGGCAGGTCGGGGTATGCCGCGAGGTACCGCTCGAGGAAGATGTCGTAGGTGCGCTCGAGGATGACATGCGAGTATTCCTCGAACTTTGCGGGGCTGTCCATTTCGAGGGCGTAGAGCAGGTGTGCGAAGGGTGCGATGTACTCTTCGAGGGTGTTGCTCATGAAGACGTTGCGGGCGATGGAGAGCATTTCGGCTTCCATGCTTGCGTTTTCGCCGGAGATGCTGAAGTCGCATTCTTCGAAGATGCGGTTGAAGTACTGGTTCATGCGGGTGACCAGCACGTCGTCTACGGAGGCGAAGTGGTTGAAGATGGTGCGGCGGGAGACGCCGGCGCGTTCTGCGAGTGCTTCTGCGTTGAGGGCGCCGTAGCCGCCCTCGAGGATGAGGGATTCTGCTGCCTCAACGATTGCGATGCGGTTCTCTGCCTTGCGGGCGGAACGCTTGTCCGTGATGTTTGCGGGGGATTCAACAAGATTAGCCATGTTTTTTACAATACGCGCATTGTTTCACCGAGGGTAACTATTTTGGGGTTAGATTGACCACATATTTGCACTCCAGGTAATAAACTTGAAGTGCAGATTTAATGTTTACTCAACAAGCAATTTAGCGTTTTGGCATGTCAAACCAATATAAAACCGCAAAAGCACAACAAAAGGGGAGCAGAGTGCACACACAACACACCCCGCTCCCCCTCAAGCAGCCATTCACAGAGTGGACACACAGACCAGCTAGCAGGCCAGACGGCTAATTAGACACCGGACTAGGCAACCGACTGAAGACGCGCATCCAGCGGCAGACGCACTGTAAAGACCGTATGGCCCGGCTGGCTCTGCACCTGAATCGAACCGCCGTGCGCCTGCACGATTGCCTGCACAATCGCCAAGCCCAGGCCGGTGGTTCCATCCGAGCCGGAGCGCGCCTTATCGGCACGAGTGAAGCGGTCAAAAATCTTCGGCAGGAACTCGGGCGCAATACCCGGACCGTTATCGGTCACGGTAACTACGGTCTCGCGACGTGCCGCATCCACCGACAGACCCGCGGTCACGCGCGTACCCTCATCGGTATGCTTGCGGGCGTTCGAGAGCAGGTTCAGAATCACGCGCTGAATCTGGGAGCGATCCGCCACCACTTCGACGGGCTCATCGGGCAGGTTCAGGTGCCACTCGTGGGTGCGGGCTGCCGCCTGCATATCCGAGGTGCATTCGAGTACCAGCTCGGTCAGGTCAACCTGCTCTAGCTTGGGTTCGCGGCCTTCATCGAGGCGGGCGAGGGTCAGCAGGTCTTCCACGAGGCGGGACATACGCTCAGTCTGCGAGTCGATGCGCGCCAGGGAGGACTGGCCGGACTCACTGAGTGGTTCGGTCCAGCGGAGCATATCGGAGTAGCCCTTAATGGCGGCAAGGGGCGTGCGCAGCTCGTGGGATGCGTCCGCAATGAAGGCGCGAATCTGGTGCTCGGTGCGTTCGCGCACTTCAAGGGCGGAATTTACGTTATCGAGCAGCTGGTTGAGGGCGTAGCCCACCGCACCCACTTCGGTACGCGGGTCGGAGTCTCTCGGTTCCACGCGCACCGCCGAGGAGATGGTGTGTTCTTCCAGATCCAGGTGCGCCACATCGGTTGCCACCGCGGAGACTCGCTCCAGGGGCTTCATGGTGCCACGAATAATGTAGGAGCCCGCCACGCCGGCGCCGACCATCACGGCAATGGAACCGAGGGCTACCACAATCACGAAGATGGTGAGGGTCTGCTGTACATTGGCGAGCGGAATACCAACCACCTGGGCGTCAGCGCTGCTATTAGCCTTCGGGGTGATTTTGATGAGGTACAGGCCGGATTCCAGTTTGACCTCTCGGACTTCTTCTTTGGTGGCGTTCAGCGCCATGGTTCCGAGGGTTACCTGGTCGTTGGCGGAGAGGGTTTGTACGGTGCCGTCCTTACCGAGCTTGCTGGCGACTTCCACAGCACCTTCGGACTCGACACAGGTAATGATGGTTCCGGACGCCTGACCGGGTGCGAAAAGGGAGCTACTCTTCTGCAGGTCGCTGCAGTCCACTTCTTCTCGCTTGCCGTCTCGAGAAGTTGGCTGCACTACACGGTGGCTGGTTTCTTTGAGGTCGCTTTGTGCCTGCTGGTAGAGGGAGTTCTGCAGGGTCACGTAGGTGGACAGGCCAATAATGAGGCAGGCGATGCCGAGGGCTGCCACGAGGATTGCGATAAGACGTGAACGAAGGTGGGGTACGTACCCGAGTTCTTCCGGGGATGCTTCGGGATTCCTCATGCTCTTCCAGGCGGCGCGTAGGCGCACGAAGAAGTTCCCCGGCGAGCGCGTGGCGCCGTCTCGTGCGGGGGTACCCGCGCGCAGGGGGCGGGTTGCTTCGTTATCCAGGGAGGCGGGGTCACCGGGTGAGTAGGAGCCCACGAGCATCCTTTCTTTCTATATTCGAAATACGGAATATAACTGATATGGCGCGGTATAACCGGGTGTTATACCGCGCCATATGAAGAGCAGAGAATAAACTTAGACAGCGGGACGCAGCACGTAACCGGCACCGCGCACGGTGTGAATCATCGGTTCGCGACCCACGTCAATCTTCTTACGCAGATAGGAGATGTACAGCTCCACAATATTTGCCTGACCACCGAAATCGTAGTTCCAGACATTATCAAGAATCTGACTCTTGGAGACCACGCGCTTCGCGTTCTCCATGAGGTAGCGCAGCAGGTCGAACTGAGTCGCGGTGAGGTTAATCTGCTCGCCACCGCGGGTGACCTCACGGGTATCCTGGTTCAACACCAGGTCGCCAACGACCAACTCAGCATCGTCAATGGCGGCAACACCGGAACGCTGCACCAGGCGGTGCAGGCGAATCATGACCTCTTCCATGGAGAAGGGCTTAGTCACGTAGTCATCCGCACCTGCGGCAAGGCCCTCAATACGGTTATCCACCGAGTCCTTAGCGGTCAGGAAGAGGCAGGGAACCTCGGGGTAGAACTTACGGATACGGGAGAGCAGCTCCAGTCCGTCGAAGCCGGGCATCATAATATCCAGCACGAGCACATCGGGGCGCCAATCGCGGGCAATCGCGAGTGCGGAGGGACCGTCACCTGCGGACTGCACATCCCAGCCGATCATTTTCAGACCCATGCTGACGAGTTCTTTGAGCATCTCCTCATCGTCAACGACGAGGGCGCGGATGGGACTACCGTCCGGGTGCTCTAGCGCGGGAAGGTTCTTTGCGATTTCGGTTGCTTTGCTGCTCATGTGGTTAAGAGTATCGCGATTTAGGGTTCACGGTGGGTCGGGAGCCAGTTTTCAGCCGCAAACTTATGGAATGCTTGCCCGCGTCACAGCTGGGGCACAGCTTTACCCCGCATTTGCGCGTCAACCCTTCATGACAGCTTCAAACTTTCGGTAGAATTTGTACTAGCTTAGGTAACGCTCAATCACCTTTGCGTATCTTTTGAATTTGCCGTTTCTGTTCCGGCGACCAACACCCGTGAAGGAGGACGACGCATGCGCATTAGCCGTATTTATAACAATAATGTTGTCCTCACGGTGGATCATTACGGCAAGGAGTCCGTGATGATTGGTCGCGGCATTGCTTTTGGTAAGCGTAAGGGTCAGCTGATTGACCCGTCTGCGGTGGAGCAGACGTTTGTGCCGGAGCAGGGCATGTCGGGTGAGCGCTTGAGCATGACTCTGTCTGAGATTCCGGCGGAGATTCTGTCGATTGCCACACTTTTGGAGTCGAAGGTGCGCGCCGAGGGTGCATTGGAGCTGTCGAACTCGTTTATTCTTCCGCTGGCTGATCACCTGCACTATGCGGTGGTTCGTGCGCGTGACGGGGTGCGGGTGCAGTATCCGCTCGCCCCGGAGGTGACTGTCCTCTACCCGCGCGAGGTGGAGTACGGCCGCACGGTTTTGGAAATGGTTCGCGAGCGCCTGCAGGTTGAACTGGACCCGAACGAGGCTATCCCCCTGGCGTTGCACCTGGTCAACGCGCAATTTGCGACGGCGGATATGTCTCAGGCATTCCGCATGACCGAGGTTTTCGCGCAGGTTTTTGAAATTATTGAGGCAAGCTACGAGCGGAAGATCGACCCGGATTCGATGAGTGCGGCACGTTTTGTGACGCACCTGCGGTACCTGTTTGTGCGGGCGAGCCGCGCCTCCGCAAATCGTGCGGAGGATGTTGATGAGGTGTCGCAGCCGAGTTTGTTGGCTGCTCTTCGTGCGGATGCACCGCGCGCCTACGCGTGTGCACAGAAGGTTTTGTTGGTGCTGCAGATGCAGTTGAAGCAGACCCTGACTCGTGATGAGTTGACGTATTTGACGATTCATATTGCGCGCCTGGCGCGGGATATGTGGGGCATTAACGCCTAGCGTTGGTGCTTCCAAAAAATGCAGGGGCGAAAGCGGTTGGAGGGTACTCCGGCCGCTTTTCTGTATCCGCCGCTTTTCTGTATCCAGGTTTGGGGGCGCGCCGGGCGGAACGTGGCCGTTAAAGGTGGGTTGCTATTTATATATACAACCTGTCACTAAATTGTCGTTTTCCCGGGTTTTCCTTCGCGCGTTAGCGCGTCGATTTAAATTTTGAAATGACGGTTTATAGCGGCGTATTCCAGAAATACCATTCTGTGGACAGACCGCAGGAAAATGTGGGTTTTTTATTAATCCCACATCTTTTGATTCGCACACTCATTTTTTGCTCGGTATTTTCTTTGTAAATCATTTTCTCGCACTCGTGCGCTCCACATATTCCACGTCAAACACCTCGCCAGTCCATCAGCAAGACGCCAATACTCCCGAATTTTCGCGAGAGTAACGCTAACCCCTTCGCGCAGACAAGCATTTTTCGGTGTTCTGTTTAAATTTTTTACACCCTGGCAATAAATACGTGTTTTGACATCAAAAACCCATATTCCAACACTTGAAAAAATGTCACAAGAACCTAAAGTGTGCATGCTCAGAAAAAACCCACAAAACACAAAAACAACGTGTTACTATCTGAGAATTATGAGGCTCCTCACGGGGCCACTACACACCATGTCACGAACACGAGAGGACCACTATGGTCACTATCATTGTGGCGGCACACGGCGAGTCGGCTCCGGCTCTGCTGAAGACCGCCGGCATGATCCTCGGTAACTTCGAAAACGTCCACCCGGTCACGTTCCTGCCGGGTCAGGGCCCCGAAGATCTCGTCGAAGAGTACACCCGCATCGTTGAGGCGTCTGAAGCAGAAGAAACCCTGCTGCTGGTCGATCTCTTCGGCGGTAGCCCCTACAACGCCGGTGCGCAGTTCGCAGCCACCCGCGAGGGCGTCGACGTCGTCTCCGGTGTCAACGTACCGATGCTTATTGAGGTCATCTCCGGCGCAGGCCGTAAGAACGCAACCCTCAAGTCCCTGGTCGCTAAGGCGCACAAGGCTGGCACTAAGGGTATTCGCTCCTTCCAGGAGGCGAACCAGCCCGCGGCCGCCAAGCCCGCCGAGGCGAAGCCCGCAGAGACCAAGGCGGTCGAGGTTCCGGCTGCTCAGCAGGTTCCCGGCGGCACCATGGACGCTATCTTCACCCGCATCGACTCCCGTCTGATTCACGGTCAGGTGGCAGGCACCTGGGTTCCGCATATCGCACCGCAGACCTTCATCGCGGCATCCGATAATGCGGCACACGATCAGCTGCGCAAGTCCCTGCTGCTGCAGGTCGCGCCGACCAGCGTGAAGACCAACGTCCTGGACATCGCTAAGGCTGGCCGCGTGTACAACAACCCCAAGTACACCGGCATGAAGACCATGTTCGTCGTGGAATCCCCCGTTGACGTGGTGCGACTGCTCGACGAAGGCGTCAAGATCAACGAAGTGAACGTTGGTGGCGTCACCTTCAAGACCGGCATGGTTCAGCTTTCGGACGCAGTGTACGCCTCCGAGGAACACCTGGAAGCCTACCGCGAACTCATTAAGCGCGGTGTGAAGCTGACGGTGCAGCAGCTGCCCAACCACTCCCCGGTTGATTTGGAAAAGATCCTCAAGCAGAAAGGCCTGGACGCATGAGCGCCCTGACGTTTATTCTCGTTGTTCTCGTGGCGTTCATTGCGGGCGTCGCATCCGTGGTGGACGAGCGTCAGTTCCACCGCCCCCTGGTCGCTTGCACCCTGATGGGTTTTGCGCTGGGTGACCCGACTACCGGCATTATGCTCGGTGGCGCACTGGAGCTCATCGCCCTGGGCTGGATGAACGTCGGTGCGGCGATGGCTCCCGACTCAGCTCTGGCGTCCACCATCTCCGCTGTTGTTGTGATTCAGGGTCACCAGGACATCACCACCGGTATTGCTATTGCTGTGCCGCTGGCGGCAGCAGGTCAGGTTCTGACCATTTTCGTTCGTACCATTACGGTGTTCTTCCAGCATCAGGCTGATAATTTCGCGAAGACCGCGAACTTCCGCGGTATTGAGTTGATGCACATTAGCGGTATGGCTCTGCAGGGTCTGCGCGTGGCTATCCCGACCGCTATTGTGGCGCTGATTAGCTCCGACGAGCTGACCCGCCTGCTGGGCATGATTCCGGAACAGGTGACCATCGGTCTGCGTATTGCCGGTGGCATGATTACCGTGGTCGGTTTCGCAATGGTCATCAACATGATGCGTTCGAAGGCCCTCATGCCCTTCTTCTTCCTCGGCTTCATCGCCGCCGCCGCTATCCCGGCAACCCAGTCGATTGTGCCGCTACCCGGCGGAAGCTCAAAGGACGTCCTCGTGGCACTGTCCACCCCGGCACAGTTCAACCTGGTTGCTATCGGCCTGGTCGGCGCCTGCCTGGGCCTGCTGTACACGCAGCTGAACCCGCTCTTCCATAAGAGTGAGGCACCCGCCGTAGCACCGGCCGCCGCCAATGACCTCGACAACGAGCTCGAATAAGGAGCATCACCATGACTGAAAACAAGAACGTCGAGCTCGTTGAAGTTCCCGAGCTCACCCAGCGCGATAAGGTCGACACCTACATCCGCTCCACCTTCCTGCTCGGTTCGTTCAACTTCGAACGCATGCAGTCCATCGGTTTCGCGGTTTCCATGATTCCGGCTATTAAGCGCTTCTACACCAAGAAAGAAGACCAGGCGGAGGCGCTGACCCGCCACCTGGAGTTCTTCAACACCCAGCCGTGGGTTGCATCCTCGATTATGGGCGTGACCGCTGCGATGGAGCGTGAGAAGGCAGCCGGTAAGGACATTGACGAAGCCGCCATCACCAACGTTAAGGTGGGCCTGATGGGCCCACTGGCCGGCGTGGGCGACCCGATTTTCTGGGGTACCGCACGTATCGTGCTGGCGGCTCTGGGCGCATCCCTGGCGGTGACCGGCAATATTCTGGGCCCGCTGCTGTTCTTCTTCGGCATGACCGCAATTCGTTGGGCAACCCGCTGGTACGGCTTCAAGTACGGCTACGAGAAGGGCACCCAGATTGTGACCGAGGCGGGCGGCAACACCCTGCAGAAGATTACTCAGGGCGCCTCCGTGATGGGCCTGTTCGTGATGGGTGCTCTGGTGTACCGCTGGACGAGCGTGAACATTCCGTTGCCACTGACTAGCTACACAAACCAGGCGGGCGAGACGGTAAATGTGACCGTCCAGTCCGTGCTGAACGATCTGCTGCCGGGCCTGGCCTCGCTGGGTCTGTGCTTCCTGTGCATGTGGCTTCTGAAGAAGAAGATTAACGCCATCTGGTTGATTTTCGCCCTCTTTGGCGTGGGCATCCTCGGTTCCTACCTGGGATTCCTGGCTCTCTAAAAATATGAGGAATGAGCCCTTTCACCCTTCAGTGAAGGCGTGAGATTCAGGGGCTATATCTCAAGTGGTGGGGGTGCGGTCGGTACACTTAAAAGTACCGGCGGCACCCCCGTTTTTTATGGGTTGCGGCGCACAATTCGCGGCAATGCAGCCCTCCCGCGAAGGAGTTTCTATGACCAAATTGATGGCTTTCGATCTTGACGGCACGATCCTGTTTAACCGTGCCGTGGAGCCTGCCACTGAGCAGGCGATTGCCCGCTGGCAGGCGGAGGGTAACCTGGCGGTCTCGTGCACGGGCAAGAGCATTTTTGCCACGCAACTGGCGTTGAACCCGACCGCCATCCGTTTTGATTACCACGTGCTGTACACGGGTGCGGTGATTACTGACCGGCAGTACCGGGTGATTTACCATCAGCCTCTTCCGGTGAGTGTTGTGCAAGCGTGCTACGAGCATTTCAGCACCGTGGACGGCGTGGCTCTGTTCGCGACGACTCTGGATAACGATTACAGCCTCTGCGACCGGGTGGGCTCCTCGACGAATATCCTGCCGGAGTTCACTCCCCTGCCGGCTGACGACCTGCAGAACCACGAGTACGTGGGTGTGCCCCTGTGGATTCCGGATGCTCAGGTTCGCGAGGCGGCGTACACCTGGATTCTGGAGCGTTTTGGTGATTCGGTGGACTGCCACAAGAACCAGGATTTCCTGGATATTGTGCCGCCCGCCTGCACAAAGGGCACCGGTCTGCAGCATCTGGTGGAGTACCTGCAGTCGGAGCATCCGGGTAGCTCCTATGAGGTGCATACGATTGGAGATTCGTGGAACGATATCGACATGCACCGCTACGCTGACCGTTCGGCGTCGTTCTGCTACTCCCCCGATGAGGTTAAGGCTGTCACCACCGATTGTGTGGATAAGGCGTACGAGTTTATTGAGGCTTCCCTGTAGAAGCTGCCGAGGTGGCGTTTAGGTGCGGCGAGCGCTAATCCTGCCACCCGCTTCCGCGTACTCGCCGTCTACTCCCCCGTTTCACGTGAAACACCCGCTTTCCCGTTACTCCCCGTGTACCCCCGTGAGGTTTCTATGTGCCCTTCCGCTTCTCAGCCCCGTAAGAACCAGCCCGGCAAGGATCAGTTTCCCAAGAGCCAGTCCCAGAAGAGCCAGCAACCGGAGCCTGCCCAGTCTTACGACCCGTCCAGCTTCTCTGACACCTTCCGCGCTATGGCGCGTGAATCACTCGTGAAGAACCAGAAGAACCGCCCGGACTCCCCCATCGTCTCGATTTCCCCGGTGCTGATTGTTTTGGGCGCCATTGCGGCGGCACTGTACGGGCTGTGGCAGAGCTGGGCGTGCCTCATTCCGCTGGTGCTGATTCTGGTGCTCATGTGGGTGCGGTACACGATGCAGCGTCAGGCTCTCAACGATTTCGCCGAGCTGGAGGCGGCACGCACCGCATGGAAAAAGACCCGCAACCGCCAGTACCTGGAGCTGATGGCGGCGCAGTCGACGCGCATCCTGGATGAGAATAAGGCGCTGACCAAGCAGGCTCGCGCGCACGTGCAAGAGTACGCGGATTTCGCGGCACAGAAGCTGGGCACTCAGCGCTAAAGACCCCGCTGCGCTCGCTCGCCCCTCCCAAAAAGTATTCGACGAGCGTTAGTCGAGGTGAGTGTTCAGGCACCCAAAAGACCGTAACCACTCCCCTGTACGGGGGGCGGTTACGGTCTTTTATTTACGTCAGATACCCTCTGCGGGGGTCTTTTACGTCTTAGGGGTTACACCCTAGTTGGTCTTCTGTGCGGGTGCTTCAGCAGGCTCTTCTGCGGCTTCCTCGACGGACTCCGCAGATCCTTCGTCTGCGCTGTCAGTAGCCGGAGCCTCGTCCAATCGCTGCACCACAGCGGGGCGGTCATCAAAGCCGCGGCGGGTGCCTCGGGCAGCCTTCGCCTCCATGGTGTACAGCTGCTCGCGGTTCGTCAGCACCACCAGGGTCATGGCATTCAGGCAGACACCCACAATGCACAGAATCCAGCCGATCAGCATGAACCGACCACCGGAAAGCACCGCACCGGAAAGCATCAGGGCGATAGAGGCGAGGTACGCCGGGGAGAGCAAAAACTTCGTATTCACTACCGACCTACCTAGCGCGCATTGGAGCGGGGCTTGGTGGCGCGACCCGAACGGGGGCGCGAGGGCAGAACGCTCATGCGGCCGGATGCACGCTCAACAATCGGCTGGGATTCGGTGGGCTCTTCCTCACGAACCTCGGTAGCCTCTGCAGTTTCAGCGTGCTCGGTCGCCTCAACAGCCTCAGCGGCTTCAACGGGAGCCACTTCATGCTCAGCCTCTGCGGTTGCTTCCGCTGACTGCTCAGCAGCTTCGTGCTCAGCAGCTTCACGCTCTTCACGGCGGTGCTCCGAGCGCTCGCGGATGCGGTTCTCAACGGAGGATTCGAGACCGTCCAGGTTGGTCACCAGTGCGGGGGTCGGGTCACCCTTCGCCTTACCCACGGACAGCACAAAGGCGAGGACATTCAGACCCAGCGCGAGGATGAGAAGGATCCAGCCCAGCCAGATGAGCCAGGGACTAGAGGATCCGACCATGAGCGCGCCGCAAAAAATTACGCCGAGGGAGGTCAGGTACGCAGGCGAGAGAGTCTTGAAATCCATGTCTACTTTCAATGTGTTCGTGAGTTTGAGAGAGCTAACGTACGTTCACTACGTTTCCTGTCTCATTTTAGGTGATACTTGAGGCTTAATCTGCTTCTGCCCCTGTCTATCGCCTGTGAGCTAAAGACCAGATGGCTTATCTCGGTGGCGTAGGCAGGGGCAGAAACGTAGTGTTCGCGCACGGGCGTACCGGCTAGGACTTGGGGGTTACCTCGTTAGTGACCAGGGGCGAGGCGGGCGCGTTTTCCACCACGGGGATTGCGCGGGTGCTCAGGGTGCCCTGGTGCTTCTTCCAGAGGTTGTAGCGTTCCATGGCGACCGCGCCGGCGGTCATGGCAGGAAGAATGAACATGCCGGAGGAGCGGATGCTTTCTGCCTGCGCCAGGATGTCCAGCTTACGCACCACGCGGGTCACGTCGTGGGAGTCGTAGCGGTCCTGAGCAGAAATAACCTCGTTCTGCGCGGCGACGAGGGCGGCATCGCGCAGGCGCACGAAGTCGTTCCTCTTGTCCTTAAGCTTCTCCATGTGCTGCTTGTATTCTTCGGGCAGTGCCTCGCTGATTTCGTCGCGGCGGGTAATGGCGGAGCACATTTCCTTCACGCGGGCATAGGTCTCAGGGTCGGTGGTTGCCTTCGCTTCAGCCTGCAGCGCCTCGAGGGCTGCGACCTGCGCAATCTTGAGCAGTTCAGGTACGGCGGTTTCTTCTTCATGGTTAGCCTGCACGCCAAGGACCTTCACGAGCAGGGGCAGGGTCAGGCCGGGCAGCACGAGGGTGAAGAAGAGTACGGAGAGCATCATGACGATGGCGTCCTGGCGTACCTGTTCGGTGCCGTTGACCACGGGGATGGACAGGGCAAGAATCAGGGTCACGAGGCCTCGCATGCCGGACCAGGTCATAACGATAACTTCAGCAAAGCTTTCGGGTGCACCCTCGTGGATGGGGTTCTTGCGTCCTGCCAGCCAGACGATGGTGAACCAGATGAGGCGCACCAGGATGGCGACCAGTGCGACCAGGGCACCGTCAGCGAAGAGGCTTGCGATACGGGAGGGGTCGGCGGTGGCGATGATACTACTTGCCTGCAGGCCGATGAGGCCGAAAGCGACACCGGTCATGAGCAGCTCAATAATCTGCCAGAAGGAGGTGGAGGAGAGGCGTTCTTCCGCTTCGAGTGCCGCCATGTATTTGGTGCTGGTGAACTGGATAGCGCCGATGACCACGGCAATAACGCCGGAGGCGTGCACGCTTTCAGCAGCGAGGTAGGCGCCGAAGGGGATCATGAGGGTCACGGCGTTGCTGGTGACCACGTCGTGGGCACGCTGGCGAACGTAGCCGCCAAGCCAGCCGAAGATATAACCAATAATGACCGCGAGGATCGAGCCGAGCACGAAGTCCTTGGCGACCGAGAGCGGCTCGATGTGGTGGCCGCTGGTCATGGAGTGGATTGCGGCGTGGAAGAGAACGATTGCGATAGCGTCGTTGAAGCTACCTTCGGTCTGCAGAGTACCGATGAGGCGGCGGGGGATGCCGACGGGCTCAGCGACTGCTTCCACGGCGACGGGGTCGGGCGGGGAGACGGCGGCACCGACGGCAAGGGCGACGGCGATGGTCATACCGGGGACCCACCACATGGCTGCGCTGGCAATTGCCAGGGCGGAGACGGTGGTGAGAAGGACCGAGTAGAGCAGTACGGATCTCCAGCGGCGGCGCAGGGTGCCCCAGGAGAATTTAACGCCGATGGCCCACAGTAGCGGCGGAAGGAAGATCGGCAGGATGATGTCGCTGTCGATAGTAAGATCCGGTCGGTTGGGGATGAAGAGCGCGGCGGTGCCGAGCAGGGTCATCATGACCGGCCAGGGGAGGTTGAGTCGATCACCGACGCTGACCATAAACACGGTCGCAATCAGGATGATGACAATAACGGAGAGGTAAAGCATTGGTCCGGTGTTGTTCCTTTCGCGCGGCTAGGGTTAGTCGGCTACGTCTTTCTACTCTACCGGAGGGGCTCATTCCGCTTTTCGGATATGGGGGTTCTGCAGCGTTTATTGTGGTGTTGTTTACCTCTAAGCCTAATGCTCTTTACGGAATATAGAGTTTTCCCCTGAATATCTCTGCTTTTCAGCAGGTTATTCAGGGGAAAATTCTATATTTGGAATATATCGATTGGGGTAGCTACCTCTAGCAGATTACTTAGAGCCGCATCCACCAGCACCGCAGCCACAACCGCCAGCGGGAGCTTCCTCCACGACCGGTTCAGGCTCGTCGTGGCCACCACAGCAGCCACCCTTTTCTTCCTTTGGTTCGTCGTGGCCGCCGCAGCAACCGCCACCACCGTGGGAGTGACCGTGAGCCTCAGCCGGAGCTTCAGCGGAGGAACCGCATCCGCCCGAGCCGCAACCGCAACCACCGGCGGAAGGTGCCGGCTCCTCGTGGCTACCGCAGCCACCCGAGCCACAGCCACAACCGCCACCGTCAACCGAACCGCAGGCGGAGCCGCGTGCGTCGCGGTGACCCATGAGGTCCACGCCGAGGTCGGAGAGGTAACGCAGGTAGCCTGCGAGGGCGTCGCGTCCACCGGTGCCGGAGATGACGATGCCGCCGTGACGCAGTGCTTTGAGTACCTCGTTGACCATGGGCCACTGCTCAATATCATCGGTAATGGTGATGGCGCTGACCACGTGCATTGCGAGGGAGGTCAGCGAGCGCAGGGACTGTTCGTAGCCTTCGGGCAGGTGGATGACCTTGGCGGGTGCTGCCAGACGCAGGATGGACAGCACGCGCATGAGCATCATGGGTACTGCATTTTCGGGCAGCAGTACGGTCACGCCGATTGCGGCGGATTCAGCAATACGTTCGATGGTTGCCGCGAGTTCTTCGGAGTCGATATCGCGGGAGATATCCAGTACTTCGTAGGAGTCCACGGCGATGGAGCGGGTGCCCAGGGCGTCGGCGAGTGCTTCATCTTCGGTGTGGATCGCAATCATGTTGCGGAATTCGTTGCGGCGCACGACGGAGGCTGCCTCGATGAGGGCGAAGTCCTGGCCTTCACCATCCACGAGGAGGGTGTGGATTTCTTCGCGGTTGAGGCCTTCGCCTGCGGTGGCGCGCTCGATTAGTTCAGAAAATGCATTGCTCATACCGAATATTAAACACCTGATTTTGGGGCGTGCGCCCGCGAGGTTTACCTGTCTTGGCGGTTTTGGGCGGTTTAAGACGTGTTTTTATGCCAAGAGCGTGGGCGGCTACCTATTCTGTGTGTGCTGGAGCGGTTTTGGTGGCAAAAGTTCTCGTGAAACGCGAAACGTTCGCTCCGGATGAGTGAGAATCGACATTCATTTTTGGGCTTGTACCGCGTATTTGTGGGGTTTTTGTTTGCCGCGGGGTGCATCTTGCTCAAGATATAGAGTTGAACACCCTAAAATGAAAGGGTGGTACTTTCCCGTGAAAAGATTCTAGATACCGCCTACGAGGTCTTGGCGACCTACGGTTTGGCGGACCTTTCCATGCGCCGACTTGCTCAGGAGCTTCACGTGGCTCCCGGCGCTCTGTACTACCACGTGAAGAATAAGCAGCAGCTTCTCATTCTGCTGGCGGATTACATTCTGGCTCGTGCCCCGAAGTCGATGTCTGAGGAGGCTGAGCCGAATCCGGAGGCTATTCGTGCTTCGATGATTCGCCGCGGTGATCTTCTGTTCTCTCTGCTGTACCCGATTCGTGAGTGCCCTGAGGTGGTGCGTTTGAGCTTGGCTCTGCATCCTCGTGAGTTGAAGCCTGTGGTGGCTATGGCTCATGAGTTCCAGGCTCTTGGTTTGGGTCATGCGGAGGCGCTGCGTCGTGCTCGTTTGTTGACCCATATTGCGTTGAGCCTGGTGGAGGAGTATCAGACTCTGCCGCTGATTTCTCCGCAGGAGGCTGTGGCGAGTGGCGATGTTCCTCTGATTGAGAATGCGTTTAACCGTTACCGCCAGGATTTGCTTTCTGCCATTGACACGATGATGGTGGTGCAGGAGCCCTACACGCAGGATGCGTAATCGCTTAGCCCTTCTGTTGGTTTATTAGTTATGTATGGTGCCCCGTGCCCCCTTGTAGGGTGCGGGGCTTTTGCGTGCGTTGGCTTTTGGCTGCCCTGCCGCACGCTGATACCGGTGCGGTTTGGCGGCTGAGTCGATGTTCGCTGGTTTTCTGCTTTAGTCTAGAGGTGACACGTGCTTGCGCTGATGCCCGTTGGGTGTCGGGTGCAGGTGGGGTGTCGTTTACGTCCTAGCGCCCCTTTCGGGGCTTGATCAGAGGTGTTCCATGTCGATGACCGCTACCGCCCAGTGGGCGGCTCTTCCGGACCATAGCGCGGAGATTGCGCGTGTGCGTGAGGAGTTTATTACTGCGTATGGTTATGAGCCGGATGGTGTGTGGTCTGCGCCTGGGCGTCTGAATCTTTTGGGCGAGTACATTGATTTTTTGGGTGGCTCGTGCCTGCCGATGCCGCTGCCGTACCGCACCTATGTGGCGGGTGCGTTGCGTCGTGATGGTGTGTTGCGCGCGGCTTCTTTGCAGATGCCCGGCGACGAGCGCACGGTCGTGATTCGCGATATCCAGCCGGGTCATTTAAAGGGCTGGTTCACCTATGTGGCGGGTGTTGCGTGGGCGATGAATCAGGAGGGCGGCAGGGATATTATGCTGCCCGATGAGTTTGGTGCTGACCTGCTGATTAATTCTCGTGTTCCGGTGGGTGGCGGTTTGTCGTCTTCGGCGGCTTTGGAGTGTTCGACGGCGTTGGCGTTGTTGGAGCTCTCGTGTCCGGTGCGTGAGGAGTGCCCGCAGGCGGATGCTACCCCGGCTGATAGTGATGCTTTGCGTGCGCGTCTGGCTCAGGTGTGTATTACGGCTGAGAATAAGGTGGCTGGCGCGCATACGGGTGGCCTGGATCAGACGGCGTCGTTGCGTTCGTATCCGGAGCAGGCTCTGGTGATTGATTTCCGTGATTTTTCGATTGAGCCGGTTGCGGTGGATATTGCCCAGCATGGCCTGAGTTTTTTGGTGATCGATACGAACACTCCGCATGAGCTGACGGATGGCGGTTTTGCGGCTCGTCGTGCGGCGTCTGAGACGTGCGCTGACGCTTTGGGTCTGCGTTTTTTGCGTGATGCCCTACCGGAGGATTTGTCGTGTGCGGGTATGGATGCGCGTGCGGCAAAGGCGTGGCGTGCTGACTTGGTGGATTCTTCGGTGAATCGTGCCTTGGATGCTCTGGAGGATGCGGGTCGTCCGTGTTCGTTCCCGCGTGGTTGGGTGCGTCATGCGTTCCACGATATGACTCTGGTGGGTCGTGCGAGCTATTTGCTGCAACATGCTGATGAGCTGGGCTTTGCGGCGTTTGAGGAGGCGGGCCGCATTTTCACGGAGTCGTTTGTATCGATGCGTGATGAGTTGCGTGTTTCTCGCCCTGAGATTGATGATGCGGTGCAGGTGTGCCTGGATCGGGGCGCGTTGGGTGCCCGTATTGTGGGTGGTGGTTTTGGTGGCGCGGTGATGGCGCTGATTCCGACCTCTCAGCTGGAGGCTGCCGCGGATGCGGTGGCGACTGCGTATGCTGTGCGCGGCTATGCGGCGCCTCGTTTTTTGCCGATGGTTGCTGGTTTTGCGGCGTCTCATGATTGGGCTGCGGGCGCTGCTCCTACGGATATTCCGGTGTTGTAGGGTTGGGCGCTGAGGTCTGTCATAAATCGGCGGGGTGTCATAGGGGCGTTTTTTGGGGTTTTGAACAATATTCATAGCTGGAAGTTTCCTGCGAGTTTCTGCAATTTTCCTCCGGCTATCCCCCGTAATAACGCGCTGATAAGCCATAATTTTTTGGTCGTTGGCCAAAAGTGGCGCCACGTTTTCTGAGGGTGGTTTTTCTTGCCTTCGCGGGTATGTACACTTATCGACGGACGCAATCCGTGAGCTGTAAAGTTTCGATGCGCATAGTCCGGCATATGGATAGCATCTACACTGGGTTCGACCGTCACATACAAGCCCAGCTTGCAGGTTTCGTCCGCCAAAGCATCACACTCCAGTTTTCTGCCCGCCCCGGGCAGGTACCTCACCAAGAGTGAGGCTTTAGAGCGCGAAAGCGCAGAAAGGAGGCCCCCGTGGGCTTCGATATCAAGGGTACCGTTGAGCAGGGCCTCGACAAGGCTCAGGAAGTCATCAACGAAAAGGCTGGCAAGGAGATCGTCACCGACGAGCACGTTGCCAAGGTTGAAGAGGTCGTGACCGAGAACGTCTCCAAGCTGACCGAGAAGTTCGGCAAGTAAGGCGACAGCCTCCTTTGGATTGGCGTCCTGCCTCGCTTCCTCGTGGGGTAGGGCGCCTTTCCCTGGGTTTTGCATTACAGGCTTTCACTCAACGGCTTTCACTCAACATCTCTCTCAAATAATGGGGCGTTCTGCCCCGCCTGGGTTCTTTCACTCACCGACTCACTCGGCATATTGCTCAGCTTCGGTTACCGCCTGGTAGCCTGTTTTCACTCTTCTTTTACTCTTACTCAGCACAAGTACTCGCGCTTTCTCGCGAACTGTGTACGCCCCGCATCATTGGTCCGGCAACCTTGGTGTGGGGCGTATGCCGTTAATGCACTGGATGAAGGCTTCTGAGGCGGGGCGGAGGCTTCTGGAGCGCAGGGTGAAGGCTTCTGCGGGAGTGCAGCACGGGCTGTGGGAGTGCGGCGCAGGCGTTCGCCCTATGAGGACCTCTCCCCTGCCCCTGTAACCTCAGGCTATGCTTGATATGTCAACTTATTGAGCTGCGCCCTCAGGAAGGTTTCAGTGCTTCCTGAAGACCGCGGAGCACCCCGTCTATGGAGGAACTATGTTTGAACGTCAGCAGTCCGATCAGCAGAAGGCACGCGAGGTCATGAAGGATGGCGGCGTCGTCATTTATTGGCGCCCCGGCTGCCCCTACTGCGAGGCTCTGGATTCTAAGTTGGGCGAGCTGGGCGACCACGCTACCTGGGTGAACATTTGGGAGGATCCGCAGGCTGAAGCGCACGTGAAGTCCCTCAACGACGGCAACGCGACCGTCCCCACCGTGGATACCGGCGACACTCACTTTGTGGTCGCTGACTTGGTGAGCCGCAACAAGGTGAAGAAGCTGATCCAGAACACTCTCGACGCTGGCGGCGAGGCTTAAGATGGCTCGCCCGGCGCTGAATCGCGATACGACGGTCTGCATTTCCTTGTCTGGTCGCCCGTCGAATCACGGCATTAAGTTCCACAATTACCTGTACGAGAAGCACGGTCTGGATTACCTGTACAAGGCGATGACCACCACCGATATTGAGGGTGCTATCGCCGGCGTACGTGCTCTGGGTATTCGTGGCTGCTCGGTGTCTATGCCGTTTAAGCAGGCTGTTATCCCGCTGATGGACGATATGGACCACTCAGCTGCGGTTATTGGTGCGGTGAACACGATTGTGAACACTGACGGCTTCTTGAAGGCGTACAACACGGATGTGATTGCGGTGGCTTCCCTGCTGCGTTCGCATAATGTGGATCCGTCTCTGCCGTTCCTGCTGCGCGGTTCGGGCGGTATGGCTGCGGCTGTGGCTGGTGCATTCTTTGATGCGGGCTTCTCGCAGGGCATGATTATTGCCCGCAACGAGGAGACCGGTCGCGCGCTGGCTGAGCGTTACGAGTACGCCTGGGCGCCGGAGGTGGGCAACCTGCGAGCGCCGATTCTGGTGAACGTGACCCCGATTGGCATGGCGGGCGGTGAGGAGAGCGAGGAGCTGTCCTACCCGCAGGAGGCTATTGCTGAGGCACAGGTGGTCTTTGACGTGGTGGCGATGCCTGTTGAGACTCCGCTGGTTCGTGCGGCTCGTGCGGCGGGTAAGGAAGTTATTCACGGTGGTGAGGTGATTGCTCTGCAGGCTGCTGAGCAGTTCCGCCTGTACACCGGCGTGGAGCTCACTCCCGAGGAGGTTGAGGAGGCGGAGGCCCAGGCGAACTAGGTTCGCACCCGCTGCTTCTTCGCCCCGTAAGGGGCGCGATACGCAAAAGTGCCCGGAAGGTTTATCCTTCCGGGCACTTTTTGTTCTATCCGGCGCTTTGCGCCGAAATTTTTTGTAATTACACACAGCCTGGTACTTAAGGTTTTCCACATCTGTGGAGAAATCTGGGGAAAACTCTTACACCCGTGTAATTCACCCCGTGTAATTCGGTTGTTTTAGCCTGTATCCACAGGTTTTAAACATGTACTCACACTCTTGGAATTACACGAATGTAGTTATGCACAGTGTGGAAAACCCCTGTGGATAACCAGCCTCCGCGGCGGTTTTCCGCGGATTTTCAGGCTCAAAAGCGGCCCTTGAACCACCGCTGCAGACCCTGTTGCGGCGGTTCCGAAGGATCCGGCTTCTTCACGAACGGGATAATCAGTAGGGTCGCGAGCGCGCCACCGACAAAGCCGCCAAAGTGTCCCGCGTGAGAAATATTCGGGTGGAAGAGGCTCTGCACAACGTCAATACCCATGAGCAGAATAAAGAGGCGTGCAGTATCCTTCTGCTTCCGAAGAAGCAGAAGGACGAAGAACGCGCCGTAGAGGCCGTACACACCGCCTGATGCGCCCACGGCACCACGGTAGTAGGTGAAGAGGTACACACTGCAGCCGGCACCTACGGTAGCCGCCATATATACAAAGAGGAATTTCCACCGCCCCATCATGCGCTCGAGGGACACACCGAAGATGAAGAGGTAAATCATGTTCCACACCAGGTGCATCGGGTCAGTTTGCGAGTGCACAAACCCGTGCGTGATGAGGCGGTAGTACTCGCCGTGGTGGACACGGGGACCAGACATCATGCCGAGATTGTGTACCCAGCGGAACGGAATGATCAGCTGCAGGCCGTACACCACGACGTTAATCAGAATGAGCGTGTACG
>NZ_KV814376.1:0-30057 GCF_001813895.1 Rothia sp. HMSC071C12
TTGCGTTCACTGTATGGTTTTTGGATAACAATCCAATAGGCAATAAAAAGAGCCCGCTTGCGCGGGCTCTTTTGCTTTAACAGCTAAAGCTAGAAAGGGGCAGACCCATACGGGTCTGCCCCTTTTTTTGTGCCCTCAGACCCTTGTCTATGATGCTTTGTCTACAAGGAGAATGCTCTTCACAGACACACTGGGATAGAGTAGAACCATGCACTACCCCATGTTTTCCCACGCACCAGAGCCAGTCGATCAGCAGCGCCAACACAACGGTGAAGAACGAACGGTAGCACTCTACGCAGAGAGCACACTGGAGCCTCACGAAACCTGGGCAGCACTGACCGAATACATTCACCTCTGGTGGCCCAGGCAGCTCCTACAGAGCGAAGAAAGCCATATCGACCTCTCCACCGAGCTACTGCTCGAAGAGACCGCAGACGGGGACATTATTCCTGTAGCACGCATTATCCAATGCGAGAACGAAGACGTGCTCACCATCGCACCCTACCCAGGTACACGCCTGGGGCGGCTCATGGGCGTAGCTGAAGAATCAGAAGAAAGCCTGAGCCTCATCCTGGATGCCCTGGCACCGGAGACTGCAGAAGGACCGTTATCCCTGCTCGAAATCAGTAGCGGTACCTACACAGGTCGTGAGGACGAGGAGCTGGGCATCTACGAGGAACAGGAAGAAGCAGCTGCCCTCCTCATGGGCGCATACAGCCGCTTTATCGGAGCTGAACTCCAGCGAGAAGAACTATAGGGGCCTTCGGATAAAAGAGGTTCTTAACCCCTGTAGAGTGGTATGTCATGAGCGCACAGGACCAGAACACCCCGCATCAGAAGGACGCACGCCCCATCTGGGTGCGACTGCGTGCTAAAGCCACTGCAGAAGCGGTGCAACCTCAGCATTACACCACTCAGCACTACAGCAAGGCTGACATGCTAAAGCAGAGCAATATCTGGTTCCGTAAACAGGGCGTGCCCCTCATCATTCCTGCACGTCAACGTGCTCTTGATGCGTTCCCACGCTCTGTACCGTGGATCCTGTGGGCTGGCATCATGCATATTTGCTATATCTTCCTGCGCGACCTTCTCATCTTCGTAGTGGAGGACGTGAAAGGTTCCCTACCGAACTACATCAAAGCTCTCACAAGCGATAGCGCCCTCAGTAACGAAGTACTCCCAGTGCTCGTACTCGGCGGGATTTTCCTCATTATGCCGGTCATCTCCGGTGTGTTCATTACTCTTGCCCACAAGCTGATGGTTCGCACCCCGCAGTGGGTTCAAATCACCACGGGTATTCTTACCGTACTTTTTGCAGGCATGCTCTTTACCGCCGGTGTCTTTGCATCCAACACCCTCGACGGCCTCGACTTCGTCTACGACGGCGGCCAAGTATTCCCGCTCATCGTTATCGGAATCTACCTTGCCATCTTCCTTGGCGTAGATACCGTACTCGGCTGGTCCCTCAAGCACGCCATCCACCAGCTCGCCTCCCTGCCGCCCATGATTGCGAAAGTACTGCCCGTACTCATGGTGTCCGTACTCTTTATCTTCGTGAACGCAGACCTCTGGAAGCTCGCCAACGGACTCAGCTTCCCGCGCGCCTGGGCGGTTCTGGGCCTCATGGGGCTACTCGCCGTGTTCGTGGTCGTCACAACCTCCCTAGAGCGCACAGCGCGCCTTCTGGGCCGCAATAGAGGCGACGACATTGCAAGCTTTACCGAGAACGACTACGAACGCGCCGCGGCCCTCGAAGGGGGAATCTGGAACACCGTCCAAGACTGGGTCGAAGAGAAGAAAATCCTCGAACACCGACCCCTCAAAATTGCGTCCTGGGGCAACCTTATCATCATCCCTATGATTGGGCAGATTATTCAGGCGAGCCTCTTTATGTTGCTCGTCTTCGGGTTCTTCATGGGGTTCTCCTCCATCGCCATTAGCGACACCACCATCGAATCCTGGATGACCGTCAAACCCGAACACCTCAAAATCCTCGGCGTAGACACCAACATCAACGCCGTGGTCATCAAGGTGTCCATGATCGTTGCCGTGTTCTCCGGGCTCAGCTTCGTCGCAACCACCAGTAGCGACGAAAAATACGCCCGAAGCTTCCTCAAACCCATGATCGAGCGAATCAAGCACATCCTGGTTATTCGCGATATCTACCTGGGCCTGCTTACCATGCCCAAAAACGAGGTACTCATAACCCTCGAAGAGGAGAAGAGCGCGGAAAAGGAGACCGACAAGGCATAAAAGGGCTCCTCAGGGGGGTAGAAGCTAGTGGGTCGACAGGTTCATCGTCAGCAGATTGAACACCAGGTATGCCATCAGAAGTGCCGTCGCCCCATCCAAAACACGCCATGCCGAAGGACGCGCAAAGAGCGGACGAAGCAGACGCGAACCGTACCCCAGCCCCAAAAACCAGATAATACTACCGCAGCAGCACCCCAGGTAGTACCACCAACGGCCAGGATCGCCCTGGGCGTTCGCCAGCGAACCCAAAAGAATAGTCGTATCCAACCACGCCAGCGGATTCAAATACGTCACCGCCGCCGTGGTCAGCAGAGCCGCCTTCAACGACTGAGAATCGCCCTCCGCATCATCCACCACGATGGAATGCGGGGTAAACACACGCCGCCCAGCCTCAAAACCAAACCACGCCAAAAACGCCGCACCCACATAACGGAACACCTCAATGAACCACGGTGCCGCATCCAACAGAGCGCCCAGGCCCACCACGCCCAAGCCAATCATCAGAGCATCCGACAGAATGCAGAAAATAATGATTGGGGTAATATGCCGACCCAAAATACCCTGACGCAGCACAAAAGTTCCCTGGGCACCAATAGCCGCCACCAGAGAAATCGTGGTGGTAGCACCCAGAAACAGCAGGGACAGGGAGGTGGACATGGTGAAACTTTCTATGCGGGTCAAACGGGGCGCGGGCTTCGCGGATATGCGGGTGGTGGCTCCTCTAATACCAGCTTGCCAGGCAAAAGCATGCGACACAGGGATTATTGCCCCGATAGCTAGAGTGTGAAGCGCCAGAGACGAGAATACGGGAAAACAAACCCTAAATCTATCTAAATATTTTCACACTGCGTAAGATATTCTTATGACACGTTTCAGTACCGACCAGCTCTCCACCTTTGCCGCCGTCATCGAATACGGCACTTTCGATGCCGCGGCAGATGTTCTGCGAGTGAGCCCCTCCGCCATCTCCCAGCGCATCAAAGCCATGGAACAGATCGCCGGAAAGGTCCTGCTACGTCGAAGCAACCCCGTCACCCCCACCGATGCTGGACAAAGCGTGCTGCGCATCGCCCGTCAGAGCGAATTCCTGCAGCAAGAAATGGAACGCGAACTCATGGGTGCTGGCGGCTTCCAAAGCGTCTCCGTGGCGGTCAATGCCGACTCGCTCGCCACCTGGTTCATCGACGCCGTCGGAACTCTCAGCCGCGAAGACAGCATCTTCTGCGACCTGCGACGAGAAGGTGAATTCCACTCCTCCGCCATGCTCCGCTCCGGAGAAGTCATGGCAGTCATCACCTCCAAACCCGAAAAAATCCCCGGCTGCTCCGTTGAAACCCTCGGAGTGGCACGCTACTGGTGCGTCGCAACCCCCGACTACGTACAGCGATACCTACCCGGCTGGCCCAAGCGCGTAAGCCGCGAAGAGCTCAACCGTGCCCCCGTCGTCGAATACGACCGCAAAGACTTCGTGCAGGACGTAGCGCGAGTCCTCATTGAACAAGAAGTAGGTCTGGAGGCTGAAGAAACCTTCACCCAAAGCCCCACCATCTACATTCCCTCCTCCCCGGACTATGCGCGCGCCGTCAGCGCCGGTATCGCCTGGGGTCTCATTCCCGAAGCGCAATGCGCCGAAGAGCTCGCAAGCGGGCACCTCGTGAAGCTCGCCGCAACCCCCGTAGAATTCCCCCTCTACTGGCAGCGCTGGAACATCAACTCGCCCGTCATGGAAACCGTAACCCGCCGCGTCCACGAAGCGGCACGAGGCGACCTGATCTACTAGAAGAGGATGGCTCCGTGAGCTATATGGAACGCCACCAGGTGGCTCTCTACCTCACCTCCATGGCCGTGGGAGGTGCCAGCGCGGGGCTGAGTGGGTGGAGCCTAGTTTCTGAGCAGCTCGTGCCCTACGCGCTCGGTGCGCTCCTGTGGACCAACTTCGCTCTCATGCCTCTAGTCGGCATGAGTGTCGGTCAGCATAAGAGGCTCGCTCGCACGGTCGTGCTGGTGGCTACCCTTGGAACCCCGATTCTAGTTGCGCCTCTGGTCTCCCTCTTCATTCCCGAGGGCGGCCCCATTGCTCTAGCCACGGTGATTGTTTTGCTGGCTCCATGCGTGGATTACGTTGTGGTTTTTGCGTGTATTGCTGGAGGGGAATATCGCGGTTTGCTGGCGACAACGCCCTATCTTCTTGGTACCCAAATCGTTTCTATTCCATTCTGGACTAGTGCGTATGCATATATAGGAATATTAGATATTGGGGTGGTGGGAGAAATATTCCCCCTTCCCACCGAAAGCTACCTCAGCTTGGCACCGCTCATCGTGCCCCTGATAGCCGCCTACCTCGTGCAACGCTGGTCAACCCGCTCACCGCAGCGTCAACAAGCCTACGAACGAGTACGCACCATGAGCGATACCGCGATGATTCCCCTCATGTGCCTGCTCCTTGCTCTCATGTGCTCCGCCTACACCCCGGCGGTACTGAACGAAACGCAGCTCATTCCCCGACTCGCCGGACTCTACCTCACCTACGCCATCCTCGCAGGAGGTGCCGCCTGGTGCCTCAGCAAGGTGATGGGACGACCGGAACGCATCTCCGTAACCTTCAGCGCTGTCACCCGCAACGCCCTCATCATCTACCCCGTCGTCGCGCTCTGCGCACAACGCCTGGCACACAACGGGAACCCCGAAGCGAGCCTCATGGGCGCCACCGTACTCACCCAAACCCTCACCGAGCTGCTCATCATGGTCGCCATGACCGCAATCTTCCGAGTAAGAACTAAAGACAGGTAGCGTGCAGGATCTCTAACCCCAGCTCCTGCCAAACAGGCGAAACATACAGAGAGGCGGCCGCCCCACACGGGACGGCCGCCTCTCTATAAGCTCTAACGCCTAAGTCATAACGCCTAAACTCTAGCGCCAGCGAGTCATCATCAGCATGCTCACCATCATGGCGCCCACACCAACACTCACATTCCACATACCCAAATCAGGAATCGGGAACAGGCCCTGCGTAATGTAGAAAACAATAATCCACAGAATGCCCACCGCTAACAGCGAGAACATAATCACGCGGTACCACAACGGAGTCTGCTCCTTCAGCTGCGTGCCGCTCTCCATCTCACGAGCAATCTCACGCAGACGCAGCTCGCTCGCATCCTCCACCTCAGACTTAGCAGACTTCTGAGACTTCTTCTTGGACGATGCCTTAGCCGAGTTGGTCGACATACTTCCTCCGCTTATTGTTGTATGGGTAACCTAAAAATATATGTTCACACCTATCTTTGCAGACTTACGGGATGATTTCACCTTCTCCGTGCGTTGAAAGATAAGGAACGCCACCCGGCGCCCAAGAACATACCAACCCAAAGGACAAAGGAGAACGCATGAGCCAAGGAACGGCACCCACCGCAGAGCGCCGCCCCCGCACCGTGCTGCACTGGATTATCCAGATTACAGGCGAACTCCTTATCACCGTCGGCCTCCTGCTATTGCTCTTCGTCGCATGGCAGCTCTGGTGGACCAACATCGACGCCGACCGCACCCAATCCCAAGCCGTCAGCACCCTCGTTCAGGAATTCGACTCCAACCCCGCCGAACCCCTCCCCGACTGGGACCCCAACACCCCTCCCGCAGGTCTGAGCGAACCCGGCCACGGTGAAGTCTTCGGCGTCGTCTACATCCCCAAGTTCGGATCCGACTACCAGCGCCCCGCCACCCAGGGCACCAGCTCCGACGTGCTCGACTCCCTCGGACTCGGCCACTACGAAGGAAGCGCCATGCCCGGACAGGTCGGCAACTTCTCCCTCGCAGGCCACCGCCAAACCCGCGGTAAAGTCCTCAACGATATCGACCTGCTCACCGAAGGCGACCACATCTACGTGCGCACCAAAGACGGCTACTACACCTACACCGTCTACAGCCACGAAATCGTGCAGCCCGACCAGGTAGAAGTCATCGAACCCGTCCCCGGACAGCCCGGCGTAGCACCCACCGAGCGCCTCCTGACGCTCACCACCTGCCACCCGCGCTACGGTGACACCGAACGATACATTGTCCACGCCCGCCTCGAATCCTGGCGGCCCGCCGCAGCCGGAGCACCCGCAGAGATTGCCGCCTCCGTAGCAGGATCCTAAATCAGAGAGGAAAAGCAAGATGTACGCATGGATTTTCCGCCACCTCCCCGGCCCCCTGTGGGTTCGCATCATCATCGCCATCGCGCTGATACTCGCCGTAGTCTACCTGCTCATGGAATTCGTCTTCCCCCACTTCGCAGAGTACGGCCCCTTCAACCTGAACGTCACCATCAACCATTAGCGCTAAGGACGTGCCATGACCCGCATCCTTGTCATCGACAACTACGACAGCTTCGTCTTCACCCTCGTCGGCTACATCCAGCAGCTCGGCGCTGAAACCACCGTCATCCGTAACGACGAATACGAACTCGACGCCGTCATCAAGCTCGCCGAAGAACACGACGGCGTGCTCGTCTCCCCGGGCCCCGGCGCCCCCGCAGAAGCAGGCGTCATCATTGACACCATCCGTTGGGCAGCCGAAGCGAAGAAGCCGCTACTGGGCGTATGCCTCGGCCACCAGGCCATCGCGGAGGCATTCGGCGGCACCGTCACCCACGCCCCCGAACTCATGCACGGCAAGACCTCCCGCCTCGTGCACGAGAACGTCTCCGTGTTCAAGGACGTGCCCAACCCCTTCACCGCGACCCGCTACCACTCCCTGGCAGTTGTGCCCGAAACCATGCCCGAGGTCCTGGAAACCACCTCCACCACCGACAACGGCATCATCATGGGTCTGCGCCACCGCGAAGCCCCCATGCACGGCGTGCAGTTCCACCCCGAGTCGGTCCTGACCGAAAGCGGATACCTCATGCTCGGCAACTGGCTCGAAGAAACCGGCCTGCAGGGAGCCGCAGAGCGCTCTAAGAGCCTCTCACCCCTCATGGCTTAGTACCTTAGCCTTAGATGCCCCCAACGGCTTATATCGCCTCCAGAAGCCCCGTAGCAGACACGCTACAGGGAAACTGGAGGCGATAGCTATATCTGGATCCCTAGCTACGAGCAAACCCAGATACACGAACAAGCCCAGATACGCGAAAAGGGGCGGCCCCCCACACCCAACGGTGTGGAGCGCCGCCCCTTTTGCTAACCTCTAGAACCCCTTAGCGGGCGTTAGCGTTTGCGTTATTAGCGTTGTTCGCATTGGTATTCGCGTTAGTACCCTGAATCGTACGGGTACCCGCAGCAGTGGACGCAGCCGGTGCCGGAGTAGCCGTAGCGGTAGAACGCTGCTGATTATTCGCTGCCGCAGTCGGCTGAGTAGTAGCTGCCGCAGTCGGCTGAGTAGCGGTAGAACGCTGCTGGTTCTGGTTACCAGTGGTAGCGTTCTGGTTACCGGTCGCTGCCGCAGGCTGAGTAGCCGCAGTAGTTGGAGCGGTCGTCTGAGTCGGAGTAGCAGCCACACGGATCGTCACAGTGCTGTTCTGAGCCACCAGAGTACCCGCTGCAGAGCTCTGCGAAAGCACAGTGCCCGCAGGACGCTCGTTAGTCTGAACAGTCTCGATGTTGGTGTTCAGCAGAACATCCTGAGCGGTCAGAGCAGCAATCGCCTGATCCTTGGTCAGACCCACCAGCGAGGGGACCTTCACCTTACCGGAAGACAGGACAATGTTCACGGTGCTACCAGCCTCAACGGTCTGAGCGCCCTTATCATCGGTCGAGCCCTTCTCCGGGGACAGCTCCACAACCATACCGGCAGGAACGGAAGCGCTCTCCACAGTGGAGACGCGGCCATCCACCAGACCCAGGTCCTTCAGAGCGTTACGGACATACGCCTCACTCTGACCCTGCAGGTTATCCGGTAGCTTGACCTTCTCCGGACCGCTCGAAACAGTCACAACCACGGTCGAGCCCTTATTAACCGTAGAACCGACACCCGGCTCAACGTTGATAACGTCGCCCTTCTTGATGTTGTCCGAGTAGCCCTGACGGTACTCCACCACGAAGCCTCGGTTACGTAGCTGGTTATCGGCATCATCGCGGGAAACATTCACCACAGCCGGAACCTGAACCTGCGGAACCTCATTGAGCTTGTTCTGGTAGTACAGAACCGAGCCGACACTGAAAACCAGCAGAGCCACAATCAGAGTACCCACAAGGAAACGAACCCACGCACGCTTACGCGGCGAAGACTCATCGTACTCTGCGTACTCCTCATCGTCGTACAGTTCCTCATCGTCTTCATACTCGAAGAAGCCGTTGAGGCCGCCATCCTCCACCGAAGCCTCAGTAATCGAGGTGGTGTACGGGGCGTAATCCTCACCCAGGGAAGCAGTAGTCGCCGAAGGAACAAAAGCAGTAGTCATCGCTGCATCCTGCACCACGGTCTCTTCACCCGGGCGAACAACCGACACCAGAGCCTGAGCGAACTCAGCCGCGCTCTGATAACGCTCATCCGGGTTCTTCGCCAGACCCTTCAGAATCACAGCATCCAGACCAGCAGGAACCTCAAGCGGGGTGAACTTGCTCGGAGGCTCAGGGGCATCCGAAAGATGCTTAGCCGCGAGATCAACATTCGACTCAGCGTCAAACGGAGAACGACCAGCAATCATCTCGTAAATCACGCAAGCAGCAGAGTACAGGTCGCTACGGGCGTCAACTTCCTTGCCGCTCACTTGCTCAGGGGACATGTAGCGTGCGCTACCCATCACCACATTAGCCTTGGTCAGCGCCTCGCCAGCTTCCTCAATGGCACGGGAAATACCGAAATCCATGACCTTAATCTGGCCCGGCTGACCCTTAGCGATATCCTCGCTGGTACGCTCCAGCACCATAATATTCGCCGGCTTAATATCGCGGTGAATGATGCCCATCGAGTGGCTGTACTGCAAAGCACCCAGCAGCTGCTCGGAATAACCCAAAGCATCACGGACCGGCAGATGACCGCCACGGGACAGAATGGAACGCAGAGTATGACCCTCCACGTACTCCATCACGATATAAGGAATAGCGGTGCCCTCTTCCGAAGAAGCAGACTCCCCGCCACCCTGCGAAGGGTTATACGAACCGGTGTCATAGACAGCAACAATCGCAGGATTGTTCAGAGACGCCACAGCCTCCGCCTCACGCTTAAAGCGTGCGCGGAACGTATCGTCCTGGGCCTGCTCCGGGCGCAGAATCTTAAGCGCAACCTTGCGGCCGAGGCGAGTATCCTCGGCAGCATAAACGGTTGCCATCGCACCGGTACCGATTACCTCGAGTACCTTGTAACGGTTATCAACCGTGTCGGGAACCGACAGGTCCATAAGTTCTCCTGGATCACTAAGACTAAAACTAAATCAAAACGTAGGGGCTAACGCGCCGACGCAGAAGCGGAAGCAGAAGCCGACGCAGACGGTGCAGCAGAAGCGCTCGCACTCGAACCCCTACCCGAACTGGAAGAGGCCACATACATGTCTACATTACTACCAACCGTAACCTTGGTGCCAGATGAGGGGGTAGTACGAAGCACCGTACCGGGGGCCGCAGTGTCCGAATTCTCATAATGCAGAGAAACATTCACACCCAAAGCGGCAACAGCCTTCGACGCCTCATCAACGTTCTTACCCTCAAGATTCGACGGCAAAGTCACCGACTTCGGACCGGTCGAATAGCGAACAGTCACGCTATTACCCTGCTCCAAAGTACCCGTCGGAGAAACCGAAATCACCGTGTTCTCCGGCTGAGTAGACTCAACACCCTCAGTCTTGGGGGACAGACCAAGGTTCTTCAGCTCGTTCACTGCGTCCTGCAGCTCGCGACCCTCATAGTTAATCGCGTTGATGGTCACCTTCTGCTTTGCAGCACGGGCAGAAGCAGACTCAGTCGGCTCCACCGTAGAAACGGTACCCGTGTTCGTCGGAACAACAGACGAAGAAGCGCTCGGAACCGGATCAGTCGAACCGCCACCATTATTGGAGGAGAGGACTGTCCAAATACCGCCAGCGATCAGCACGATTGCCAGAAGCAGAGCAACCCACATCCACACGTTCGGGCCACGCTTAGCCGGAGGGGCAACAGCAGCCTTCACACGACCCGAAGCCGGACGCATGGTCTGCGCACCCGTACGAGGAATAGGCGCCGTCGTCGGCTCCGGCGAGAAACGACCACCAGAACCAAAACGCGGAGTAGCAGAAGCGCTAATCGGCTCCGCCGCCACATCCATCGCAGTCATAGCGACAGTACCGTCGTCAGCATTCTCCTCAGCCAAGAACTGAGCCAAAGAAGGAACAGCCTTCACCGCTGCCTTCAGATCGCGGCGACGAATCGCATCCACCGCAGAAGCCAGAGCGGTCGCATCCTTAGGACGCTGAGCCGGGTCCTTCGCCAACAAGCACATAATCAGCGCACGAGCAGGAGCCGGGATGGTCTCCGGAAGCGGCGGCGGCGGATCATTCACCTGAGCCAACGCAATCGCAATCTGCGACTCACCCGTAAACGGACGACGACCCACCAGGCACTCATAACCAATAATGCCCAACGAGTACATATCCGAAGATGCGGTAGCAGCCTGACCGGTTGCCTGCTCCGGCGCCAAATACTGGGCGGTGCCCATCACCTGGCCGGTAGCCGTCAACGGCACCTGATTAGCCAGACGAGCAATACCGAAATCAGTCACCTTCACGCGATCATCCGGGGTGATGATAAGGTTACCCGGCTTCACGTCACGGTGCACCAGACCCTGCGAATGAGCCGCAGCCAACGCGCGAGCGGTCTGAGCAATGAAGTTCAGAACACGGTCCGGCGGCAGGGTAGTCTCGTGCTCGATAATGCTCGAGAGCGGATTACCCGGCACCAGCTCCATGACCAGGTACGCGGAGTTGTCCTCCTCGCCGTAGTCGAAAACGTTCGCTACACCGGGGTGGTTCAACAACGCCGTATTACGGGCCTCAGCGCGGAAACGCTCCAAGAAGCCCGGGTCACCGGTGTACTCCTCCTTGAGGATCTTGACCGCAACGATGCGTCCAAGCACCTTGTCGCGAGCTTTCCACACCTCGCCCATACCGCCAATCGCGATACGTTCGGTTAGGGTGTAGCGCCCGCCCAAAGTGATATCAGCCGCAGGCCTCACTTGTTCAACACCGCCTCAAAGAGTTGCTTACTAGTACTGGTTGCCAACTGGGCACCGGTCGCCACATCAATATCCTCATAAACCACAGCAATCGCAATCTGAGGATCATCAGCCGGAGCAAAACCGGTAAACCAAGAATTATTCAAACCTGCCGTCGTCTCCGCGGTACCGGTCTTACCCGCCACCTTCACACCGGAGACACCAGCATTACGTGCAATACCATTATCAACCGCATTCACCATCCACTGCTTCACCTGGTTAGCAATTTCAGGGCTAGTGGACGTGCGCAGCTTCTCAGGAGAGAACTCCTGCAAAGTGCTCAGGTTGCTGGTCTTCACCGAACGAATCAGGTTCGGCTTCATCTGCACGCCGCCATTTGCAATTGCCGCAGAAGTCATCGCCACCTGCAGCGGAGTGGTCTTCACGTCGTACTGACCAATCGCCGACTGGGCCAGCTGGCTCTGCGTCAGATTCGACGGGAAAGACGACTTAGAAACCGTCAAAGGAATCTTCAAATCCTGGCCGTAACCAAAATTCTCAGCAGTCTTCGCGATACGCTCCTGACCCAAATCCATCGCAATCTGCGCAAACGGCGTATTACAGGACTGAGCCAAAGCCCACTCAATCGTCGCCTGAGTGCGGGTTCCACACTGACCGCCCGTATAGTTCGGCAGGCTAATGTTCGTGCCCGGCAAGGGCAACTGTGCGGGGTTCGCAATGACCGAAGACGCGTTGTACTTGCCGGACTCCAGCGCCGCCACCGCATCAATAATCTTGAAGGTCGAACCCGGCGAATAAGTATTACCGGCAATCGCACGGTTAAACAGGGGGCTGTCCTCATCAGAAGTCAGCGCCTGGTAATTCGCCAAAACCGAAGAGCTCGTATGAGCCGACAGAAGATTCGGGTCATAGGACGGCGAAGAAGCCATCGCCAGAATCTCACCGGTCTTCGGGTTCATCGCCACCACAGCACCCTTACGGCCCCGCAGAGCGCTATACGCAATATCCTGAAGCTTCGAATTGATCGTCAGCTCCACGCTAGCGCCCTGCGCGGAAGAACCACTGAACAGCTGCGCCACACGGTCATAGAACTGGCTATCGCTCGTGCCCGCAAGCTCCTTATCCATAGCAGCTTCCAAACCGGTCGCGCCATAAATCGTGGAGAAGTAACCCGTCAGAGCCGCATACTTGAGCGGGTGGTTATACACACGCTGGTAGTTGTACTCATCATCGGACTTCACCGACGAAGCAATCTCCGTACCATCAACCACGATTGAGCCACGTGCCGAACCGTAATTATCGTAGAGAGCTCGGGAATTCCACTGATTATTCATCAGAGTCTTCGAATCGAAGAACTGAATATAGCTGAGGGTGCCCATCAGCAGGACAAACACGCACGCGGCAGACATCCACATGCGGCGAATAGCCCTATCCATTCTTCTCACCTCCAGAATCCTTAGCCGTAATACGCGCCAGAACGCTAGTAGCACCCTCCGGCTCGTAGCTAGTGTCCGCATGGTCAATACCCTGCGGAGCATCATAACCAGCCACCAGGTGAGGTGCGCGGGCACTATGAGAAATAGACAACCACAGCGCCACAATAATCCAGTTAGCCACCAACGAGGAGCCACCGGCAGACATGAAAGGAGTCGTCAGACCAGTCAGCGGAATCAAACGAGTCACGCCGCCAATCACCACGAACAGCTGCAGAACCATGACCGTAGACAGACCGGCAGCCAACAGCTTGCCGAAACCATCACGAGTACCCAACGCTGCACGGTAACCGCGCGAAACCAGAAGCATGAACATCATCAGGATGGCACCCAGACCAACCAGGCCCAGCTCCTCACCCAACGAGGAAATAATCATGTCCGAATTAGCGTACGGGACGAGGTTCGCGCGGCCCTGACCCCAACCGCGGCCAAAAAGACCGCCGTAAGCCAGACCGAAAACGCCCTGCAGAATCTGACCCGAACCGCCAGGAGACGCCTGGTAAATCTCCGGATCAAAAGCATGCACCCACGCATAAATACGGGCGTGCACGTGCGAGACATAGTGGTACGCGAAATAGCCACCCACAGCCATACCGATACCCGCAACCACCAGCCACGAAATACGGCCGGTCGACAGGTACAGCATCGCCATGAACAGGCCAAAGAACATAATCGCCGAACCAAGATCCTTCTGGAACACCAGAACACCCAGGCTCACAATCCACGCCAAGAACACCGGCGCCAAATCACGCAGACGCGGCAGATTGATAGGGCCGATGCGGCGGCCAGCCACCAGAATCAGGTCACGGTGCGTCGCCAAATAGCCGG
Organism: Rothia sp. HMSC071C12; assembly: GCF_001813895.1. Lineage (NCBI taxonomy): Bacteria > Bacillati > Actinomycetota > Actinomycetes > Micrococcales > Micrococcaceae > Rothia > Rothia sp. HMSC071C12. The sequence continues at coordinate 13,695 of NZ_KV814376.1, forward strand.
CGAAGAAAATCGCCAAAGTAATCTTCGCGACCTCACCCGGCTGGAACGTGCGGTTACCGATATGAATCCAAATACGAGCACCATTGAGTTCCATACCCAGACCCGGAACCAGCGGCATGATGAGCAGAATCATCGACAGCACCAGAGAGGTGTACGTGACCTTACGCAGCAGACGATAATCCCTGAGCACGAACACGATAATCGCGCACAGCACCATAGACACGCCGGTCCACATCAGCTGACCATCACCCACCGGAGCCGCAATCTGCGGGTCCAGACGATAAATCATGGTCAAACCAATACCGTTCAGAGCCACCACCAGCGGCAGAATAAACGGATCAGCATAACGGGCGCGGAACTGCATGACCAGGTGAATCAGAAGAGCACCAGCACCCAGCACCACCGTGCACGGCAGCCACTGGCTCTTCGACGTATCAAAAGCATGCTCCGGATCAATCAGGTACATGCCGAACGAGCTGATACCTACCGCCAAAACCAGCAGGAAAAGCTCCGTGAAACGGCGTGCACGAGGCGCATCCGACTCACGACGGAACGAGAACTTAGCCATTGTTCTCACCGCCCTCTGCCACAGGCGCGGAGGAAACCGTAGCCAGCTCAGGAGCCGGGGACGCCGAGTCAGAACTCGGAGCCTCAGAGCTTGGAGCCGTAGCGGGCGCCTCAGAGCTCGAGGAAGCAGAAGCCGAGGCAGACGCGGAAGCAGACGCAGCGGCCTGCTCAGCCTTCTCACGAGACTGATCTGCCTGAGTCTTCAAACGAGACACAATCTGGTGCGCATCATCCAGATCCTTCGCCGTAATCGCATTACGCAACAAAGAACGAGTATGATCGCTCAGCTCACTCGTAGGAATATCGGTATTCTCCACCACGTGAGAAAGACGAATCGGACCCAACGCATGCGGAATACCGTTGTACACCGCAACCGTGCCGTCACTCTCACCCACATAGTAGCTACGCTCCACATAGCGCAGACCGGTCCACGCAGCCAGCGTCACAATAGCTGCAACCAGTAGAGTAATGAACAGGCGAATCGACCACGACCGCGGACGCGAACGCTCAACAGTATCCTCAGCGATCAGCTCCTCCAGCTCAGCCGGCAAGGTCGCCTCATCAGACTCAACCTTCAAAGGCACACGCTGAGCCACCGTCGCACGATGCTCCAGGGTACGCGAAGTCACCGCCGGAATCATGCCGGTCTCAGTAGCCACCGAAGCGGCACCAACCAGCTGATGCGGGCGGGAACCCAATTCGCTACGCAAGATCGCAGCATTCGTAAGAGCCGCATCCACGGCGTTATCGTACGTACCGATATGGTGACGCACCGCCCCAGAACCACTGTGCAACAGGGTTCCAGAGAAGTCACGAGCACGACGGAAACGGCGCAACGACCGACGATGAGGCTCCTCAGAGTCCTCATCATGGTGCGCACCCAAAATAGCCTCAGCAGCCTCAGCCGTAGCAGCAACCTCGGGAAGCTTCTGAGTATTCGTGCTGACCTCCTGCTCCGCCACAATCGAATCAGGCAGAGCAGACTCAGGCAGGCTCGAAGGACCCACCGGCTCATCCACCGGCAGAACCTCACGGTCAATCACCTGCAGGGACACAACCGTCACGTTATCCGGAGCGCCACGCTCCAAAGTCATCGCAATCAGAGTGTCAGCAATCTCAGATAGGTCATCGGTAGAACGCATCACCTGCTCAATCTCCGATAGGGACACCACAGCATCCAAACCGTCAGAAGAGAGCACCCAGCGCTCGCCGGGAACAGCGTCCAGAGTCTTCAACTCCAGCTCAGGGGACGCATCAACATCACCCAGAACGCGCATAATCACGTTCTTATGCGGGTGGTTCTCCGCCTCCTGCGGGGTAATGCGACCCTCATTGAGCAAGCGCTGCACAAACGTATGGTCAGTAGAAATCTGCTCAAACTCACCATCAGCACCCGGGCGCAGACGATACGCACGCGAGTCACCAATATGAGCCAGCTCAATACAATCGCCATCAATCAGCAGGGCAGTACAGGTCGTACCCATACCCGCCAGCTGCGGGTCATTCGCCGCCAGCTCATTAATAATCAGGTTCGCACTCTGAATCTCATCAGCCAGATAAACGCCGCCAGTACCATCCTCAAAATCAGGGTGATCAAGCGGAGTCAGATTCAGAACCGTCGTAGCCGACGCAACATCGCCGCCTACGTGGCCGCCCATACCGTCAGCAACGACAGCAAGGAAACGACCACCGTAGCCGGAGTCATCATTCTTCGAGCGTTTCAGACCCGTATCAGAGCGGGCCTCAAAACGAAAAGCAATCTTCATACACTAGCCCCTCAACTGCATGGTGGTACCGCCAACGCGGAAATCATCACCGGGCTCAATCGGGGTCGCACGAGTCAGACGCTCGCCATTGACGAACGTACCATTAGTAGAATTCAAATCCTCCAGGAACCAACGGGAACCCTGAGGGAATAGGCGCGCATGGCGACCCGAGGCGTAATCATCCTGCAGGGACACCTCAATGTCATTAGCGCGGCCAATAGTAATCGGGTGGTCCCCCAGCTGCATCATCGCGCCAGCCTGCGCACCGGCAGTAATAACAAGCTGCGAAGGGCGAGTCGGCGGAGGCGCAATATGGGTAGCCTCCGGAACCGCATCAACCGGTGCCGCACGATAGTTCTTACCCAAACCAAGGTCACGGCGAGCCGCCGAAACCACCAGGAAAACAAAGAACCAAATCAGAGCCAGAAAAGCGTAACGAAGGATAGTAACGGTCAATTCAGACGCCATTAACGGACACCTCCGGTCGAACTATGGAAGATGATGCGGGTATTACCCATGCGAAGCAGCGAACCGTTCGCCAGCACCACCGGCGCACGCAGAGGCGCACCATTAATCAACGTGCCGTTGGTAGAACCCATATCGGAGGCGACCACCGCACCACCCTGCATCGAAAGCTGCAGGTGACGGCGAGAAACGCCCTTATCGTCCAGACGAAAATCAGCATCAGAACCGCGGCCCAGCACAAACGGCAGATGGTTCACCGGGTGCATGCGACCCTCAATCTCCAAGAAGAAACGGGGAGCCGCCGCAGGGGGCGCTACAGGCATGTTCAGGCGAGCCGCAGGAGCCTGCTGAGGCGCAGGGCTGGGTGCAGGCTGAGCCGGCTGAGCAGCCGGCTTCGTAATGCGGGTCGGCAAAGAAGACTCACGCGGCGGACGCACCGGCGCGTAGTTAGTGGCGCCGCGCAGAGACGGGGATGCCGGAGCCTCCGGTACAGAGAACGGCTCGAAAGTCGCAACAACCTCAAACTCGCCCTCAGAGAGAGAATCAAGAACGTTGAACGTCACGCGAACCGCGCCAATGAGGGTGTAACCCTGCGCGCGGGCGTGCGAAATCGCCAAATCGCACAGCTCAACAGCAAACGGGTTACCCCACTCGCGCACGCGCGGGAAATCGACCGGCGCAAAACGGAGAGTATAGACATTAGGAGCCATAGTGCGACCACTGCCGTCCACGTAGGACTCGTCATCCATCATGATGCGGACGCGGTTAGCGACATCCGCCTTCGCAAAGGTGCCGAAGCCCTTGGAAAGGCCGACAGTGCGGCCGATGCCTTGCTCCAGCTTGCCCAGCTTGTCGAAAAACTTCATGCCGCCTCCTTCTCAACGACCATTCCGAGCAACAGACCGCGCAAACGGTCTTTATCCGAAAGGCTCAGTTTAACGAGCGTGTCTGTGCGTTAGCTGTGTGTCCTGTGAATGAACACACCCGGTTCTATTTTAGGTGATGCACTCGCCATCGCTCTGGAACCCCGTCATTTAGCGGGGAATTGGTTATGGATATGAAAAAATCCCCGGTTCTTTCGAACCGGGGATCGTTGGTGCGCGAGGGGGGAGTTGAACCCCCACGCCCTCACGGGCACACGGACCTGAACCGTGCGCGTCTGCCTATTCCGCCACTCGCGCATGTGTCTTACGGTGTATCACCGCAGGCAACACATAAAACTATACGGACTGCATGCGGTGCTGTCCAATCGAGAGTGTGTGACCTTCGTTACTTAGTGTTGGTGGGGGTGTCAGAAAGAGACTCTGAAGCACTATCGGAGGCGCTATCCGGGGCACTATCAGACGCTCCACCGGAAGCAGCCGCATCGGACGCAACCGCGGAACCCCGCTCCCGCGCCATACGCTCCTGTTCAGCACGCTCCCGGTCAATACGCTCCAAACGCGCACGCAACAACCACGTCACCGGACCCACATACGGCAGGCACAGCACCAGCAGAAGCCACTTCAGCTTCTGTACCTCCGAAAAATGCGGGTTCCGATGAATCGTCACCAAGCACAATAGCGCCAACGCAATACCTGCCAGAAATACAACCGTGACCACCAGCTCCAGTACGGCACGCCAATCCATAAGCCCTCCTAATATCCTTCCTAAGCATACAGACCCGGAGGAATCCACAAGCCCTCAGGGTAGTTCAAGGAGGTGTTCAGAGCCTACCCCGATGGGCAGCCCCATACGCCCCTCAAGCACGCAAAAGGGCCCGCCCCGCAACACAGCAGGACGGACCCTCCACAAAGCCTTACACAGAAACCTGCGTGTAGCTCACAAACTAGCGGCTAACTTTCTTAGCCTTCTTCGCAGCACGACGCTCAGCAGCCTTCGCATCATACTCAGCCCAGAACTCACGGGTAGTCACCGCATCAGTACCATCCCACGCCGCAAGATTCTTCAACTCAGGCATATCCGAAGCCTTGAAAATCGGCTCCAAACCAGCCTTACGCTGAGCTTCATAGTTCTTCAACACCGCAACAACCTGCGGAGTCATCAACAGAACCGCCGTCAAGTTCACAATCACCATGCCGGCATTCAACATATCCGCGGTAGTCCACACCAGATCCAGCGAAGAAATCGCGCCGAAGAACACGAATACCAGAACCAGCGCACGGAAAATATTCATCGGCAGCTTACGCTCAGTCACAAAACGCATATTCGACTCGCCGTAGTAGTAGTTACCAATCACAGTCGAGAACGCAAACATGAAAATCGCGATAGTCAGGAAGTGAACCGCCCAATCGCCCAGCTGCATAGCCAACGCCGACTGAGTCAGCGACGCACCGCGAGAACGATCACCATAAGTCGGGTTCGACAGCAGAACAATAAACGCAGTCACAGTACACGCCATCATCGTGTCAAAATAAACACCCAAAGTCTGCACGTAACCCTGCTTAGCCGGGTGAGAAATAGTAGCGGTCGCACCAGCGTTCGGAGCAGTACCCATACCCGCCTCATTAGTCAGCAGGCCACGCTTCATACCCCAAATCACGGCACCCATGGTACCGCCGGTCACAAACTCCTTAATGCCAAAAGCGCCCTGGAAAATCATCAGCAGCATATTCGGAACCTCGGTAATGTTCAGCAGAACAACCAGCAGACCCAACAGCAGATACAGTACCGCCATAATCGGCACCAGCCACTCAGTCACCGAAGAAATCGCGCGAATACCACCGAAAATAATAGCCGCAGTCAGCGCCACCATAATCAGACCAATAGTGATGCGGAAGCCCATCGAGTTAGTACCCGAAACATCAATGCTGAACGAGTTCGCCGCAGCATCCACCACAGCATTCGTCTGAACCGCCACAAATACAAACGCATAAGTGACCACAATGAACGCCACGAAGATGTAACCCATCCACGGAGCATTCAGGCCGCGCTTCATGTAGTACGCCGGACCACCAATATAGGAATCCTTACCGCGCTCCTTATACAGCTGACCCAGAAGGGACTCCGCAAAAGCAGAAGCCGCACCAACAGCAGCAATAACCCACATCCAGAACACAGCACCCGGGCCACCCATAGCAATAGCCAAAGCAACACCCGCAACAGTACCGGTACCCACACGAGAAGCCGCCGAAACAGTAAACGCACGGAACGAAGAAATGCTCTTCTTACCGTCAGCCTCACGAGCAACCGGGTCACCCAGGACACGGACCATTTCCTTAATGGAACGCCACTGCACACCGCGAGTACGGATCGTAATGTACAGACCAGCCGCAATCAGAGCGTAGTAGAGGAAATTACTCCACATCCAGTTCTGCACGGCATCCACGGAGGAAGTCAGTTCCGCAGTCTGCGTATTAATGTCCCCGATGATATTCAGAAGAAAATCCACTCGGCACTCCAATCTTGAAAGCAAAAAGCCCGCACGCTCAAATCCGAAAGACGGACAACGTGTGGGCTACATTGCTGGGTGGCGCGGACTCAAAGCCGCGTAACGGAGGCACATACGCTCCGTATGATTAGTCACCTCATTGTGTCGGCTACGCCCCCCGCTCGGCAACTTAAAAAAGGGACCCAAGCCAAAATGTAACGAATACTTAATATATGGGCAGAGTAAATATAGACTCCGTGGAGGTGTTGACGGCACCGGCAGGGCGGGCACAAAAAGCCCGGCACAAGGCACAAAACCTCGCACCGGGCATAACGAAGAAGCGGGGGTATCAGTCGGGCTACGAACGCTCAGGCTTCACAAACGGGAACGACAACACCCCACGAATCTGCGTCTGGGCCAACAGCATCACCAAACGGTCCACCCCCAGACCCAAACCACCCGTCGGCGGCATACCCGTCTCCAAGGCGTAAAGGAAATCCTCATCCACCTCCATCGCCTCCAGATCACCCGAAGCCGCCTTCAACGACTGCTCCGTCAGACGCTCACGCTGCACCAGCGGGTCCGCCAGCTCAGAATAAGCACAGCCCATCTCCATGCCGTTAATCACCAAATCCCAACGCTCCGCCAAACCCGGAACACTACGATGCGGCGCCGCAAGCGGACTCGTCTCCGCAGGGAAATCCGTATAGAACGTCGGCTCCACCGTATGCGCCTCAACCAGCTCACCATACAACTCCTCAACGATGGCACCCGGACCCATACCCTCATGAACACGCACACCGTACTGCTGCGCCAAAGCCAGCAGCTCCTCAAAATCCGTCTGCACATCCACGCGGCGACCCAGCGCCTCCGACAGAGCATCACACACCGACACCACACGCCACGGACCCGACACATCAGATACCGTGCGCTCGCTCGAAGCCCTACGACCCAGCGGCAACGACACCGAACCAAACACCGCCTGAGCGGCATCCTTAATCAGACGCTCCGTCAACTCGCGCATCTGCACATAATCCGCATACGGACGATACGCCTCAAGCACCGTAAACTCCGGATTATGGGTCGCATCAGCGCCCTCATTGCGGAAATCACGACCCAGCTCATACACCGGACCGCTACCGCCCACCACCAGACGCTTCAAATACAGCTCCGGCGCAATACGCAGCGTCAAATCCTCGCCATAGGCATTGATATACGTGCGGAACGGACGCGCGCTCGCACCACCGTGCACCGTATGCAGAATCGGGGTCTCCACCTCAAGGAAACCCTCCGCATCCAGGCGGGCACGTAGCGCCTTAATCACCGCGGTACGCAGACGCAGATTCTGCATCTGATCCGGATGCACCAACAGGTCCGTGGAACGGCGACGCAGACGCGCCTCCGGGTCAGTAAAGGAGTCGAAGGGGATGGGGTGCAGGCTCTTCGACGCCATGTGCCAGGAGGTGGCAATCAGCGATTGGGTACCGTTACGGCTCGCCCCGTAGGTGCCCCGCACGGTGATGATGTCACCGGTATCCAGGTTGCGGGAGGCGAGGCTCAGCGGGCGCTCGCCCACCAGGCTGCGCTCCATGACGACCTGCAGGGTTTCACCCCCTTCAATCAGAGTTGCAAAGAGGACTCCACCATGGTTGCGAAGCGCGCGAATACGCCCCGAAACCATGAATTCCGAATTTGGAATATTTTCAGAAGAGAATATACGCAGGGCATCCTTCACGCCCAGTACAGGAGCACTGGTACTGCCCAAAGAACCACCCAGCGGATACGGCTCCATGCCCGCCGCACGCAGCGCCTCCAGATGGCGCAGACGGTGCTGAGTCTGATCGCTACGCGACACCTCAGGAAGCTCTTCCATAGTAGCGAGCTGCATCTGGTGAAGAGCCTCCAGCTCATCTGCAGAAAGAACCTGCTCCTGATTCTGCAAACGGCGCGCCGACAGATTCGGCAAAAAGCCCTCCGCCATACCCGCCGCAACCACAACATTTGCCATCGCCAACGTCGGCTCCGTCGCCAAAAAACGAGGAACCCACAGCGGGGCAAACTTCAGATTGAAACGATACAGGCGGCGCAACTGCAGAAAACGATCCAGCACACCCAAAGAGCGGGACGCGAAACGGTTCCATGCCGACGCACCCACCTGATCAGCAGCCTCAAAAATATGGCCGAACATCGCAAAATTCAGCGACACCCGACGCACACCCAAAGACGCCGCCTGCTCCATCAGCGAGGCCACCATAAACTCCACCACACCATTAGGTGCCTCAGGGGAGCGGCGCATCACATCCAAAGACAGCCCCGTAGGACCCCACGGGACGAACGACAGCAGAGCCACCATCTGATCAGCCTCATCATGAGCCGACACCAGAACAGACGAAGAATCCGCCGGATCATTCACACGATTCAGCGCCATCGAGAAGCCGCGCTCCACACGCCCATGACGCCACGCCGAAATATTCTCCGCAACCTGCTGACGCTGCTGCTCATCCAACTCCGCAAAGCGACGCATCTGCGCCGTGTACCCGCCGCGACGCACACGCTGAACCGCCTGACGCACCGGTAGCATCGACGTGTCATTGAGCGTGAAACGGTCCGCCTCAAGGACCGCCTCCTCACCCATCTGAATAATCGACAGACCCGCACGGTTATAGGCGCGCGCACCCGCCTCACTCACGCTCAGCGCCGCAGGAACCCAACCGTAACTACGCGCCTGCAACATCCACTGCTCAATCGCGGCATCCCACGAATCCGGGTCACCCACCGGGTCGCTCGACGCCAAACACACCGAACCCACCGAACGGTACGTAATCGCCGCCCTCTGATCCGGAGAGAAAATCACCTGCTTATCGCGACGCGTCGCAAAATATGAGAGCGAATCATTGGCACCGTACTGCTGCAGCAGGGCGCGGATCTTCAGCTCCTTCTCGCCGGTCCACGCATCCGGGGCACGATAACCGCGAGCCAACAGATACAGCGCCGCAACCAGCGAGGCACCGTAACCAAAAGACGCCAAGAAAGCCACCACATCAGCAGACCACACGCCAGGATGCGTACGCTCAATACCCATGCCGTGCATGAGTAGCTCCCACGGGGTGATGAAACGCAGCGGCTCCCACACACCAATACGGCAGAGGTACCAGAGCACCAGGGTAGTCAGCAGAATACCGCCAGCCGCCGTAGCAGCCGCCCCCGCCCACGAGAGGCGACCAATGCGCGCCGGGAACGCTGAACGAATCGAGAAAAGGAACGGCACCAGCACACACGCAAACACGATGGAGAGAGTATCGACCGTCGAGGAGAAAATACGGTCCTTCGGCATAATCCCCGCGGGGAACGCCAGCGTGAAAGCGCTATGGGTCGCAATCAGTGCGCCCAGCACCTGGAAAACGATGGCTGCAATGAGGGCAGCGCGCTTGCGCACAATCAGTCCGGAAACCAGCACAATCATCGTAATGGCGCTGGGCAGAGTATGCGTGGAGGGAATATTCAGCAGGTCAGCGGTGACTTCCCACCAGGTGAAGCCGCGACCGCGCCGCAGAGGAGAGATAACCCACGCAAACGTGGTCAGAAGCGCGGCAAAAGAATACACCCCGATAACCACGCGTGCTGATATCTCTGCATACCTTGAGGGAGGCGCAGGCGCCTGCCCTGCTCGTGCTGTACGGCGACGTGAGGTAGTGCGGTGAGACATCATGATCAGCGAGGAATCGGGGTGTAGAGAAGGTATTGGACCTAAAGAATCTGGCTAGGCTTCAGCCTTCGGGTCACGGTAGGTGCCCTCGAAGACATCGGGGATGCCATTGTCGTCAGCATCCACGGTTTCCTTCTCGGCTAGGGCGCGGTAGTGCTTGTTGCGGCGAGACAGGATAGCCGCACCCACAATGGCAGCCAGAACAGAGCCGACGAGAATCGCAATCTTTGCGTCTTCGGTGTGCGGGGAACCGTGCGGGAAGGAGAGCTCAGCCACCAGCAGGGACACGGTGAAACCGATACCACCGGTTGCAGCCAGACCGACCACGTCAATCCAGGCGATATCCGGGTCGAGGTTAGCGTTCTTGAAGCGGGTCACGAGCCAGGTGGTGCCGAAAATACCGATGGTCTTACCGGCAACTAGCGCAACCATAATGCCGACCGCCACGGAGTCGGTGAGGGCGCGTCCGAGGCCTTCAAAACCGCCCACAGCCACACCCGCGCTGAAGAACGCGAAGATGGGCACGCAGATGCCGGTAGAGAGGGGACGGAAGCGGTGCTCCAGCACCTCCGCAAGACCGTGCTCAGCCTGCGCCGCCTCAGAGCGAGCGGACATCTTCACCGGCACCAGGAAGCCCAGAACCACACCGGAAATGGTCGCGTGAATACCGGACTCAAGGAAGAGCGCCCAGGTGATAATACCCAGGGGCAGAAGCAGCAGCCAGGCAGCCAGCGGCTTCAGATGCAACATAGTCTCACCGCGGTAGGCAATGAACGCGAAAAGAGCGAGGGGAATGAGCGCGAAGAGCAGGTACTCGCCATGGAAGTTATTGGTGTAGAAGATTGCGATAATGCAGATTGCGATCAGGTCGTCGACCACAGCCAGGGTCAGCAGGAAGACGCGCATCGCCGAGGGGAGGAAAGTACCCACGGCGGCGAGAACAGACACCGCGAACGCGATATCGGTTGCGGTGGGGATCGCCCAGCCGTGCAGAGCGGTGGGGCTGGTGAAGTTCAGCGCCGTGTAGATAATCGCGGGCACTGCCACGCCACCGAAGGCAGCCGCAATCGGCACAATCGCGGTGGAGGGCGACTTGAGGTCACCAATCACGAATTCCTTCTTCAGCTCCAGGCCGGTGAGGAAGAAGAAAACGACGAGCAGACCGTCTGCCGCCCAGGTTCCGATGCTCATCTGCAGGTGGTTGAAGCCGGGGATAACCGGGCCGACCACGGTGTCTCGCAGACCAAAGTAGAAGGTGGAGGCGGGGGTGTTGGCGAGTACTACTGCCAGCACCGTCGCAATCAGAAGTACGGTACCGCCGACTGATTCTGCACGCAGAATGTCGGCTACGCGGCGTGAGTTGCTATATGAGCCGCGGCTGAGGGTATCTGGATTGGTGTGAGTCATTCTCTCCTCTTTCTGCCGCGATATTATGCGGCATCTAAGGCTTTTAAGTTTACTCTGCACTGTATGAGTATTCGAGTAGCTTCTGGCGGCTTTTAGCTCATGGGCGGTGCACCGCGGTGTGCTTTCATGGCGTATATACATAAACGTTCCGCCCTCCCCACGGCGTGTGGGGAGGGCGGAACGTTTAATATTTTGCAGATATTCTGCGTGGTCGACTAGGTGTCTAGCCGCCTGAACGCAAGATTAGGAACCAGCGATTGCGGGTGCGCCGGACTCCTGGCCGTGGTCGTGTGCCAGCTCGCGTGCAACGTAGTTCTCCAGGTCGAAGAGGTTGCCGTTTGCGCGCTTCACGATGGTCACCAGGGTCTCCATGGTTGCAACTTCCTCAACCTGTTCCTTCAGGAACCAGAGGATGAACTGCTCGCCCAGTGCGTAGTTCTCAGCGCGTGCTGCGGAGAACAGGGCCTCGATCTGACCGGTGACAGCCTTCTCCTGTGCCAGGGACATGTCAACGATTTCCTGAACGTTCTCGAAGTCGTTCTTGACAGCGGGAACAGCGGGGATCTCGACCTTGTGGCCGCGGTCCAGCTTGTACTGAACCATCATGAGTGCGTGCTCGCGCTCTTCGAGGGACTGCTGGTAGAAGAACTTAGCCAGCTGGGGCAGGTCCTCACCGTCGAGCCAGATAGCCATGGACAGGTACTGGTGGGATGCAGCGAACTCGTGGCCGATCTGCTCGTTCAGAAGGTCGTAGAAAGACTTAGACATATGGTTTCTCCTTATATGGTGGTTGCTTTTGGGTGCCGGGATGGCGCGGTGCAACCTGTTGATATTTATCGTAAGGGGTGGGGTGCGCCATGTACAGAGAGAAAAGGCTAATCGGTGAATCAGATAAGGTACCCCTGACATATTGTCACCACAACCCTTAGTGTGGATGCCCTGAATACTTTCTTTGGATTGTGTGGTATTGGGTGTGTTTCCTTGAGATTTCGCGGTTTAACAGGGATAGACAGCGGGTTTAAAAACCACAAACCCTACGGCTCAAGGTAAACATAGAGACACCATGTTGGGTGCCTGCGCACGGGGCTAGAGGGCGCAAAAAATCTTAAAAATCTCTCGAAAATGCGGCGAAACTGATGTGGCTAGAACCCCGATGCGCCCCCAACCACCTCCGTAAAGGTTGTTCTGCGCGCGCCTTTAAAGAGATAAGGCACGTTCCCAATGGGAATGTGCCTTATCTCTGGTTCTCTCAACTCTCATCCCTCTGTGGGGTGGAGGAGGTTAGTGTGCGGGGTATTCCCCACGCTGCAGTGCATCAATCGAGATGACGTTTGAGGGGGTGTTGCCGAGGACTGCCTCGCCGATTTCTGCGAGATGCTCAACCTGTTCGGTGGTCAGGTGGTCGAAAATCTGGCGGCGTACTTCGCTCACGTGGCCGGGTGCGACCTCCTGCACCTTCTGCTCGCCTGCGGGGAGCAAATGGCAGATGCTGACGCGGCGGTCTTCTACACTGAGGGAGCGGCGGACGTATCCATCCTTCTCCAGGCGTGCTACAACGCGGGAGAGGCGTGCCGGGAGGGTGTTGGTAGTAATTGCCAGCTCGGTCATGGTGAGGGAATGATCCTTGGACTCGGAGAGCATCGCGAGCACCATGTATTCGACAAAACTAATGCCAGCTTCGCTCTGCAGCTGGTTTTCCAGTTTGCGGGTGAGGCTGAAGATGATGGAGCTGATAAAGAGCCAGCCTTCTCGCTCTTGCTGGGAGAGCCACTGGATGGATTCGCTGTGTGCGGTATTGTCAGACCGCTGCGCAGACGTGGTTGGTGTGGACACGGGATTGATTCCTCTTTTATCGGATATGGAGCTCTCTTATTAAAGAGAGAAGTGGCGTGTTGGCACCCATTGTAGCGAAAGGTCTGACTAGGTGACTCAAAATTGGTACGGTCAAGTAATGCTTGACACTTTGGTGCTAATTTTTTGAGGGGCGCCAGGGGTATCTTTTTGCACGCAGTGACTGCAAATACCCGGGGTAAGCAAGTGAAATACGACATATTCAAAAAGATTTCCGGTACAAGTATAGACAAGACCGTACCAAGAAGCACTTCCGTGCATAATGCTAACTTCCGCGGAATATCAAGGTTTTTAGGGGGTTGAGTGAAAATTCTAGGGAGTGTAAAGAGCTTGCCAAGGGTGAAAAATAACGAAACGATAACAAAATTTTTAAAAAATCTTGGTTTTGGCTTTGCAACCGTAATGAAACCGTGTACACTAATTACATAACGGGGTCGAAGGAAGCCTCCGAGGCGAGACCGGAAGCTCGCTTCGATAGGTTCGACTCTCTATTTATCGGTGATTGTCGTCGGTGTACGAGTAACTCGTATTTCTACCGACGGATGTGCGGTGCGGGTGCAGTTCGTGGTTGGGCTGCATTCCGTACCGTATCTTTTTAACTCAAATTTCTATCAACTCACTCTAAGAGCATCCAATGGTCGGGTGCTCTTTTTCTTTGCCTTCATATCGGCGCCGCAAGAGCGCTGTACGAGCCGGGGCAGAGTCGGGGGAGGAAGCGTAAACACCTGTGCTGTGTATCTGCCCTGTGTAGCTGTGGGGTGTAGCTGCACGGTGTGGTTTGTGTTGTGTGGTGGTGCCGTGTGTCCGCGGTATTGTTGCGCCGTATCGCGTCAGAAGTGTTATCCACAGGGGTTATCCACAGTGTGGAGAACTTACACGCATGTGATTTGGCAGAGCAGAATCGAGGTCCTCCCCAGGTTTAATTTAAGAGTGCTACAGAAAAATTCTTGTAATTACAGGCTTTCACGACCATTAAAACCGAGGGTAAGTTCTTAAACAGAAGACCTTTTTATCTTTAAATCCGCGGAACCCGAAAATTTCCACAGCTGTGGATAACCCTGTGCACTTAATCCACCGCCTCCGGCGTAAGGAGGCGCGTAAGATCGCTCGGCGGCTCTGTTGGCACTCAATATTTTGGCTAGTAGAAGGAAAAACGCCCCGGATGAGGGCGAAAATTCTGCAGTTTATCCCCCGCGCATCCCCAAAATAGGATGTTATCCACAGCAGTTATCCACAGTGTGGAGAACTTACAGTACTGTTATTCACATGAGTGCATACCCCGGTATTTCGCGGCAGAAAGGGGTGTAAGCCTTAAATAGCCTGTTGATACACAGGGTTATCCACAGGTGTGGGGAAAAGTCTTTGCCTAAAATCCACAGGTTCGAGCGAGGTCTTACATAAATGTGACGCTCCCCAACTCATGAAAAGTAAAGTAAACGCTACGCTGGTAATCTTTAATACAAGCCAAGTTTTCTAATGAAAGGCATCATCATGGCTGAAAAGTACACCCTCCCCGAGCTCCCCTACGACTACGCGGCGCTCGAGCCCCACATCTCCGCAAAGATCATGGAGCTGCACCACGACAAGCACCACGCAGCATACGTTGCAGGCGCTAACGCAGCTCTCGAGCAGCTTGAAGAGGCACGCGAGAACGGTGCATACGGCAACGTCTCCAAGCTCTCCAAGGACCTGGCGTTCAACCTGGGTGGCCACACCAACCACTCCATCTTCTGGAATAACCTGTCCCCCGAGGGTGGCGACAAGCCCACCGGCGAGCTGGCAGCAGCAATCGACGAGTTCTTCGGCTCCTTCGACAAGTTCCGTGAGCACTTCACCAACGTTGCACTGACCATTCAGGGCTCCGGCTGGGCAATCCTCGCATGGGACACCGTTGGCAAGCGCCTCATCATCGAGCAGCTTTACGATCAGCAGGGCAACATCTCCGTTGCACTGATCCCCGTTTTGCAGCTAGATATGTGGGAGCACGCATTCTACCTGGACTACCAGAACGTTAAGGGCGAGTACGTCAAGGCATTCTGGAACATTGTGAACTGGGCTGACGTTCAGGCTCGCTTCGAGCGCGCAGTGTCCCAGACCAAGGGCCTGGTTCTCTAATCTAAGTTTTCGTCAGCGCGGTGAAGTAGCCGCGGTGAGATAACTGAAACGGGTGCCCGGCGCCTCCATATTCGGAGGTGTCGGGCACCCGTTCGTTGTATTCAGATGTTGCTCCAGGGGTGGAACCCTAGAGCGCCAGCGTGCGGTCAATGCGGATGCGGCGGCAGAAATCCTCATCGTGGCTCACCACGATGAGCGCGCCGGTGTATGCTTCGAGCGCCTGCATCAGCCAGTCCACCGAGGAAATATCGAGGTTATTCGTCGGCTCATCCAGCATGAGAAGTTGCGGCACCGGGTCGGCCAGAAGCACCTGCGCCACCGCGGCGCGGAACCGCTCACCACCGGAGAGCTCGCCGGTCTTGTGGTGCACGCTCTCTCGGCGGAAGAGCAGGCGCGCCAGTTGGTCACGCAGGTGCTGTTCGCTCACCCCGGGATTAGCCCGCTGCACGCTCTGCAGGAGGGTGAGCTGCGGGTCGAGGGTAATGCGCTGCGGAATATACGCCCCCTCGAGGCAATAGTCGACCCGGTAGGCGGGCTGCACGGGGGAGCGGTACTCCGGGTCTTGTGCGTGGGCAATTGCCTCAAGGAGGGTGGTCTTGCCACTGCCGTTCGCACCGGTGATGCGCAGATGCTCGGGGCCGCTGAGAATCAGGTGTTCGGGGTGTTCCGCCGGGGTTCCCTGATTGCACTCGCTATCAGCCTCAATGGGTGAAAAATGCAGAGAATCAACCTTGGCAGGTTGCTGAACGGCAAATGTTTCACGTGAAACCCGAGAATCAACACGGCGGGAATCAACCCTGTGCAGCTCCAGCACCTTGCGTCCCGCGGGTAGGGGCTGTTGGCTCAGCTCGGCATAGATTTTCTCCTGCACGCGCACCTCATCCTGGGCGTTCTGGTATGCCTCCTGAGCCTGCTCCTGCTTGCCGATGCGCAGAACTCGAAGCTTTGCCGCCGCCTGACGTGAGGCGTCCTTGGTGAGGGCAAGAATTGTATCCGGCTGGTCGTCCTTCCACACCTGCGCCATGTTCTTCGAGATAATCTCCTGCGCCTGCACCCACTCGCGATGCGCCGAACGCACCCGGTTCTTCGCCTCGGTCACGCGACGCTGAGCCGCCT
>NZ_KV814376.1:30157-51951 GCF_001813895.1 Rothia sp. HMSC071C12
TACCCTCGAAGAGGCGCAGATGCGCCAGCCCCTGACGATCGGAGTGAAGCTCCGCAATCACGTTTACACGCTCCAGCAGGTCACGGTCGTGGCTAATGATGAGCGCCGGGCAGGGTAGCGCCTCCAACGCGGCGAAGAGCTGAGCCTTCGCTGAGGAGTCCAGGTTGTTCGTCGGCTCATCGAGCAGAATGAACTCGGGATCAGAAATCATCAGCGAGGCAAGCGCGGCAATGACCGCCTCGCCACCGGAGAAGCTGCGCATACTGCGAGCAAAGAGTGCGCGAACCGCCTGCGGGTTGTCGCGATCAACCACGGTCGCCGGGGTGAAACCGTAGGTCGCAAGAGCCGCGAGGGTGCGCTCCTCAACGTCCCAGCTGTCCCCGATGGTCTCGTAGAGTTCGGGGGAGTATTCGCCGGATTCTACCGCCTGTAGCGCCCGCAGAATCTCGGCGATTCCGCAGAGCTCGGCGAGGGTTTGATTCCGATTCAGACCCATATCCTGAGGTAGATACGCCATGTGTTCCGGCGCCGCCAAAGAACCGGAATCCGGGGTCAAATCACCCAAAATCAACCTCATAAGGGTTGTTTTTCCGCAACCATTATCACCAATGAGCCCGGTCAGAGGTGCCGAAAATACCGCCGACAGATCCGCAAAAAGCGGAGGCTGGCTCGGGTGCGCAAAGTGCAGATGAGCGATACTAATGTGCGCCGCTGCATGGGAAGTGGCGTGCGAGCGGACATCGCGGGAAGAAGCGGAACGGGGAAAGGTCGCCTGCGGCTGAAGTACGTGTGTCATACGAGCTCCTTGAGGTATGGATGCTCGGGTGCTCTCAAACTCCGACGGTGGTGCGTTGCAGCAGTGTGCCGGCGGTTTGGGGGTGCCTATGCTGAGCGCGTGGCGGTAAGAGGATCGCCCTAAAAAGGGTGCGAAAAAACCCGAGCGTAACGGTGGATGTACCTGTGCCCGGGTGCGTGCGCACTGATTGGAGCACGTAGGAAACGTGTCCGTAGAGCTGCTACGTGAGCGCGCGAAAAATTCTTCTGAGTCCGGGCTTATGCTCGGTGGGTCATTTCTTTGATGCCTCCTAGATTCCGAAGGGCACCCCGGTCGCGCCTTGGGTGGCTTCGGTCAAACGATACATTCAGCTCCGCCAGCTACCCCCGTGGTGGGGTAGCGCGGATAGAGAGCTGATGGCTCAAGCATAGAAACTATGTGGGTGCTGAGTCAAACACCTTCCCATGTAGGAGAAGATTCAGCATGCTGATTCCCCGAATGGTTCCTTCCCGAGAGTTTTTGTTGAAAGGTTGAGCGTGCGGTCAATGCGGATGCGGCGGCAGAAATCCTCATCGTGGCTCACCACGATGAGCGCGCCGGTGTATGCTTCGAGCGCCTGCATCAGCCAGTCCACCGAGGAAATATCGAGGTTATTCGTCGGCTCATCCAGCATGAGTAGCTGCGGCACCGGATCCGCCAGAAGCACCTGCGCCACCGCGGCACGGAAGCGCTCACCTCCGGATAAATCCCCAATGCGCTGATGTACGCTTTCGCGACGGAAGAGCAGGCGCGCCAACTGGTCACGCAGATGCTGCTCGCTCGCACCGGGATTCGCCCTCTGTACGGTTTCAAGGAGGGTGAGCTGCGGGTCGAGGGTGATGCGCTGCGGCAGGTATGCGGTGTTGTCCAGGCGGTAGAGCACTTGGTATGCAGGCGGCACTGGGGAACGGTAATCAGGGTCATTCGCGTGCGCTATCGCATTGAGAAGCACAGTCTTGCCACTGCCGTTTGCGCCCGTGATGTGCAGGTGTTCGGGTCCGGTCAGGATAAGAACCTCGGGAGAATCTTGGATTTGAAGCAGATAATCAACTTTATATGGTTGTGTTTCACGTGAAACGGTGTTTTGGGTGTATGCATTCTTAAGGTCGGCGCTCTGCGGTGTAGACGCGCAAGAGTCGTTCTTCACCCGATGTAATTCCAGTACCTTCCGCCCCAGTGGGAGCGCATCCTGAACAAGTTCCAGATAGATACGCTCCTGCACGCGCAGGTTCTCTTGGGCTTCTCCAACTGCCGCCCGCGCATCCGCCACCATGCTTTCGTGGGCTGTGTGAAGTTTCCCGGCAGAGCGCTCTGAACTGTTTTTATCCAGGCCCATAGCCATGCCAGGTTTCCGCTTTGACCGTTCAAATTCGCGGCCTCGGCGGGCGTTGCGATCGAGCTTAATTTGGTTCTCGGCGCGCTCACGCTCAGCCTTACGCGCCTCATTCTTCGCCTCGGTCACGCGACGCTGAGCCGCCTGCTGCTCGGTCTCCAATGCCTGCCGGTAGGTGCTGTAGTTACCCTCGAAGAGGCGCAGATGCGCCAGCCCCTGGCGGTCGGCGTGAAGCTCGGCAATCACGTGCATGCGCTCCAATAGGTCGCGGTCGTGGCTAATAATGAGCGCCGGGCAGGGCAGCGCTTCCAGTGCCGTGAAGAGCTGAGCCTTCGCCGCAGAGTCTAGGTTATTCGTCGGCTCGTCGAGCAGAATGAACTCTGGATCTGAATACAGAAGCGCGATGAGTGCGGCTGTGACCGTCTGACCACCTGAAAAGGTGCTAAGGGGACGCATCAGAAGGTTGCGACGGGCCTGTGTATCGGTCGTAGTGAGGGCAGGACCAAAACCATGTTCGGCAAGGGCTACGAGGGTGCGTTCTTCAATATCCCAGGCGTCGCCTATGGTGTCGTAAAGGCTGGGGGAATATTCGCCCGATTCCAGCGCATCAAGCGCCTGCAGTATTTTTGTAATTCCAAAAATATCGGCAAGATGCTGATGCCCACTCAACCCTAAATCTTGCGGTAGGTACGCTATGCGCGGTGGGGTGCTGATTATCCCTTGACTAGGGTTTATGTCGCCAAGAATAAGTCTGAAGAGGGTAGTTTTTCCGGCGCCGTTATCGCCGATAAGCCCGGTGAGTGGCGCAGAAAATACCGCGGAAAGGTCGGTGAAAAGCGGGGGCTCACCCGGATGTGCGTACGAAATATGGTCGAGTGTAATGTGACGTGACATGGGCCGAGTTCCTTCGAGTAGGTGCTCGGATTCCTGCCAGCGCACATGAAGGCGTGAAGGCATGAAAAAACCCGAGCGTAACGGTGGATGTACCTGTGCCCGGGTGCGTGCGCACTGATTGGAGCACGTAGGAAACGTGTCCGTAGAGCTGCTACGTGAGCGCGCGAAAAATTCTTCTGAGTCCGGGCTTATGCTCGGTGGGTCATTTCTTTGATGCCTCCTAGATTCCGAAGGGCACCCCGGTCGTGCCTTGGGTGGCTTCGGTCAATCGATATGTTCAGTCCCTTAGGCTACCCCCCCACGGTGGGGTAGCGCGGATAGAGAGCTGATGGCTCAAGCATAGAAACTGTGTGGGTGCTGAGTCAAACACCCTCCCGAAAAACCGCCTGACAAGTGCCGATACCCCCTAGAGAACGCAAAAAGAGGGGCGACACCGCACGGTGCCGCCCCTCCTTTTAGGCATTAAATCTGCGCGCGTACAACGCGCGAAAGGCTATTACGCCTCGTGGCGCTCGCGGTACATGCCCAGCGGGCCCGCATCCGCGTACGCCTGAGCGTCGTTGTAACGGTACAGGCGCGGCGGGCGGTGACGG
Source organism: Rothia sp. HMSC071C12 (assembly GCF_001813895.1). NCBI lineage: Bacteria > Bacillati > Actinomycetota > Actinomycetes > Micrococcales > Micrococcaceae > Rothia > Rothia sp. HMSC071C12. The sequence continues at coordinate 33,792 of NZ_KV814376.1, forward strand.
GTGCCCTCCACGCGGCGGCCGGTGTCAATAATCGACTTCGATGCCGCAATCTGGCGGCGGAAGTTCGCCGGATCCAGGGTGCGACCCAGAATCGCCTCGTACACCTCACGCAGCTGCGCCAGGGTGAACTCCTCACCCAAGAAAGAGTGGGCAATACGCGAGTACTCGACCTTGTTCTGCAGGCGGTAGAGCGCGTACTCAATGATTTCGTTGTGGTCGAAGGCGAGCTCGGGCAGCTCATCCACCGGGAACCAGCGGATGTTCTCGTGCACGCGAGTGTTCGCGACCTCGGTGGCGGGAATCGACGCCCAGTACACCACGGAAACCACGCGCTCGTGATCAGTGCCGGGTGCCGGTTCGGGCTCGCCCACAACGCGGGCGGCACGCGCCTCGGGGGTGCGCAGAACGTCACCGAATGCGTAGAGCTGTTCCAGGTAGCCGGGCTGCAGGTTGGTTGCACGCTTCAGGGTCGAAGCCGCTGCCTCTTCGAGGGAAAGATTCGGGTTGAGCGGACCGCCAGGAAGCGCCCACTGGCCCTTATAGGGCTCGCGGAGGCGGCGAACCAGCGGCAGCCACAGGGTCGGGTGGGTTTCGTTTTCCTTGGGGCGCAGTGCCAGAATAACGGTCGAGACGGCGAGGGATACAGAGGTGTGGTCCACGTCGTTGTGCTCTTCGACGGCGACTGCGCCGGGAAGAGGCTGGGATGCGATGCTCATTCAGACCTCCTGTGCGAATGGGTATCGATAGGTGTGCATACTCTACCCATTTTAAGGGGTTAATAGGGTAAAAATGCACGCAAGGCACTCGCTGAGTCGAAAACCGGTACCATCCGCGTCGTGTCAAGGGGAAAAGTTCAGGTACCGGACACGCAAAGCGCCTCTCCTGCCTGTCCAATAGAACAGGGGGAGAGGCGCTCCGGTGTCTACTTATGCAACGTCTAACTATGCAATTTTAGGGTGCATGTCGGGGGTGCAGACTAGTCGATCTGTAGCTCGCCCATAGCGTCCCAGCCGTCGCCGTCAACCAGGCGAGAAACAATCTTCGGGGTTGCGGTCAGCATGGGGCGCATGTCCTTCAGAGCCTGCTGGAAGTGGTCAGAGTTCACGTGCGGGCCGGCTGCGTCGTCGTTGAAAGCCTCGAGCAGAACGAACTCGTTCGGGTCCTCAACACTGCGGGACCACTCGAAGAACTTATTGCCTTCCTCGGCGCGGGTTGCCTCGGTGAAAGCGCGGGTCTTCTCAATCCACTGGTCAGCGTATTCGGGCTTGACGGGGAACTTTACAGCAATGAAAATCATCGGAACTCCTTGGTTGAAGAGTAGATACGTACCCTTCCAGTTTAAGCCCCGGGTGCTCGCCGGCGCTGAAGAATAGGGTTTGAGGTAGCGGTTTTAGCTTGTGGCTTTAACCGCTGTGTCGAGTGGCTTTTGTGGTTTAACGAGCCGCCGCCTTGAGTACCTGCAGTGCACGTTCGAGCGCCGCACGGTCTGCCGCGATGGCTGCAGCCCTCTGCGGGCTGGCGGAGTCGCCTCCGAACGCCGCGTTGTAGTACATGCCATCACCCAGAAGCAGCACGGCGCGGGCAATCTGCTCGTCACCCAGCTCAGCGAGGACGAGTGCATGCCATCCCTCCTGCACGCGGCTCATGGTCTGCTGGGCGAGCTCATTATTGTTCTGCGCCAGGCGGCTGAGGGCAATGAGGGCACGGTCGAACGGGGTGTTATCCGGCGTGGAGGAATTGATGTAGTAGGCGCTTGCCCCCTCGGGTGCCTGCTCCATCGCCGCGAAGTCCTCTTCAGCCAGGGTGAGGGTGCGTTCTGCGAGCGCTTCAAGTAGCGCCTTCTTGGAGGCGAAGTGGTAGAGTAGCCCGCCCTTGGAAACCTTGGCGGCGGTGGCGACGGCGTCGAGGGTCGCGGCGCGTTCTCCCGAGCGAATCAGCAGGTCGACGTAGGTGTCGAGGATGTGTTCGCGGGGGTTGGTGGCGCGTTGTTTTCGGTGGTTGGGGGTGGTCATGTGTACCAGTCTAACCGCTTGAAACTATACCGTCCAGTTGGTATAGTTAATCTTCGTTTATGGCCCCGTCCGGACCCCTAAAACCTCACTAAAAGACCTAGCCCAAAAGACAGGCCGAGCTGATGCCGCCGCGTCCGCCGCATCAGCCGACACCTTATAGACGCACGAAAACAACCCATGACGAATCACAATCCGCACACCACGGCTCTGCCCATTCACGCCCCCGACCAGAAGACCAAGCGCTGGGCGGCACTCGGTGTGCTCATGCTCCCGGTGCTCCTGGTCTCCATCGACAACACAGTGCTTGCCTTCGCGGTGCCCGCAATCGCTAAGGCGCTGAGCCCCTCCTCCGCGGAGCAGCTGTGGATCGTTGACTCCTACTCCCTGGTGCTCTCCGCCCTGCTCGTGCCCATGGGCGCTATCGGTGACCGCATCGGTCGCCGCAAGCTGCTGCTCATCGGCTCGACCGGCTTCGCGGCAATCTCTGCGCTCGCGGCATTCGCGCCCTCCGCGCTGATGCTCGTGGTTGCCCGCGCCCTGCTTGGCATTTTTGGCGCCATGCTCATGCCGGCAACCCTGTCGATTATTCGCAATATCTTTGTGGATGCGACCGAGCGCCGCATCGCTATTGCCGTGTGGGCTTCGGGCTTCTCGGCGGGTGCGGCGCTGGGCCCGATTGTGGGTGGTTTCCTGCTGGAGCACTTCGACTGGGGTTCGGTGTTCCTGCTCGCTGTGCCGATTCTGATTCCTCTGCTGATTCTCGCCCCGATTATGGTTCCCGAGTCGAAGGACCCGAACCCCAGCCCGGTGGATCCGCTGAGCATCCTGCTGATTATGACCGGCATGACCGGCATTACCTTCGGTCTGACTCACACCTCCGAAACCGGGTTCGATGCGGTGGCTATCAGCACCATCCTTGCCGGCCTGTGCTTCATTGTCCTGTTCGTGCTGCGTCAGCTCAACCGCGAGAAGAACGATATTCAGCCCATGCTGGATGTGCGCCTCTTCCGCAACACCGTGTTCACCGGCGCGATTACCGCAAACCTCATCTCCATGATGGTGGACGTTGGCTTCATCTACTTCGCCTCCCAGCACCTGCAGTTGGTCTCCGGTCTGCCGCCCATGTACGCCGGTATGCTGCTGATTCCCGGTACCCTGGCGATCATTATCGCCGGTCTGGTGATTGCGCGCGTGGCGGTGCACTTCCACCCGGCGCAGGTGGTGTCTTTCGGTCTGGCGCTCCACGCTGCCGCGTTCGCGGTGCTCGCCTTCCTGGGTGCGCACAACGACTTGGTGATTATCCTGATCTTCATTGTGCTCGGTACCGGCATCGGTATTGCGCAGACCATTTCGAACGACCTGATGCTCTCCAGCGTGCCGCCGCGTAAGGCTGGTGCGGCATCCGCGATCTCGGAGACCTCCTACGAGACAGGTACGGTGCTCGGCACCGTCATCATTGGTGGCATGCTCACCGCCGTCTACCGCGCAAATGTGGTTGTACCCGACGGCCTGGATGAGACTCTCGCCGACCACGCCCACGAAACCCTCGGCGGTGCCGTGACGGTCGCAAGCCAGGTGGGTGGCGAGCAGGCGAACCAGCTGCTCTCCTCCGCATTCGCTGCCTTCGACTCCGGCGTGGTGCTGAGCTCCGCATTCAGCGCCGTGCTCATGGGTGTTATGGCCGTCATTAGCTACTTCATGATCCGCAAGGCACCGCGCGAAATGAAGCCCGCTGAACACTAAACCAGCGCACTAATACGCATACGTAAGCCTCGCCTCCTGACGCTCTACGCGTGAGGAGGTGGGGCTATTTTTACGCACCCACCTGCGCATTTAAAGGTTCAGCACAGGTGCCGGTGGTACGGTAAAACAGCGGGCATCAGCCCCGACCGCAGAGGAACCAGCGGCTCCACACAATCAAGGAAGAACGCCACCATGGGACTCAAAGACTGGATAGCACCCTTTATTACGCTACTCATTGGTGCTAGCACCATCTTCATCTCCTACAAGAACTACCAGGCGCAGGCGGCGGCAAAACCCTCCGAACTGGCGCGACTGGAACTGTGGAGCAAGCTCCTCACCGAAGCCGGCTTGGACCTCAACGCCCTACCCGACCCCGAAAAGCTCACCTCCGACCAGCGCGTCGTCCTCGAAAACTACCGGGTCTTCCTCAAGCGTGCGTCCCTCGAATCGAAGCTGCGTAAAGTTGGCATCGACAGCAACCGTATCTTCAGCCTGCTCATGAAGCGTGCGCACTCTTCCGTGAAGCCTACGCCCATCCCCATTGGCGACTCGATTAGCTACTACCGCCTGATTCTACGTGCCCTGCTGTACATTTGGGTTCCGCTGGCCGTGATTTTCATCGGCGTGCCCATCATCGTGGTCACCATCGCCTACCTGATTGGCCTGTTCACGAACCACCGCGGCAATCTGTCTGACTTTGCACTCTCCCCGCTCGCCGTGGTGCTCCTGATTGTTGGTGCGGTCGCCGTCGGTGCCCTCGTGTACCTGCAGAACCGCATTATCTCCGCCATTATCGCGAACAATGTGTACTTCTACTTCTGGGATATTTACGGCTCCAAGAAGGGCGCTCGCGACTCCAAGGACGCCTACAGCGAGCGCCTGGCGGCTAAAACCTACGCCGACCAGCTGTTCCTCGGTCAGCAGGAGTTCGCTCACCAGTTCCGCGAGAACATGTACATGGCGGGTATTCAGGAGATTGATGAGTACCCGCGCGTGCTCAGCGACAGCGTGATGCTGCCGCGCAACTACCGGGTTGCGGAAACCACCGAGGGTGAGGACCGTATCGACCGCTTCGTGAACTGGGTGCGCTCCAAGATTGGTTTTGAGCGCCTGGAACCGCGCATCATCTACAGGCTCGAACATAAGGACGCGCACAAGGATGCGAAGAAGGAATCCGCGCACGGTGAGCCGGTAGCTACTGAGCAGGGTGTTTCTGGGCAGCCTGTAGAGGCGCCGGCTCAGGATAAGCCGGAGGATGCACAGAAGGCTCCGGAGGCGCCTGCCTCTGCGGAGTCCGCCTCGGAGGAGCCCATCGTCGCGGAGGTGTCCGTCGAGGCTCCTGCCGAGGTACCTGCCGAGAATCTGGCTGAAGTACCCGTTGAGGATGCGCCCACCGAACCCGTCACCGGAAGCGCCACCGAACCTTCCACCGCAGTTGGGGTATCCGTCGCAGCTGGGGCAGATGACCCCACGGAGGCGTTCACCCGCATCCTGCACGATGCCGACGGTCATGAGAAAAGCAGCGCTGAGAAACCCGGTACTGAGAAGCCTAAAAACTAAATAGCCCGCCCGAGGGCGCCGAAAATCCGGGCATGAGAAAAGGGTCGCAGCCTACGAGTTCGCCATTGAACCGTAAGCGTACGACCCTTTTCCTATTCCCTTCAAGGGCGAGCAGAATCGGAGGTACCGCCCGACCAAGAAGAGTCATATGATGCGCCCCTCCACCGGTAGAGGTTGCCTGGCAGAAGAACCCGCCGAAGCGGGTCGGCAGAGCGCCCGGCAGAGGGTGCATCATGCTTGAGGAACCGCCCCTAAACCCACCAAAGAATGGGTTGAGGGAACAGAAAACCCCGAGCTGGCGCATCTCTTGAATCTTCAGAAAATCTTGTCTCTTCAGAAAATAACTACATCTCGGGGTAGGGGAGGGCGATTCGCGCTCCGGGTGGGACCTACCCTCTCCCACCCGGAGGCGAATCGTGGGGATGTTCGCAGTGTCATGAATACATCCCACTGAAATCCCTAACGAAAGTTCGGGGTTTCAGTATGAGCGGTATATGAGCCTACCGCAGTCTATGCCGCAACCTCGGGGTCGCGGGAGATAACAACCTTCACCACGTTGTGCTCGGCAGCGTGGGTAAACAGGTCGTAGGCTTCCTCGAACTGGTCGAAAGTGAAGTGGTGGGTTGCCATTGCCTTAGCGTTCAGGCGACCGGAGCGGACCATGTTCAGCAGGTTACCGACGGTGTTGCAGTTGACCAGGCCCATGTTGATGCGAACGTTAGAAATCCACATGGTGTTCAGGGGCAGCTCAACGGGCTTGCCGTGCACGCCAGCGTTAGCGATGTTGCCGTAGGGGCGAACAATCTTGGTGCAGGTCTCGAAGGTCTGCGGAACACCCACAGCCTCAATTGCCACGTCCACGCCTAGGCCGTCGGGGGAGAGGGCCTTAATCTTCTCGATAAAGTCCGGGTCGCCCGCATTGACCTTATCGGTGGCGCCCAGCTCCAGTGCCTTGTTCATGCGGTTGTCGTCAAAGTCGATGGTGATGACGCGGCCGGCACCGCAGAGGTTAGCGGTCATGATTGCGCCCAGACCCACGGGGCCTGCACCCACGACAGCGACGGTGTCGCCGGGCTTGGTGTTGCCGTTCAGAATACCGATCTCGAAGCCGGTGGGCAGTGCGTCGGTGAGGAAGAGGACGTCCTCATCGGTCAGCCCCTCCGGAACCAGGTGGACCGAGGTCTCTGCGTAGGGAACACGCACGTATTCTGCCTGGGTGCCGTCAATCATGTAACCGAAAATCCAGCCGACACCACCAACGGTCTGGCAGTGCGAAGGCTGGTTCGCCTTACAGTAGGAGCACTTACCGCAGCTGGTCACGGCGGGGATGATGATGCGGTCGCCGACCTTCAGGTCAGTCACCGCGGAGCCAATCTCGGTAATGGTACCGACAGCCTCGTGGCCGAGGATACGTCCGTGGTCCACCTCGGGGCAGTCGCCCTTCAGGATGTGCAGGTCAGTACCGCAAATGGTGGTGGTGTCGACACGGGCGATAACGTCCGTGGGCTCAAGAATGGTGGGGTTCGGGACTTCCTCCCAGGCGCCCTTCTGGTCGGGGCCGTGGTATACATATGCCTTCATGATAACTCCTTCTTTGAAGCTCTAATGAGGGTGCAGTGACTGTTTTATCACTACATGTATCAACCCATAAGAAATATTTGATAGGTTGTATTTTCATTAAACCCGACATGTTGAATTATGCGCTTTTATTACGCGGAGTGTATCTTTTGGTTCTTTAAACATGAACATGATTCACTTTGGGTATTTAAGACCTGTAAAAAACGCACGAGGCGCACCCCTCAAACAGGGATGCGCCTCGTGCGTTTAATCGAGGAAAGTTGGATTGAGTCGAGGTTGAGCTGGGTTTAATTCTTCAGCTGGGCACGCGCTCGCGAACGAACCGCCGTCACCGCCCACACCAGCACAAAAGCCGCCACCATCGACAGCACAATCGTGCCACCCGTCGGCAGGTTAAATGCCCAGGACAGGTACAGGCCAACAATCGAGCAGATACCGCCAAACACCGGCGAGAACACCATCATCGACCCCAGTCGGCGGCACGCCAGGCGGGCTGCCGACGCCGGAATCACCAGAAGCGCCAGCACCAGCACATTACCGAGCGTCTGCAGACCCAGCACCACAGAAATGGTCACCAGAACGTACAGCACAATATCCAAGGCAAGCACCGGCAGGCCCATCGCGCGGGCACTCTCACGGTCCAGGCTGACCGTCACAATCTGGCGGTGGAACAGCCACAACACCAGCAGAATAACGGCACCCATAATCGCCGCCTGGGTAATGTCCTCATTCGAAACACCCACAATCGAGCCGAACAAGAAATCCTGCACCGACCCCGAATAGCCCGGTGCCAATGAAATAATCACAATACCCAACGCAAAAGACGCCGCGAAGAAAATACCGATCACGGAATCCTCGCGTAGCCGCTGATTCTGGCTAAAAATAGCGACCAGAATAGCCGTCACCACGCCCGCCGTCAGGCCACCCACCATCAGGTTGCCGCCCAACACGAACGCCACCGCAAGACCCGGGAACACCGAGTGCGCCACCGCATCGCCAATGAAGACCATGCCGCGCATCAGCACGTGGCAGCCCACCACACCGGTAACCACCGACGCGAGCAGCACCGCCGCCAGGGCACGCGGAAGAAACGCCAGAGACGGGTTGAACAGGTCGGCAAGAAAATCGATAGGAGTAATCAACGGGCACCCCCGGTAGAAGCAGTATGGGCGGGGGAGAGAGAATGATCAGAAGCGCAGGAATCAGGCAGCTCGTGGCCGTACTCATCCAATGCACCACCGGCACAGGTGAAGCCCGTGCGGGCGTGGCCCTGCGCCTCCTCAATATCGTGACCGTGCAACCACGTATGCAGCTGCTCCAAGCTAAAGGAGTCCGCCGGACCATCCAGGTGAATATTGCCGCGCACACCGCACAGACGCGAGCAGGACTCACGCGCCGCCAGCATGTCATGCGTAGACATCAGAATCGTGATGCCCTCGCCCGCCAACTCACGGTACAGGCGGGTCAGAGTGGTCTGAGTCGGCGCGTCCACGCCCGTAAACGGCTCATCCAGCAGCAGCAGGGAGGGGCCGGCCGCCAGGGCGCGCGCAAGTAACACCCTCTGCCGCTGGCCACCGGAAAGCTCCGCGATGGAGGCGTCCTGCAGGTGCAGAACATCGGTGCGTTCCATCGCCGAAAAGACCTGCACCCAATCCTTCTTCGCCGGGCGGCGGAAGAACCCAATCTCACGCACGCGGCCGGTCATCACCGTATCCTTAACGGTCAGCGGAAAATCCCACTGGAACTGGTGCTTCTGCGGCACGTAACCGATGTGCGCACGCGCCGCGCGGGGCGACTCGCCCAACACGCGAACCTGCCCGGAGGCGGGGCGAATCAGGCCCAAAATGGTGCGCAGCAGCGTGGTCTTACCGGCACCGTTGGCGCCAATCAGACCCGCAAACTCGCCGCGCTCCAGGGTCAGGGACAGATCCTTGAGGATGGAGCGGCGTGCGTAGCCCGCGTACAGGTTTGAAATTTCGAGGACGGGCTCAGTACCCGCTGTTACCGACGCGCTCACGAACGGTCACCGCGCACTTCATCCAGTGCCTCACGCTGAGCGGAGGAGCGGCGGCGACGGGAGGCGATGAACGCGCCCACGCCCACCACGACCACGATGCCAGCGACAATAGGACTCCAGGAAATCGAGAACTCGGCACGGAAACCGCTCTGGTCGCTCGCTGCGGCGGCAGAAGAAGAACCGGACGCCTGAGTACCGGATGCCTGAGAAGCAGAAGAAGCCGAGTTCGAGGAACCGCGTGCCTGCGCCTCCATCGCGTACAGGGCATCAGCGCTCGCGGAGTCACCCACCGCAAACTTCAGGTAGCGGGTATCGGACACGGTCGAACCGTCAGAGAGCTCAGCGCTCGCGGTGACCTTCAGCAGGTACTCGCCGGGCGCGGTGAACACCCAGTTCGCGTGGGTGTGAGTGTTCTTCTCAACCCACAGCTTCTGCGGCTCACTCTTGGTCGAGGACCACAGCACCTGCGGCGCCGAGAAGTTGCCGTTCTCCAGGTACAGGCTGAACGTGCCGGGGCCACTCACCTGCTCCAGGGTCAGGTTCACGCCGCGGTTCAGCTTGGACACCAGCTGCGGATCCTGAGTGTTCCAACCCGGCCAAATCACGCCCTTAGTTTCGGTCTGCGGAATCACGTACACCTTCGAGCCGGCGGGTGCGCCCACGAAGGAGTAGCGCGGGTCGTTCGGCACCTCCAGGATGGCCTTATCGCTACCGCGGTAGATGACCTCGTCCAGGCTACGCCAGACAGGGGTTTCGCCGTGGTCGTCGTGGAGCATGAGCTCAAACTTGCCGTTGTTGAAACGAGGACCCATATCCACGTGACCGGCGGAAATTTCGGTACGACCGGATGCGACCGGCTGCTCCGCCGACAGGGTCTGGGTGAGAGCACGATCGCCGCGGCTCAGGTTGCTGTCGCTCGGCTGAGCGGAGGCGCTCTCAGCGGTTGCCGGGGTGGTGTCCGCGTGTGCCACGCCCAGGGGTGCGAGCATCAGGCTGGCGCCCAGCACCAGGGCGGACAGGCTACGAGAAGAGCGGGTGGTTGAGTTCATCATGAGGACTTCCTTGAATCATGACCTAGGTGGTGTGTGAAAGATTATCTATATGCTGATATGGCTATATAAGCTTGTGGGTAGCTTAAAACCGGGTTACGAGGTGCTAGCCTCCGAGCAGCTAGCACCCGAAGAGTCGCCGCCAGAACTAGCCCCAGAACACAGCGCAATCGTGTGAGCATTCGCCAACATCATCTGCGCGTAGTGAGGAGCCTGCGCATCCAGGGTGTCCGAATAGAGCACCCCGGTACGCACCTGAGCCTCCCGAGCCAACTCCGTCAGAACTGGCGAACGCATCGCCGTGGACTTGTCCAGATAAATCGCTGGAACCTTCAAATCCTCGACCGTGCGACGCAGGCGCTGACGCTGCTGAATGCTCGGCTCGCCGCTGGCGCTGGCACTCACAAAACCGGCAATGTGCAACCCGTAGGTGCTCGCCAGGTAGCGGTAGCCGTCGTGCGTGGTGACCAGGTTGCGTGCCGACTCCGGCAGACCCCCGTACACCTGACGCAGCTGAGCGTCCAGGGCGTCAAGCTCCTTCATGACCTGCTCGGTGCGGGTCGCGTACTCGCTCGCACCCTCCGGGTCGGCGGAGATGAGCGCGTCACGAATGACCTGCACGCTCGCCTTCGCGTTCGGCACCGAATGCCAAATGTGCGGGTCGATTTCGCCGTGCACGTGCTTGCCCAGAACGGCCTGCGCCAGCAGATACACCTGACCGCGATGCTCCGAAGCACCCGAACGCAGGAAACGGTAGCTACCGCCGGCGGGCACCTCCTGCAGGGTGCGGGAGGGGACCGCGACCACGGTACGGTTCAGTTCGTACTCTACGGCGCCCTGGGAGGAATCCGCGCGAAGCACGAGCCTGCCGTCGCCGGTACGTGCCGTAATATCGGCGTGACCTGCAGAAAGAACCTTGATCTCGGCGGCGGAAACGTTCTGTTCCTTCGCCAGACGGTCCACCAGCTGTTGCGGGTCACGACCGACCGCGCAGTACAGGGTGCCACGCGAAGAACGCACCGACTCCGGCGCATTGACCGCGGTGGCGCTCAGCTCAATGGCGTACTCGCCGGCATCACTAAACGCCCACGACAGGTGCGTATGCGCCTGCAACGGAAGCTCCAGCGAACCCATATCGCCGGTGCGGATCGCGGTGTCCCCCTCACGGGTGAGGTTCACGCCGCGCGCATGCGAATCGCACAGCATCTCCACCGCACCGAAGGTTTGCGTAATGAACGCCGCCAGCTGCGCATTCGAGGAATCGGTAGAGGTACGCGCTCGCACGCTCTGCACCTCAAAGCGCATTCCTGCATCCGAAGAGTCGGCGGGGGCGGACTCGTTCTGCCCGCCCTCTTCAACGCGCAAACCCAGCCAGATGGAGTCCAGGGAGGCATCCTCAACAATGGCTTCCAGCTTGCCGCCGTACTGCTCAATCTTCTCCGCAACCGCCACGGACACAACGCCTGTGGGCAGGTTCGCCTCAACCATTTTGCTGAGCTTACGCTGCTCCAGCAGCAGGCCGTTCGTCAGGGCGCAGCGGGCGTAGGCGACATCGCGGATATCGCGCAGGCTCGGCTCATACGAGTGCGGGTCAGCGCCGGCAGGCACGAGGGAGTGCACGCTGGCGCGCTCCCCTGCAATCTGCTGCGCCAAGTCCGCCAGGATCGGGGTCGTGGCGACCACGCGCATCCGGTCGGAGGAGGCGTTCACGGTGCTGGCGCATCCGCTCAGTGCGAAGGCACCAGCCCCCACCCCCGCACCCACCGCAATACGGGAGGCGAGGGTGAGGGCGGTACGCCGACTATAAGCGTGTGCGCGGTTGCCGGTATGCCCGCTATGCGGTGTCACCGCTGCGGCCCTTTCGGCGTGCCGAACGCAAAATCATGGCACCGAGTGCCAGCGCCAGAATGGAGGTGCTGACCATGAACGGGTCGATGACCACACCGGTGTTCGGTAGCTTGCCTGCCGCGGCTGCCTTCTGGGCGTTGGCGAGTTCCTGGCTGGTCAGGGCGCAATCCTCACCGGAGGCGGTCTTGCCGACGATGCGCACCTTGGATCCATCGGGCTTGGTGACGATGCCGGTGGCTTCGTCGACGGTGCCGTTGACGGGGTTCTTTGCGGTGCTCTTCTCGCCGCCGTTGTTGGCGCCGTTAGCGTTGTTAGTGTTGCCGCCGTCCTGCTTGGTTTCTGCCGCACCCTGCGCGTTGTTGCTTGCCGGGGCGTTATCGGGGTTGCCGACGGTGAAGTGCAGAACCGATTCGCTGCTGACCTGCTGGCCATTCTTCAGGCGTGCAGTCCAGCCGATGGTCACGGTGTAGCGACCCTCGGCGGTGAACACCCAGTTGCTGTGCTGGTGGGTGTTTGCAGGCACCTGGAAGGAGCCGCCGCTCCGCGAATCGAAGACCTTCTGACCGGCGGAACCGAAGTTGCCGGAGAGGAAGGTGGACATGGTGCCGGGGCCCTCAAAACCGTTGAGGCTCATGGTGACGGGGCCGTCGAGCTGCTTGAGCAGTTCGGGGTCCTGAGTGCTCCAGCCGAGCCAGGGCACGCCCTGCTGCTGGGTTGCACCGATCATGTGCACGGGGGTACCCGCCGGGGCGATGTTCTCCATGCCTGCGGGCAGGTTAATCTTCGCGGCGTCATTGAGTACGAACTCGAGGGCTCCGGGGGAGACGTGGCGGGCGGGGCTGGTACGGTCGTCCTTCACACTGCTGGTGAGGTTGCCGCCGTTGAGGATCGGGCCCACGTCGAAGTGGCCGTGGGTGACTTCTTCACGGCCGCTGTGCTCGGCGGTGTTGACCACGGCGAGGGTGGGGATGCTGGTCGGTGCCTGGGCTGCCTGGTTGCTCTGCTTGTTGTCCTTCTGAGCGTCCTTGGAGTCCTTGGCATCTTCGGCGGGAACCTCGGTGGCGATGCACTGCTGGTTCAGGCTGCCGGGCAGACCGGAGGACAGCACGCCGTTGCCGGTAATGCCGCCGCCGTTGCTGCTGGGCGCGCTAATGTTCTGGGCGTTGGAGCCCTTCACACTGGATCCCTTCGCGCTGGTGGCGTTGCCGTCCTTGTTTTCACCCTTGTCAGAGCCGTTATTGGTGTTGTCGGTGCCGCTGATAGCGGTAACACCAGATCCGCCCTGGGCCGCCTGCTCACCATTTGCCGCCGCCTTCGCGCCGTTCGGGTCGGTCACCTGCGCGGCGTTCTGACCGTTCACGGATCCATCCACGCGGCGAATACCGGTGGATGCGCTCGCCTCCGCAGATGCACTAGCCTCAGCACTTGCGGAGGTAGATGCGCTGGGGCTGCCGGTGGCGCTCTCGGTGGCGGTGGAGGTCGCCTCGGGGGTTTCGGTCGCTTCCTTCGTTGCCTCGCTGGTTGCTTCCTTCGCGGCGTTCTGCGCGTTCAGGAGCTTGAAGCCGTCCTCGGCGTTGGTGCCCACGGCGATGGTGTAGGTCGCCTCGGAGCTGACCGGGGTGCCGTCGGCAAGGGTTGCGGTGGCGCGGAACGTCAGCTGGTAGATGCCGGCGCGGGTGAATGCCCAGCTGAGGTGCTCGTGGCCGCCAGAGGTGATGGTGTGCGGTGCGAGCTTGTCGTTGGTGCTGAAGACGCGCGGGTTGTCGCGACCGGATTCGGTGAAGACTTCGGCGCGGCCGCCTTCGGGTACGCTGCTACGCACGAGTTCAAGGTTGATGGTGTTGTCCTTGAGCGCGCCGGGGCGGATTCCTTCCGCACCGAGGCCGGGGTAGAGCAGGCCGCGGGTGCGGGTGGAGGGAATGTAGAAGATGTCGGTGCCTTCGGGGGCAATGTAGTCGTAGCCTGCTACGACGTTGGTGTGTGCATCCTCGACGTCGGGCAGGTGGAAGACGGTGCGGGCGGGGTTGAAGCGTCCCTGCTGGCCGGGGCCGGTGTCTGCGAGGGTGGCGAGGGTGAACTGGTTGCCGTCGAGGAATGCGTTGAGCATTTCGGTGTGTACGCCCGCGATGACGTAGTCACCTTCGTAGTTGACGTAGGCGCGCGACTCGGTACCTGCCTGGGTGCCGGTCTGGTTTTCCTGTGCCTGTGCGGCGGTGAAGGTGCCGACCTGGGGGAGGGCGAGGGGTGCCCCGAGTGCGAGGGTGCATCCGAGGGTGGTTGCGCTGAGTAGGCTCAGGGGTTTGGTGCGTCCTTGCATGGTGGCTCCTTGGATGACTGCTCGTTGGCTGGCGCGTTGCCCGATGCTTTCGGGGTTTGCCCGATGCTGGGTCCGGCGGCCTGTTGCCGGTTTCTCCCCTGCGTCCGGGGTGCGCTCTGCCGTGTTTTTCTCTTTGTGGATGTACGTGGTGTGCGTTTTTGGGCGCGCCTCGGCGCACACGTGTTTCTGAGAATCACTATACTCACTTAGGTTCTAAATGACAATTATTTGCAAAAGAGCTACCCTAGGAAATAGAAAAATGAGAAAGGTTGTCATGAGCTCTCAGAAGCAGACCCAACGACGGGTCACCACACACACCCCCGCACTCTTCATCCCCGGCGGCAAGCCCGCCCTCCGCCGCGCAGCCGCATTCCTTTCCGCCGCAGCGCTGCTCGCGCTCGCCGGCGCTGCCCCCTCCCTGCCCGCCGCAGCAGGCCCCGACGACGGCAAAATCGTCACCACCAAGGGCCACGTTGACGCCCCCAAGGCATACTGGGACGAGCAGAACGGCACCTTCGTCCTCATGAACGAGGCGAACCCCTACAAGACCGGTGCAGACACCTACGAACTGGACAAGACCGTCAACTGGGTCGGCAAGGGCTACAGCACCAGGGACGGCAAGTCGCAGTACACCATGACCCTGGGCGACTCGCCCTCCCTGGCGTTCCTCGGCGAACCCGGCCAGACCCTCTACATGGCACCGCACCTGACCTACGGCAACCAGGACCCCATCTGGGCTGGCCTGGGTGCCTCCACGAAGGTGCCCACCGAGCGTTTCCGTGACGGCGTGTTCGCTACCGACATTCTCTCCGTTGAGGGCCCCGGCCGTATGGAGCTCTTCCGCTACAACCCGGACGACGCCCCCGCTGACGTGTACCGCATGCTCTCCAGCAGCTCCACCGGCTGGCACTCCTGGCTGCTCGACAAGGGTAGCCACACCCACAACACCACGACCTTCACCCGCCCCGGCCGCTACGTGGTCACCTACCGCACCGTGGCGCGCTCCACCGACGGCCGCATCATTAGCTCCAAGCCGTCGAAGCTGGTCTGGCAGGTTGGCGGCATGCAGCCCGTGCTCGGTGACGGCACCCCCACCGCCGTGCCCACCGTCGACCGCTACAACGCGGCACCCGTCGGTGACCTGGACGCCGCAAAGTACATGCTGTCCGTGGCACCGCACCGCCTGGACGCCGACCCGGCTAAGAACAAGGATGCCGACGACAAGCTCAGCGACATCACCTTCACCGCCGCGAACAAGAACCTCAAGGGCACCCTGACCCTGTACAACAACGGCTACTTCCTGACCGACCTGCCGGTCGTGAACGGTACCGCCACCTGGTCTGAAATGCTCGGTAGCGAAGGCTCCCAGCTGCAGGCGGTCTTCACCCCCGACACCTCCGACGAGAATAGCGCGGAGGCGTCCCGCTGGATCTCGCACAAGCTCACCTACGAGCCCGGCAAGGCTGAGAGCGTGTACAGCGATGACGGTAACGGCTCCTGGCCCGAAGAAATCCCGGATCAGGCGAACACCGTACTCAGCACCCAGCAGTACACGCCGACCAGCATGGACTACGACGTGACCGTCACCCCGAACGGCAACGGCTTCAGCACTGTTGAGGTCCGCTTCAAGGACCCGAAGGTGCGCGGCTTCATGCGCGGCGGCTTCTACGCCCAAGATGACCCGGTCTACCCGTACCTCGACCTGGAAGGCTCCGTCGAGGATGGCGTGGCGCGCTTTACCTTCCGTGACGAGTCGTTCTACAAGGGCACGGCTCTGCGCGTGAAGATGCTGACCCACCCGGATATGAACGCTTCCGCCTCCACCACTGAGGTTGCGGCGAACTACGAGCCGGGCACCAAGTACACTGCGCACGGTGCTTTGGCTCCCGACAGCGCACCCATTAGCGATGCGCCGAAGCCTGCTCCGGTGGATCCGTCCCCGAGCACAGAGCCCACCGTCGCGCCCTCTGCCGAGCCTTCTGCTGAGCCGAGCGAGGCTCCCTCCGAGGCTCCGACCGCTGAGCCCAGCACCGTTCCGTCGGTGTCCCCCAGCGAGGTTCCGAGCGTGCCTGCGGTGCCGACCGCCTCCGCAGAGCCGAGCGTGCCTGCTCCGGCGCCCTCCACTCCGGCACCGACGACTCCGGCACCGACGACTCCGGCGCCCGCGAACCCGACCCCGAGCGCACCTGCTCCGACTAGCCCGGCACCGTCTGCGCAGCCGTCCACCCCCGGAACCCCGGGTAACCAGTGCGTGCCCGGCCAGATTGACGGCCGCACCAAGATTTCGCACGGTCACCTGGACATTCAGGCGACCCTGAAGGACCGCCAGCTGTCCGTGGGTCTGCGTGACGACAGCGGCATCATTGACGCTGATTCGACCGTGCGCCCGCTCGATTCGGTCGTGTGGACGGTCAGCGAGAACGCCCGCCGTGTACGCACCGAACGTATGGCTGATGAGAAGCTGAACTTCATGGGCCCGGTCGGCACCGCCTTCTACGGCCTGCCGCAGACCCAGCAGAGCGGCCTGCCCTGGCCCGGCTACAACACGCAGGACATTGACTACTCGCAGCTGCGCGGCCCGGTGCGCCTGCACGTGGTGCCGAAGGTCATGCCTGAGGGTGCGCGCTTCGGCATGTTCACCGAGTCGCTGAACGGTGCGGATGTGCTGCTGGACTCGACGACCGGCAAGACTACGATCGACATTGATTACGCGACGCACGCACACGCGAACTGGGTGTTCTCTGAGCCCGGCCAGTACATGTTTGACGTGCACTATTCTGCGACTCTGGCTGATGGTACTGAGGTGAACAGCCCGGTGCAGCAGCTTGCGGTTGCTGTGGGTAAGAAGGCGTCGGATGCGTGCTCGTTTGAGACTGCCGTGCCGAAGGACCCGAACGCGGCTGCGGACGACTTTAGCGGTGTGCGCCGTGTGGATTCGGCAACCCCGGGCGGTACCGCTGGTGCCAACCAGCCCGGCTCCGCGCAGTCTGGTGCCGCGCAGGGTGGTCAGTCCGGTCAGGCTGGCGCCGCCGGTGGCGTGAACGCGCAGGGCTCCTCTGACGGTTCGGCTGATGGTTCTGCTGGCGGCGTGTACCCGGGTGGTATTTCCGGTGGTGGTACCGGTGGCGGCTCCCTGGGTCAGTCTGGTGTGTCTGCTGCGTCGGGTGGCGTTAGCTCCCAGCAGGGTGGCCTGGCGCGCACTGGTTTCGGTGCGGTGTCTGTGGCTGTGGGTGGCGCACTGGTGCTCGGTGCGGGCACTGTGATGGTGCTGCGTTCTCGCCGCCGCGCCTCCTAGCGCTTGCTGCGTGAGGACACGCTGATACGATAAAGCCCCCGCGGCTGAGAGAGTGAACTCTCGGCCGCGGGGGCTTTATTTTTAGTTTATGAGGTTGTTATTCTTTGATTTCTTCAAAGCGGGTCGTATCAAAATCCCGATCTTTTTTAGTGGATAAGTTTAATACGTGGAATAGGTACTTTTTTCCAGGCTGTGCGGTTTTAACATATTCGGAAATCTTCCATCCCTCGGGAGCTGCGTACATCGTGAGAGTGCCGCATTCCTCCGTCTCGAAGACGCCTTTTAACCCGGTGTCAGTCATTCCACTAACATCCGTGCCGCGACGCTCTTGCGCATATGCCTTCGTTACGGTGCAGGTGGCAGTGATACCGTCGCTGTCATCGCGTGCATTTTGAGGAATGACAAAAAGTATATATGCGCTCAGCAGAGTTAAAGCAATTACTAGAATTCTTTCCTGCAATTTACGATTAACTTCCATTGATTCCCTCATTTCTTGATCGATTTACATGTCGACGTCGGCAAGGCCAGTAACCTTCCCCAGATTCTCAAAGTAGCGCATCGTCTTCCCGGCACAATCCAAACGGTTCACCTGAGCCACATCATCCGGGGTGTCCATGTCAGGCCAACGCTCGTTCTCAATCCTGAACCGCACAATCGCCAAAAGCCGGTAATTTTTATAAGGCAACGGGCTAAACAGGGCAATCTGGGTGCCTGACTTGGCGTAGAACCCCACCATGTCAT
>NZ_KV814376.1:52051-88250 GCF_001813895.1 Rothia sp. HMSC071C12
CATAATTCGATGCCTTGTAGAACACGACGCGGTTAATCGCGGTGAAAGGGTAGCGGGTCGGGTTGGAGAACCAAATGCGCTGCTCGACGCCTTCGGAAGAAATCTTCACGTAGGCAACGTGCACATACCGCAAGTATGCGGCAAATATCGCTGATACTAACAAGGCCGTTATGTCAATCGTTATACTTGCTGATTCAGGGTCAAAAAATATATGACCTGCAAACATAGCACACGGAAAAACGGGGGTAAATATCGTAATGAGAGCTTCGAGCCGAGTAACCCGTCGAATATAGATACCCTCACGTTGCCGTTGCTTATCTTTCCAGCGCTGCACCTCGTAATTAATGAGGACGTAAAACGTCGCAACTGTTGTGAACGCAGCGAAGATACCCCAGAAGATAATCAGGAAAGTGCGCATGGTGGGTTCTCGTTTCGTGTGGTTGGTGAATAGGAAGAGCACGCGCCCCGTCCGGGCTAGGCGGCGGTGCCTACGTGCTGAGGATACCAGGGCATAAGCCCCGAAAGCCCCGGGGTAGCGCGGGGGTGAGCCGCGCATCCCCGGGAGCCTTCAGCCCACAAACCGGCAGGCTACATATCGACGTCAGCAAGACCCGCAATCTCTTGATTATTCATGAAATACGGAATGACTTCATAACGGTTATCCAGCTGGTTCACCTTATCCACATCAGCCGGATTATCCAGATCAGGCCAGCGACCATACTTAATCCTGAACCGGGTAATGACCAAGAGATAGTACTCGTCATAATTCGGGTTCAACGGGTTAATACGCGCACGCGACTTAGTGAGGAACCACATCCGGCTTGGGGTATCTTCATCCTTGGACTCGCTATAAACAACGCTATCAATCGCGCCGATAGGGCAGATCCTCGACCCGCGAATGGGGGTGTGCATATTAATACCCTCAGAAGAGATCTTCATGTACGTGGCGTTGACGTGCCACAGGTAGAACAACAGGAAAGCAGTCATGAAGATGCAGATACCCTCCGTATAGGGGTTAGTCTCAGGGCCATTGAGCGACAAAAAATAGCGGATAATCGGGAAGCCCGGGGTAAAGACAATAATGTACGCCAGTAGTGCTTGCAGACGACTAATGTAGATGCCTTCACGCTTCTTCTTCTCGTCACGGCGTCGGTTGATGATGTAAGCGGCAAGGGTGAGAATCGTGAAAATAGTCGTGATGATGGAGCATACGCCCCAAAAGGTAATAGCAGATTCTTGAGACATCATTTTAGCTATTCGCTCCTTCAATCGGGTTGGAGTCGGTGATGGTAGTGGAGTGCGCATCAAGGATGCGCTGCAGGTGTTCCGGGATCTGTCGGTACTCTCCGGCTTCGGGGGAACCAATCTCATACTTGTGGGCGTAGCAGAGAATTTTGATCAGGGTATCCATCTCCTCATAGTCACCAAACTCTACGAAGAGCTCAGGGATATACTTGGGCGGCCAAACACCGTAGCGCTCACGGAAAAGAATCATGTGGTAGATATAGGTGGCGTCAAAGAAGACCGGACTAAACGCCAAGCGGCGCTTACCCATCTGGCTACTGCTAATGACGAAATAGCCACCTTTATTGTTAACCTGCATATGTATTTTGGTGATGCTGCTGTAGTCGAACTCGCGGGTCTTGAATCGCCAGTTTCGCCATTTAACAGTGGTTTCATTCTGCTGGATGTAGAAGGAATTGGTGTGGATAGCTAAGAACCAGAAATGCATTCCAACTATGTTTGTAAATATGTAGGCTGGAATGTAGTCAACAAGGCTCTCTGCCCTGAAAAGCAGAGGACACAGGAGGCAGACAACCACTGTACAAGCGTCCGCAATCAACACAGCCAGCAGCGGCTTTTTCTGCCGTTGCCCCAGGGGAATATAGCCTTTGGGGCGGTTGAGTCCTATGGAGCCGTTGGTGACGGTTTCGGCAAGAAATTTTCTGAACATTCGCTGTCCTAGTGTGGTTGGTGAATAGGGCCCGCGCAGCCATCGCGCAGGATGGAGGCGGCGCCTCCAGAAGATACGGCTGAGGGGCGTTCGCAGGCACGGCGACTGCCGCGTGAACGAACGCCCCCTCCATCAGCGACGGCTAATCATGGAACCAAATAAGCCGGTTTACTTATCCATCTCGTAGACCCAGCCGCCAGCGTTGCAGTAACGCTTACCGTCCTTCTCAATGATGTAGTAGCCGGGCTCGTGGTTCTCGCACTTCTGGATAACCTCACGGGCCTCTCGGTTAGACTTCTCAAGGTTCGCCGCACGAATCTGGAAGAAAGCAAAGGTCGCAATATACGCCACCAGAACCAGCACGAGAGTAGCAATCGCCATGCCCTTACCCTTGCCGGTGCCATTCTTAACCATGACCAGAGCAATCACAGCGAAAACAATGGTCGGGATGGTCAGGAACGAACCAATCACAAAAATACCGGTCAGGGCGGAGATAATGCCCAGGACTAGCGCGGTTACTGCCGCCCACTTCTTCTTCGGTGCCTCGACGGGTGCGCCGTATGCAGACTGTGTAGCGGGTGCCTGCTGGGTGAACTGCGGCTGCTGCGGTGCAGCCGGCTGCGGGGTGTTTTCAGACATGAAAGTCCTCATTTCGTATGTGGTTGGTGAATATCCGGAAGTGCACCACCTGCAGGTGGCGTACCTTTCCCAAGGATACTCTATGTGCTTGAAAGCTCTGACAAGTTGAATTGTCGAGTACTTTGATGGTCTATGGGTTAGGTGGCTAAAAAGTTAACTGGGTGCAAGGCTCGGGTGAAGACTGGGCGACCATTCACCGGCAGGTGGTGACGGCGCTCAGGTGAGTAGCCGCTGGTACGCAGAAAGCCCCTGAGCTGAGAGATGATATCTCAGCCCAGGGACTTTCTCTATATTCGAAACTAATGCCGTGCGGTGCTACATGTAGACGTCGGCAAGGCCAGTAACCTTCCCCAGATTCTCAAAGTAGCGCATCGTCTTCCCAGCACAATCCAAAAGGTTCACCTGAGCTACGTCATCCGGGTTGTCCATGTCAGGCCAGCGCTCGTTCTCAATCCTGAAACGCACAATTGCCATGAGCCGGTAATTTTTATGAGGCAACGGACTGAACAGGGCAATCTGTGTGCCTGACTTGGCGTAGAACCCCACCATGTCATCGTCTTCATAATTCGATGCCTTGTAGAACACGACGCGGTTGATCGCGTTGAAAGGGTAACGGGTCGGGTTGGAGAACCAGATACGTTGCTCGATGCCGTCGGCGGAGGTCTTCACGTAGGCGACATGCACATACCGCAAGTAGGCCACAAATATCGCTGATGCCAACAAACCCACTATCCCAAGCTTCATACTTTCTGCGCCAGGTTCAAGAATGTAGACTACAGCCATAAGAATTGGGAGAGCCGGGGTCAATATCGTCATGAGAGCTTCAAGCCGAGTAACCCGTCGGATATAAATACCCTCACGTAGCCGTTGCTTATCTTTCCAGCGCTGCACCTCGTAATTGATGAGGACATAAAACGTCGTAATTGTTACGAGTGTAGCGGCGGTGCTCCAGAAAATCAGGGGGAGACTAAGCACGGTGGTTTCTCGTTTCGTGTGGTTGGTGAATAGGAAGAGCACGCGCCCCGTTCAGGCTAGGTGGCGGCGCCTCCAGAAGATATGTTTGAGGGGCGCTCGCAGGCACGGCGACTGCCGCACACGCGAACGCCCCCACCCATCACATCATCGGTCAATAACCGAGATGACCGGTCTACTTGTCGTTGTCTACGGGGTAGAGCCAGCCGCCGTATGCGCAGTAACGCTTACCGTCCTTCTCGGTGTAGTAGGCGCCCACAAATTCCTTGCTCTCACACTTCTGAATTGCTTCCTGAGCTCGTTGCTTAAGCCTTGCATCCCTCTCTGCGCGCACATTGTTACCCAGAACGAAGGTAACCATCGCAACTACGACCAGCACGAGCGAAATGATAGCCATGACCTTGCCCTTACCGGTGCCGCGCTTGACCATCACCAGAGCGATAATCGCGAAAATAACGGTCGGGACTGCGGTAAATGCGCCCAGAATAATGAAACCGGTCAGAGCGGAAATAATGCCCAGAACCAACGCGGTTACTGCCGCCCACTTCTTCTTTTTCGGTGCCTCAACAGGGCTGGATGCGGGCTGTGCGGCGGGTGCCTGCTGGGTGAATTGCGGCTGCTGCGGTGCAGCCGGCTGCGGGGTGTTTTCAGACATGAAAGTCCTCATTTCATATGTGGTTGGTGATTCTATTGGTGTGACGCCACCCCGAGTGGGCTGGCATTTCCTAAGGATACCGTAGCGGGAGAAATCCCTTGATGGGAGTAGATAGATGTATATGCACGCACTGCTGTGCAATGTCTACAATGAGAAATTTTTCCCACAACAGGGTGTGGAAGATGCGCTTTGCCGCGAAATAGTGTAATGTTCGAAGTGGTGCAAAGCACTAACGGTGCGTATTTGATATTCGCGTATCTAATGCACATCTTCCGGCAACTCAACGACGAAAGAGGAACATCGTGTCCGATCGCGTACTCTCATCGCAGGCAGCCAAGGATGCCATTACTGCTCTCCAGAACATCATCAATGGCGGTCTGCAGAACGAAATCAACAACCTCAACCAGCAGGGTAACCAGCTGAAGGACCCCAACAACTGGGACGGCCCCCTGGCTGAGCGTTTCCGCAATGACACCTGGCCCGGCGTAGAAAACACCCTGCGTAACCTGACTCAGGAACTGACTGACCTGCGCGAGCAGCTCAACCAGATTTCTACCGATATCTTCCAGGCAGGTGGCGGCTCCTAAGCCTTCCCTGGTAAACGCCGTTTACCGCCCCGCTCCCCGGCTACGGGGCGGTGAGCGGTAGGCGGCGTTTTCTGTTATTCGGTTATACCCACGTTGTTTTCCAGACATGGTGTGCATGTCTGTCTACATCTGTTTAATCACCACACTTCCGAACCAATCACACCTGAAAGGCGGCAGAGCATGAATCTGAATACTGAAGAAGTCAAGTACGATGATGCTACGTCGGATGCCCTTGCTGGCGCTTGTCGCACCGTTGCACAGAATATTGACAGCGCACTACCTCCTCTTAAGAACTCGCTGACGACTGCTTTGGAGGACTTCGTAGGTCACTACGCCGATATTGCAGCAACAAATATTGACACCACTATTAGTGATGGTCGCAATATCGCCAATGTCTTCCGCCAGTTGGCTGATGTGGTGGACCGTCTTAAAGAGGCCGCCCAAAAAGAAAAGCGGAACCGTGGACTCATGCGTGATTATGAGAAAAAGTTTGAGGGTGACTGGAGCGGTTTCCGCAAGTGGTGGGATAGTATTTTTGGAGAAGGAGCCCCGAGTCCCGAGTCGTACATTCCGGATACTACGATTGACACCACTTCCCCAGGTCAGCGTGAGAGCACTGGGACTCGTTCGGGGAGCATGACTGTTTCTTCGGCGCGCCCTTCGACCGTGCGTGCTCTCTCTAATACCTTGGCGAACCTTGGTAATAGCTTTGACGCTGAGCCCGGTAAGCTCCGCAGTCTTGCTTCTGAGTTTGCGGCTAAGTGCCAGTGGGGAACCATTGACGCTGAAAATCTCATTAGCACGTTTGAAGCGTGGAATAAGTCGAACGCTAATGATAAGACTTGGCTGGGTATCGTAGCCGATACCTTTGAGCAGTACGGTAGCTCGGGCCAGATTATTACCGTTGCCAATTCCACTCTGGAAGGTGCAATCAGTGCAGCTGGTGTGAGTACTGAGCGTCACGAGTTGAAAGTTCCGGCGCCTGCTGTTGTGGGTAAGTCTACGACCAGCGGTTATGTGAATGACCCCGTGAACGTTGCAACCGGTAACTTCATTGAAGAAGAGACCGATATGGCGTTCTCCGGCGTGGTTTCTGCTTGCTCTGTAACTCGCATGTACAACAGTGTGGCTGTTTTCGGTCAGCACGCTGTATCCGGTGTATTCGGTGCTGGCTGGTCCTCAAATATTGAGAGCCGCGTGCAGCTGAACGATGAGAATGCTATCTGGACGATGGCTGACGGTCGTGAGGTTACCTTCGACCGAATGATTCGTGAGGACGGCACCCACGGCTATGCTCGCGCTCCGCGTGAAGCATGGTGGCTTGAAGAGCTGCCCCTCACCCAGCTGATGGGTGAAGAGGGCTCTATTGCTGACCCCTCTCTGCGCTATATTTTGCACGCTACGGGCTATGAAGCCTCGTCTCTGCTGCGTATCTCCGACAACGCTGGAACCCAGCACATCTTCAGCCTCACCGGTGTTTACCTGGGCATGAGCGCTGGAGCAGGTACTGCTGTCGCGTACCTGCGCGATGAAGAGGGTCGCGTTGGCGCTATCGTGCATCAGCGCGGTGCACGTATCGACGTGGAGTACACCGAAGGTGGCCTTGTCGGTGCTATTCACTCTTCACGTGGTCAGTCTGTGCGTTACGAGTACGTCACTCTTGACGGTCGTACCCACCTGTGTGCTGTGCACGGCGATGCCGGTACCCGCCGTTATGAACATGACGCTGCCGGTCTGATTCACCGTGTGGTAGCTAGTGCCGGCACTGTTGAGGTGACGAACTACTACGACCCGACCGGCCGCATTACCGAACAGGACACCGAATACGGTCGTCGTGTTCGCTACCGCTACCTGCCGAACGGCATTACTGACGTTGCGAATGAGGATGCCTCCTACACGAACCTGTGGATTAGTGACCAGTACGCACGCCTGACCGCTATTGTTGATGCGGAAGGTGGGCGTAGTAGCTATGCCTACGATGACTTTGGTAACCGTGTGAGCGTGGTGGACCGCGATGGTTCCCGCATCACTCGCTACAGCGATGAGCGTGGCCGTATTATTCGTGAGGTCACCGATGAGGGTGCTGAAACCCTCTTCGCCTATGACGAGCATGACCGCGTAGTTTCTATGACGGTGAGTGCTATTGAGACGGACCCGCGCGCTCGCCGTGCCGCACGCTTGGCTCGTCGTGCCCGCCTGGAGGCTGAGGCTCAGGGCCGCACCCTCGATGAGACTACTTCGGGGCAGGAGCCTGCTCAGAGCCCTGCCGTAAGTCCGATGACTACGGTGACTTACGAGTACGCGAATGATTTTGAGCGTAACCCCTCTTCCATGACTGACGGCAACGGTCATGTGACCCGTTTTGAGTGGGCTGACGGCCTGCTGCAGCGTGTGGTGAGCCCTGAGGGTGTTACTGTTTCCTTGGAGTATGACGAGTTTGGTCTGCTGACCGGTATTCGTAATGCTGAGCAGCAGCTGACCCGTTGTGAGTACTCTGCTGCGGGTCACCTGGTGAAGATTGTTTCTGCTCTTGGGCTGGAGACTGAGTTCACCTATGATTCTGCCGGTCACATGGTGTGCCGCCAGGACCCGGATGGTTCCCGCTGGCGTTTTGAGTACGCTGCTGGTGGTCGCCTGGTGGCTTCGGTAGATCCCGCGGGTGCTCGCACCGAGTATGAGTATGGTCCGAGCGGTGACATTGTTGCCGTGGTCGACCCGCTGGGTCGCCGCATGGAGCGTTCCTTTGATACGAACGGCAATATTGATCGCATTACCCTGCCTGGTGGTGCGCAGTTCAGCTACGCCTACGATGGCTTGATGCGCCTGGTCCGCACCATTGACCCCGCCGGTGGCGTGTGGACTCGCGAGTATGATGCCGCAAGCACTCTGACCGCACTGATTGACCCGACCGGTGTGAGTGTACGTACTTCTGTTGATTCCTCGCGCAAGACCTTCACCACTAACGATGGTGTTGACCGCGTGCGTATCTCGTGTGACCACCTGGGCCGCCCGGTGCGTAGCGAGGTTCTCTCCGATGATTCTGGTCCGCAGGTTAGTGCAGATGCGGACGACCCGACTGTCTCCACGATGGTTTACGACGGTGCGGGTAACCCCGTGGAGGTGCTGGACGCTGAGGGCGGTCTGAGCCGTTACGAGTACAACGGTTCGAACCAGATGGTGCGCATGATTTCCCCCGCGGGCCGTGTGACCGAGTACAGCTACGATGCGTGCGGTCGACTGGCTGCAACCTATGAGGCTGCCGGCACTGCGGAGCAGTCTGTGACTCGTTACGAGTACGACGCTGACTCCCGACTGATTCGCCAGGTGTACGGTGACGGTTCTGAGGCGCGCGTTCGCTATGACGCGTGCGGTCGTGTGCTGTCCATTACCGGTTCCGGCGTAGCTTCTCCGGTGTTCTACACCTGGGATTCCTGCGGCCGCGTGAAGAGCATCCGCGATAACAAGTGGGGTACTCGTTCGTTCACCTATGACGCCGCTTCTCAGGTGGTCGCGGTGACTAATGGCGCCGGTGGCGTGACCCATTACCGCTATGACGAGGCGGGTAACGTTACCTCCGTAATGGACCCTGCCGGTCGTATTACCCGCTACGAGTATGATCTGATGGGTAATGTCCTGGCGGTAACGGATCCGCTGGGTGTACGCACTACCTCTACCTATGATGCTGCCGGTCGTCTGCTGACCAGCACTGACGGTAATGGTGCTGTACATTCCTTTGGTTATGACCGTGACGGTGTTCCCTGTTCCCATTCGGTGAACGGCTCTCTGCTGTACCGTATGGAGCGTGGTTCTGCGCGCCGTACGATGACGACTTATGACCACGCGGGCGTTGATGCGTTTGGTGCTCCCGTGGTAACGGTCGAGTCCTACGACCGCTTGGGCCGTCTGGTCCGTCAGCGCCGTGAGTTTGGTGCCCAGATTCCGGAGTCTTTCCGTACCGCCTACATGGACGAGACCGGCGGCTACGAGCTGTCCTACGCTTACGATGCTGATGGTCTGCGCACTGAGTTTGTGCACCCTCTGGGTTCG
This sequence comes from Rothia sp. HMSC071C12, assembly GCF_001813895.1. Classification (NCBI taxonomy): domain Bacteria; kingdom Bacillati; phylum Actinomycetota; class Actinomycetes; order Micrococcales; family Micrococcaceae; genus Rothia; species Rothia sp. HMSC071C12. Next base: position 60,906 of record NZ_KV814376.1, read on the forward strand.
AGCGCTTATGCGTATGATGCTGCAGGCCGCATGGTCAAGCAGACTGACATCACCGCGTATCGCCTGGATGGAACCACCGTTACCTCTGAGTCTCGTGTGGAGTCTTCCTTCGAGTACAACGCGGTAGACGCACTGGTGCGTGCACAGGTGTCTGACCTGGCGGGCACTTGGGTTCGCGAGTTCGGTTACCGTGGCGCACACATGACCTCTGTGACCGAGCAGCCCGCTGAGGCAGACTCGGCTGTGGCAGACTCTTCTGAGGCTCTGCACACTGAGATTATTCGTGATGATCTGGGCCGTATTAGCGGTGTGGATTCGCCCGCTGGCCTGGTCATGTACACCTACACTAACGCGCAGATGCTCTCGTCTGCCGTTCGCGGCACCGAGACCCTGCGTTGGACCTATGATGCCGCTGGCGCGCTGGTGCGCGTTGAGTACTTTGATAGCGCCCAGCCTCAGCACGCTTGGGTGAAGGTGCTGGTCACTGATGAGGGTGCCCGCGTTCGCGCAGTGTGCGTCTACGGCGTGCAGGATGAGGCAAAGACCGACTCCCAGTCGGCTGAATTTGCCTCTGCTGTTGAGGACGCTCAGGCGTGGCTGGGCCAGTGCCCGGAGTCCGTGGAACTTGAAGGCGTCACTTTGGTGCCGGTCTCGACGAGCGTGTTCTCTTATGACGGTAATGATTCGCGTCTTCTGCAGGTTTCTTCGGATGGTTCCGGCTCGTCCTTGACTTATGGTGCGGCTGGGTTTGTGAACTCGGTGGCATCGTGGGGCTCTGCTGACGATTCTGCCGTGTCCTTCTCGCTGCTGTGTGCTTCTACTGATGGTCGTGTGCTTGCTGCCGGTGGTGCGCCTACTGGTGCACCTGAGTTTGGTGTGCCCTCAACCGGTGCTGGTGTTGGTTCTGCGGCTGGTTTTGATGCTTCGATGATGCACCCGCTGGTGTGGGATGAGAATTCGTTTGTTCCGCGTGTGCTGGGCGTGGGCGGTTCGTCGATGCCTTCTGTGGGTTCACTGGTTCCTGGTGCCGGTTCTGGTGCCGGTTTGCTGGATCCGTACGGTTGGGATTCTTTGGGTGTTGCTGCCCCTGCTGTGCCGTCTGCCCAGGGCGCTTCTGCTACTGGTGGTGCGCCTGTGTTGCCGGATTCGCTGGTTGGTGTTTCTGCAGCTTCGGGCGTGGTGCTGGGTTCTACTGGTTTTGAGGTATTGGGTGCCCGCGTGGTGGATTCGCGTGTGGCTCGCTTTACGGCGCCTGATCCTTTGGCCGCGCCAGTGGGTGCTGGTTGGGGTGCTGACCCGTTCTCACTGGTGGGTGGTAACCCGGTTTCTTTGGTGGATCCGTGGGGCTTGTCGCCGGTATCGATTGAGGAGTTCGAGAAACAAAAGGCTGTTGCCGCCTCTGTAAGGAATGTCTTGGAGTACGTGGCTGGCGGTGCCATGGTCATTGCTGGCGCTGTGATTGGTGCTGTTGGTGCTGGTACTGGTCCCCTTGGTGGCGCTGTCCTCGGTGGTATTTCCGGTGCGCTTATGGGTGCTGGCATGTCGGTAATTGAGCAGAAGGCTAAAAATCAGCCGGTAAATTGGTCGGAGGTCGGTAAGGAAGCAGTGAAGAGTGGCATTGCAGGTGCTGTCACTGGTGGACTAACCGGTGGTTTGGGTAATTTGAAAAAAGTAGCTGATGCTGCATCAAAGATGACTAAGATGGAGAAGGCAGCTGAAGCTGCTAAGGCTACTAGGCTTGCCCAAAAAGCGGCGGAAGCGGGTGCTCTTGCGTCGAAATGGCATAAGGTAAAGACTGCTATAACACCGTATGCACATGAGTTTGGGATGGGGTTGAAAGAATCGAGGGTACTTGAAGATATTGTGAAGGATACTGTCTCTGGTGGCATTAATAGTGCAGTATCGTATTATATGGATGATAACGTGAAAAATAAGAGCGTTATGGGTGGTGTCGAAATGTTTTTCTCAGGTGCAGGTGGTTCAATGGCTAGCGCAGGTGCATCTGGCATGATGAAGCGCAAAATGGGTGTCACTGGGTATGCAGGTGACTTGAAACGCATGGGTATTCGAGGCCGTGCAACGGATGTGGCTGCAACTACTTTTGCTGATACTGCTGGTGGAATCTTTAAGAGTGGCGTTCAATATTCTACGGAAACTCATATGAAGGGTGAAGAATATAAGATAGATAAATTGATTGGAAAAATTGCCGATAATATGAGAAAGGATGCTGTAAAATCCGCCGTGAAATCGTCTGTAAAGATGGATGCAGATGTAGCTCAAAAATATCGTGATAGGGGTCAATGGTATGCTTTTCGGGCTGCCGAAATAGCCAATAATCCAGTCGGTGCTGCTGAGCGAGGGCTAGATAACATAGCGCAACGAATGGCAGGACCTATGTTTAACCGACTGATAGACCGTAACTAACTAGTAGAAGTAATTATGAGAGGGCATTGGATGAGTATAATCTATTATTATTATATAGGTGCGTAAGAATGTGCAAAAAATATCCGAATACCTGGAAGCAGGAATATCGATTTGCAATAATTCTTGGTATTGCGCTCATAGTATTTTATTCATGTCTTCAATTTTATCTCCATGATGATAGTCATGGGTCCTATTCTATCTGTACTGTAGAGTCTGCCTACACTAAAGAACGGGGTGGAATGCTTGGAAACATGAATGATGTTGCACTCATTGGTGTTTTTGAAACAAAAGAATGTGGTGTTATTGAAATGTATGCCGTACCGGAGGGTAAAAATATTCCGGAATATGTTTCTGAAGTTAAGGCAGGGAAGAAGTATAAGATGTATAAATCATTAAGTACAAGGAATGATGATAGAGATTTTAATACTGTTCGCCTTGAAGAAATTAAAGAATAGTATATATTAAGTCGAATAGTAGGATGGAAAAGCCCCTGGGCTGAGAGATTACCTCTCAGCCCAGGGGGCTTCTGTATACCTAGGGTCAGACAAGAAACTTGGGCGGATACGGGCCCAATCCCAGCCGCTGGTGGATGGTCGCCTGGTTTTGACCCGGGCCTTGCACCGAGTTAACTTTCTGGCCGATTAGCCCGTAGAGCATTATATTGCTCTATATTTCTGCTTATCAGAGCTTTCAAGCACATAGAGTATCCTTGGGAAAGGTGCGTCACCTGTCGGTGGCGCGCTTCCGGATATTCACCAACCACACGAAACGAGAACCCGTCATGCGCATTTTCCTGATTATTATCTGGGGTATCCTGGCTTTCATCTCGGTAACCGGGACACTCTATATCATTATCAACTATGAGATTCAACGCTGGAAGGATATGGAGCGCCGCCGCCAAGGCGCGTACATCCGGCGAGTTAATCAGGCAGAGGCTCTTCTAACAATATTTACTCCTGGATTTCCGTGCCTTTTTCTCTACCTTCATATTGTTGACGAGGGTTCTGCGGGTATCTTCTATGAATCGATTGCATTACTTGGGTCAATTGGGCTCATGATGTATGCCTGGTACGTGCATGTTGCCTATGTGAAGATCTCCCCTGAAGGTATTGAGCAGCGTATGTGGTCGGCGCGTACAACCGTTTACCCGATCAACGCTATTGACGGAATCGAATACTATAAGGCACTTGCCGTAGATAGTCAGGACCTCGTCTCTTTCTATAGCAAGTCTGGGAAGCTGATTGCTGCTTTCTCTCCGATTATTCATAAGAATTATCGTCTGATGGCGATTGTGCGGTTCAGGATTGATAATGACCGTTGGCCTGATATGAATAATCCGGGTGATATTGCTCGGGTGGATGAGCTAGATAATGGTCTTGAGACAGTCTCCTACTTTAGGGAACGGGAGAAGGTCACCGGTCTTGCCGACGTTGATATGTAGTACCGTATAGAGAAAGCCCTTGGGCTGAGAGCCTATCTCTCAACCCAAGGGCTTTCTGCATGTCAGCAGTAGCTCATCTGAGCGTCACCGTTAGCGGGTGATAATCGCGAAGTCGCTGCTGGACAAGTTCGTGAAATTACCAATCTGCGCATTCACACGGCACTTAGACGTCACCGACAGCGCCGTCACCACCCGCTGATCCTCAGACACCAACACATGCCCCGAACAACCATCCGAAAAACTAATCAACTGCGCATCCGGAGAAATCGCCTGAACCAGCGTCGAAAACTCACCCGTACGCGGCAAAACCATCAACGGGTTCAACTCATCCGCACCACTGGGCCACACCGGAACCACAGTCACCGGCAAAACGCTCTGATTCACCACACGAGAAGGAACCCGCAACTCAATCGACCGCAAACGCTGAATCGGGTACGCCGTCGAACGAACCTCCCGATCAGAAATAGCCTTCGACGTCTCAGAATCAATACGGTTCACCCACTCCTCAAAAGCACGCGAATCCTTAAACTCAGCAGACACATTCGCCCGAACCTGCACCACACCATTAGCTGGGATACTCACCCCAGACAGATTCCACGAACACGGAACATCCACCGCAGTCACACTCGACTGATTCTTCGCCACACCAGAAGACGCCTGGCCGGCATCCCACGTCACCGAAGCACACGAACCACCCTCAACACCGGGAAGCACCTGCAAAATATCGCCCCGAAGAGCCGACTTCTGCGAAGAAAACTCAAACGTCAGACGGGCACTCTTATCCCGCGGGTTATACGTACCCTCAATACGGGTACCCAAACCACTGGGCAAAGACGCCGAACTACGGCTCGAAGCAGACCACGACTCAGCAGTCTTAGACGCACCCTTACCGCCGCTCAAACCCACAAAAGCGAGCACGCCCACAAGAACCAAAGAACCCAAAATAGCGCCCCACACCAGCGGGCGGCGCAACGGCGAACGGGCAGGCTCCTCTTCCTCAACGACCTCATCAGGCACATATACCGGCTGCTCCACCACAAAAGGAGCCCGGATAACCGTCTCATTCTGCGCCTGACCCAGCGACGGCATGCCCGCACCATACAGCTCCGTAACATTCTGCCCAGGCACCGCAGAAACAGCAGGCTCAGCACCATGAACCACCGTAGGCGTATACCCCACAGCGCCCGAAGACACCTCAACCCACCGAGGAAGCACCGCATCAGTAGCGAAACCCTCAGCCAAAAGACGCAACTTAGCGGCAGCCTCAGCCGCCCCAGGACGCTGAGCCGGGTTCTCCGCCAACATCCCGTGAAGCACCTCAGCAACCTCAGCCGGAATCTGCGGCGACACCTGCACCGCACCACCACGCGCCGGAAGAGGACGCACCGCCACCAACAACTCATGAAGAGTCACCGCGCACGCATAAACATCAACCGCCGGAGTAGCCACACCATGCGCAGAACGCTCCGGAGCCATATACCCCGGAGTACCAGAAAACGAACGAGAAGCCCCCGAACCCGCAGAGCCAGTAAAAGAAGCAATACCGAAATCAGCCACACGAACCTGCTGATCCAGAGACTCCCCCAAAAGACCGCTCAGCAGAACATTCTCCGGCTTAACATCCAGATGCATCACGCCCTGACGGTGAGCAAACTCCACCGCATTCAGAACCTGCACCATCAGACTCAACGCCAAACGAACCGGCAGCGGACCCTCAGAATCCAGCTTCTGACGCAACGAACCGCCATGCTGAAACTCCATCACCAGAGCTAGCACGCCACCCTCAACAACCATGTCCGTCAACGGCACAATATGAGGATGCGACAGCGCCAACAACACCGAACGCTCACGCACAAAAGACTCAAGAACCACAGGGTTCTCCGCAAGCTCCGGACGCAAAACCTTCGCCGCATACAGAGCCCATGAGCCGCTCATCGTAGCAGCCCACACCTCACCGACCGCACCAGAACCCACCCGGCGCACCAAACGATACGAAGAGCCAAGGGGAGCGCCCGCAACCAAGCCCCCCGCAGGCTGACCAGCAGCCTGCGGGGCAGGATGAGCATCACGACGCTCCGAGCCGGAGTACTGCGGCGAACCAGCAGGTACAGTCACGGGCTAACTCCTTAACATCAACTTCACAACAAGCAGGAAGACGCCCCAGACGGGGCGACCCCTACAGCAAAATAGCCGGTAAAGTTACACCATACCTCACCACACGACAAACAAGCCCTACAGTCCGCCACGGTGCTGAGAATCCTCAGGGCTCATCAGCTGCACCAGAACCGGCGACCCGGCAAGGAACGCGTAGCCACGACCAACACTCAGCTGAACCGGGGCACGCCTCGGAATAGAACCGAACATGTCCATATCCGTATCAACATTCGGCTGAACCACAGCACCAGTGCGGAACTTACGAATAGCCTTCGTCCAATGGCTATACAAAGGACGCAAATCAGTCGGCTTACCCGTAGCAATAATGTGAACGTCCGGGAAGTCACCCTTCACAATCGCATCAAAAACGTTCATCGGGTCATCCACGCGGTCACCATCATCAATCAGCAATAGCACCGGGCCCGCGGCATCCTGCAAAGCCGCCTGCACCTGAGCAGAAGCATTCTTGCTCTCAAACACCCGGTCAAAAACGCCCTCCGGCGCATTCACCAGACCGGAACGCTGATCGAAGACAGCCCAAACCTCCGGAACCTCCGCGGCATCCATGCGCGCGTTCTCCGCCGCGATAGCGTCACCAGATGCCAATGCGGCAGACACCGCCTGCTCCGCCGCTGCCCTCGCCCGAGAAACCAGACGAGCAAACGCAACCAGCAGAGAAGACTTACCCGAACGCGGATTACCCGCAACCATGGCGTGCTCACCCTCGTACAGCTCGAAAGCACACGCCTCCAACGTAGCCTCCGCAATACCCACAGGGATACGCCACAGGCTCGGAGAAAACTCGGCAGCAGGCATGCTCTCCCACGAAACCCACGTCGGCAACTGACCAATCACATCACGCTTAGCAGGAGCCTGCGGGAAACGCTCACGAACCATAGAGACAGCCTCCTCCACGCCAACAGCGGGAGTAGCCACCTGCATCTGACGCAGACGCTTCGGGTCAACACAACGCCCAGGAACCGCAGCCGGAACATTCGTACCGCGAATACCATGCGAGGAATAATCGTGAATATCGCTCAGCTGGAAGAACCACGTCTGCAAGGAAGCATCAAGAATCTGCGAGGGAATATTCTTCGCGCGGCTCGTCGACACCACGCAGTGAATACCAACAGCAGGACCATCCGCATACACGCGGTAGAAATTCGCCAACAAGTCCATGCTCACAGCGTCAGAGAACTCATCACGCAGCGTCGCAAAACCATCCAAAACAATGAAAAGAGGCTTACGGCGTGACGCATCAGCGCGGCGAGCATCAAGCTCCGACTTCACAAAACGCAAGAAACGAGCCTGACGTTCCCTAGCGCCCTGACCGGTACCCACAGCAGAAACAACATGCGGCAAAGAACCCAATGGCAACAAGCCATCAGCGCCCATATCCACCAGAACAATATCGATGTCCTCCGGCGAATAATGCTGAGCCAAACCCAGCACCACCGACTGAATCGTCGTGGTCGTACCACTACCGGCAACACCCACCAGCAGCAGGTTGCTCATCTCAATATTCCAGCCCATAGGCACCTGACGCTGCAGCTCCGGCTCATCACCCAAAGCGCACATCAGAACACCGTCCCGGACACCACCCACAGTGGGAAGATCCGGGTCAGGGAAGCCACGCACACCAAAATCAACCAAATCAACATACGAACCCAACGGCTCAGGCCACACCTTACGAGGAGCAACCGCACCACGAGCCGCATGAGCCGCCACAACAGCGTCAATCAGCAAATCCAGGTCATTCGCATCACTAGACGACACCTTCGGGCGCGCACGCTCCGAACGAGGAATACCGATACTATCGGTCGCACGAACCTCCAGAGAAGTTACCACCTCAGTGCCACTCTGACCCGTCACCAGGGCAGTCTGCACCGGCGAAATATCGTTCTGACCCAGCTTCACATAGGCGCGACCCATCTGCGAACGCGAAATCTCCGAAGCATCCGGAACACCAATCACGTTCGAAGAATCCTCACGACTCTGCACACGCAACGCCACACGCAAGTTCGTATTCGCCAGAATATCGTCATTCACCACACCGGCAGGACGCTGAGTCGCCAAAATCATGTGCACACCCAGGGTACGACCCACCGCACCAATACTCACCAGCGACGACAGGACATCCGGGAAGTCCTTCGCCAGCATCGCAAACTCGTCAATTACCAGCAGCAAGCGAGGCATCGGCTCCGGCGGGTTCGTCGCCAAATAATCCTTAATGTTGTCCACACCCTCGCCAGCAGCCGCAAACAGGCGCTGACGACGGTCCATCTCCGCCTCCAACGACTCAATAGCGCGGTGAGCCAACTGAGCATCCAAGTTGCTCAAAGTACCAATCGTATGCGGCAGACGCTCACACGTCTTAAATGCCGCACCACCCTTAAAGTCAACCAGGATAAAGTTCAAACGGCTCGGATCATGGTGAGCAGCCAAACCCGCCACCAACGAACGCAAAAACTCACTCTTACCCGAACCGGTGGTACCACCCACCAGACCGTGAGGACCGTCCTTCACCAAGTCCAGCGTGAACGCGCCAGAGTCGCCCACACCAATCTCAGTACTGAAACCATTAGCCTGCGACCAAAACGCCTCAATATCCTCAGCACCCGGAGGTGTCGGCAAACCAACCAGCTCAGGCAGCTTTACCAGCTGCGGCAAACCGCCGCCCAGAAGCAGACGCTCAGGGTCCTCATGATGCGCCAAAGTACGCGCCACATGAAGAGCATCCTCAGCGCTCACACCGGCGAGCACACCGTCAGTGACCGTGTAACGGCGGCGAGGCTCCGAATAGGTCATAGAAGCCTCCTCACCAATCTCCACGACCGAAGTACACGACGCAGGAAGACGGTCAACAGAAGAAGCCAGCACAATACCGGCAACACGGCGAGCACCCGCAGCAGCAGTCTTATTCGCCATCAGACGTACTTCATCGCCATACGCCAAAAGGTCGCGTGCCGGCGACTCACGGCCCTCAGTGAGGGTATCCGAATCAACGACCACGCACAGGCCGCGGGTCGGAAGAGACTCAATGTCGTTGTATAGAGAGCGCAGCATCTGATCCGACTGCTCCTTACCAGAAGCAAACCAACGCATCTGCTGGTTCTGCGCCATATGCATGTGCGGAAGCCACGACGTCCACACCCAGTCCTGCGAGCGCGCCGAATCAGCGCAGACCGCAATCGTCATATCAGCAGGACCCGTGTGGGTCGCCGCCTGCAGCACCAGGCTACGCGCCAGGGCAAGAGACTGCTCACGCGGCCCCACAATACCGATAGCGCCGCCCTCACGCAGGTCAGCAACCAGCGGGGCATCCCACAGGGTATTGTGCTCAAGAATATGCTGAACCTCAGGCTCAGGATTGCTCGGCTTCGTCAGCTCAGGAGCCCAATGAATATGCCCAGTACCCACATGGAAAGTCAACAGGTCAGGGCTGGTGCTCCGGCGGCGCCACAGCGTCATCGCGGGAAGAAGCGCCCGCAGCTGAACGGCATCCGGTGCCGGGGCAAGGTCGTGAAGACGCTCAATTTCCTCACGGTTACTCAGAGCAATACGTTCCTTAAACTTCTCCATTTCCTGCTCAAAACGCACACGCTCCTTCACCTTATCCTTAGCGTGACGACGTTTCTGCTCCACCCACATGCCAATACTCAGAATGGGGCTGAGCATCGCGAAAAGGGCGTAACGAATCTCCTGCATAATGGCGACCATTGCCGCCGCCATAATAATCGGGCCCACCGCCATAGCGATATTGAACTTTGGCGGGTCAGAAACGTTCTTGCGGGTAGGTGCCTCCACCTTATCCGGGGCGCTCAATGCACCCTGACGCGGCGGACGGTTAAACGGTGCAGTACCCGACGCGCTCACATTCGGGGCGCTACCGGGGCGAGGCGCAGCCTTCTCCTGAGGAGCAGGCTGCAGAGTCAGCACACAATCCCCAACATGGATCGTGGTGCTCTCAGAAACAGTCAGACCCTCCTCAGGGATTTTCTGACCGTCCACAAAACTACCGTTCGTAGAACCCGGGTCAGTGATGCGCACCTTCTGAGTGTTTGTCGACTCATCATGAACCACCTGCAGGTGCAGATGCTCCCACGACGCGCTCGCCGTGGGCAGCACAATATCGGCGTACGGGGAACGACCCGCCACCAGAGGACGCGAAGAAGGGATAGGGTGTGGCAGGGTAACCGTCGAGCCGCCGCTCAAGCAGACGCTCCAGCCCTGCACCAGGGAAGGGTAGGAGAGCGGTGCCCTAGAGATGCGCATACCCTCCATCGGCTTGACCTCCGCCAGGGTGGAGGATGCCGTCACCGGGCGGTTATCGCAATACAGTGGCTCGTCGGCGGGCAGGGAGGGGCCACCGGTCGCCTGGATGAGATCAGCGATGGTCGTCTCAGGCTGCCAGGAGTCTAGTTCATAGCTCCCGTTATGCTCTTCAAGATCAAGGAAAAAGCGCATAAGGTGTTCTCCAAAATAGATAAATCGTGAGCCCCGCTGGTGGACGGACTAGAAGTAATACCCGAAAGCCGGGGTTTGATGGGCTGGCTCTGTACGGATTAGGCTGTGCTCGGAAAAGCTAGTCGCGAGATTCTGAGGTGAACGTGCGAAGCATCCACACGGGCGGATTCACCGCATCCGTTGAGGAAGACCCGCCCTGAATCATCGAAGCTTCCTCGGCCGGGTAAAGAAGACCCACCTGCCCGCCCGCGGCGTAGGAAGACGAGAAATCCAACGGATACGCGACCGTAGAATCTTTAGCGTCCAAACGAAGGGTCCCTAGAACCCGTCGAACCGCCTCGGGAGTGTATTCACGAACCTGGCTCGTGGCATATGCAAAAGCCAAGAGCGCATTATGGGAGGGAGCATCCGCCCACGCTGCCGATTTCGAGAACGACTGTTCGCCTGACAAATCCTTGAGCGAAGAATCGTTCTTCATACGCTCAACCGTTGACACAAATGCCGAAGAAGCACGACCGGCATCATCAGCACTCAACGCCGCAGCACGTGCCTGCACACGCCCCACAACACGAATATTGTCAGTTAAGGAACCACCGTTCTCCAGAAGAAGACGCATAAAAGGCTCCGTCAAAGCTTCCTCACCCGCAATCACCGGAGACGTAATACCCGCCCTCTGAAGAGAACGAAGCACCTTCGCCTGAGTCGACGCCGAACCCGTCAAAACCAGAACAGGAGAAGAGCCCGAAGACTTGTCCCCCAGAAGGCGCGTCAGCTCCTTAAGAGTGTCTTTCATGCCGTCTTCATCAGCAGAAACCTGAACGCGATTCGTATAGGGAAGGTCCGGCGCAGAGCCCTCACCCGCATCCAGCAGGATAGTGCGCACACCATCAAGCTGCTGCGAAGAACCCTTGCTAGATGCACCGGCGAGCGAACGAATAGCAGTCGTATAGACCTGCTTCTCCTGCTCAGGGTTCAGAGCAAAACTCCATACCCCATCGCCAGCATCTACCCGGTCATACGCCTCAATCACCGCAACATTGCGTTCCTTAGCAGCAGCCGTAGCACCCCGAAGATGCTCACCCCGAGAAGCAAGCACAATACCCAAAGCACCCTCAGAAGAGAGCTTCTCTACCGCCTCACGGGCACCCTGCTCCGTTCCCTTATCGTTCGCATAAAGAACCTTCACAGAAGAATTACCCAAAGCCAGACGGTACTGCGCAACACGAGCACCCTGAGCATTCAGACGCCACGCAGACCCCTCAGCATCATCACCAAAAGTAGCGACAACACCAATAACAGGCTCACGACCAGACGCAGGAAGAGAAATAGCCTGCTGAACCGTCACCGCAGACGCAGGGTTCATACCCGTACCAAGCGGCAAAGGCTGAGGAGTCACAGCGCGCACGCCATACCAGATCCCCACCACCGCAAGGCTAAACAGCACACACAGACTGACACACCACACCACGGTGCGCTGAGTGAGCCGCTTGCCCTCGCGGCGGTGAGGACCTGAATCAGAGCCCAAATGAGGGGAAAACCCCACGGCTAATCACCAATCTGGAAGGTGTACACCGTCTTCACCTCTGCACTGCCAGCATTCGACAGGTGGAAGGTCGGCAGCGAACGCAGACGCTGCAGGGACGCCTTGAACTGAGCCTGACGCTTCTGCAGAGCGGCAATATCCTCAGAACGGAGGTTCGTGTAACCCTGAGCATTCTGCATCGCCAAAGCAAGCTGGTAATCAGCCGCACCAGCCTTCGCGCTATTGCTCTTGAGCGCGCCCAAGAGGCCAGCGCCCTCAGCGTTGCTATCGCCCAAATCGAGCATGAGCTTCGACAGGTCGTTATTCAGCTGAACGGATGCACCAGCCAAATCTCAGGTAGCGTTCTCAGCGCGGGTACTCAGAGCAACCAGAGAACGCTCAGTCACCGAATCCAGAGACTGACGCAGACCCTCAATACGATCATTCATATCCTTGTGCTGAACCTCGATAGACTCACCAGCCACCTGAACCACAGTATTCGCGGTATCAGTAATGCCAGCAACCGAAGCGGAGAACGCCTCCTTAGCAGCCGAAGCGCTAGAAGAACCATCGCTCGAAACCTTACGAATCTCCTCGCTAATCATGCTCGTCAGGCTCTCGCGAGTCTCATTGGCAGACTCCTTGAACGCTTCCTTAATAGCGGTGGAGAGGTCAGCCTGCATGTTCGTCATATCCTCCAGGTTCTTACCCAAAGCATTGACAGCATCCGAAGCTGAATGGATACGATCACGCAGAGAAACCTTAGCCTCCTCAGTAGGCTCTTCCTTCTTTTCCGCGTCCTGGTTCTGCGCGTTTGCGGCATCGTTCAGGGTCTTCTCAACCTCGCCCAGGGCACCATCTACCGCGTTCACAGCGTCGTTAAGGTCCTTGGCATCGCGGGCCAGGCCCTCCTTGGGGTCATCCATCGAAGTAGCGGCAAGAACCTCATCCCACGCAGCTACCGCGGCAGCAATACGCTGCTCCATCGGAGTACGTGCTGCCGGGGTGTTCGAAGTGTAGGTACGCTCGTTCGCGTTCTCCACCGTAATGACGCGAGTATTACCTTCCGTGGCAGTAGGCTCGGCGGAAGGCGCCTCAGAAGAGGGAGCGGCGGAAGGAGCCTCAACCTTCTTCGACGGCTCCTCAGAAGGAGCCACAGAAGCAGACTCAGACGGTGCAGGGCTAGGAGCCTCAGACGGCGCCTCAGAAGACGGGGAAGCAGACGGCGAAGCCGCGCCACCACAAGAAGAAGCCGTCAGGTATCCACGCAGATGCTCCACCTGCTCAGCAGACAGAGAACCGCCACGCTCAGTAGACAGAGCACAAAGCTGCTCCGCCAGTTCCTTATTCTGAGCGCTCATAGAACCAGAACCGTCCACCAGCTCCGCACGAGCAGAAGCCGCACGAGAATGAACGTTCTTGATGCTCTCAATCAGACGGCTCGACGTTTCCTTCATCTGATTCACGCTCTGACGAGCCGCACTAACCTTCTCACTCAAAGAACGCACAGCATCAGCATCAAGAGAAGACGGGTCCTTCTCCACCTGCTCAACAAGCTCATCCATCTGACGCTTCAATGCCGAATAGTTGTTGTTCGCACCCTTCAAATACTCCGGCTGCAGGTGATCCACAATCTTCTCACCAGTAGCAACCAGTGCAATCAGAGAGCTCTGCACCGTCACCGACGCACCGAACAGGGCGCAGGTCACCGAACCGTTAGAAGAACAAGTCTCAGCGGTCGGGTGTTCCGGGCCGACAATCTCACGAATCGAAGCCGTAAGATCCTGCTGGCAGTCCGAACTTGCCTCCGCATACGCATTCAGAACAGCAGACAGCTGAACCAAATTACCGTACACGCTACGGCTACTCGCACCCTCCTCACGATGCACAACACAACGACCGCCGCTATGCGAAACAGACACATTGGGGCGAGCCGTCGTATCACCCAGCATCGAGTGAAGAGCAGCAACAGTACGCTCCAACTGAGAAATCAGCTGAGAATTATTAGTACGCGAAGCCTCAGAAAGATCCTTCTGCAGGCTCTCAATATTCGCCTGCAGACCCTGCATAGTCTTCGTCAACGATTCATTCTGAGTCTTCAGATGCTCGGCAGTGTCCTTACCCAAGGTCGCAGACGTATCATCCAGGCTCTGACGCACCTGAGCAACCTGCGAACTAGCGCTAGTCAGCGTCGTATTAACCTCGTTGACCGTATCAATAGTGCGCTGCAGAAGCGCCACCTGAGACGCATCCTGAGAGGTGAAACCGTTAGTAATGATTCCTGCACCAGACAAATCAGAAGCAAAACCAGGCTGCACCGAAATGTTGAAGGTAGGCGCACTAAAATCCTTCGCCTTGACCTTCAACACAAAAGAAGAGGAACTACCAGTCACCGGAGGCGCGGAAATAGCACCCCACTGAACAACAGCCTTACCTTCATCATTGGTGCTTACCACACCATTCGTCGACGAATCAGCAGCATCAGGGGTCGTAATAACCTGAGTAGGAGAACCCGAGAGAACAGTAGAAGCAGCAATAGAGAACGGAGTACCAACCGGTGCGGGGCTAGTACGGCTAGTACCGGATGCATCATAGGTGACGTCCTCGGTCTTCACCGTCAGGTTCTCGACCGTAACCTTAATCGTGATTTCGCCGCTGTAGCCGTTCAAATCATTCAGGTTAGTGCCGCTACCGCGCTCAGTAGAATACTGCAGGCTCACACGCACAGGAAGGTCATTAACGACGTCCTTCGGCTTGAACTGCACATTGCTCGAGGAGCTCGTACGATCCTTGTCATTGACGTAAATGTTGGTCGACTCAATCGACGAAACCTCGCCGTCACGACCCATCTGAATATTCACGTTCTGCAGAACATTAGTAGCGTTCTCTACCTGGCGGGGACTCTGAGAAGTAACAGTACCCTTATCGGAAGGGGTGCTGTTATTGTTCGTGCCCGTGGAGCAGGAAGAGAAAATAAGTGCCGTCGTGACACCCAAAATCAAAGGGAAGCGGAGTAGACGCTGACGCGCTGTGGTGTGGTTGGTCATGATGATCTTTTCGTTGAGTTATATACCGTGCAGACACACAACAGCGACAAGTCTGAAACGCCACTGTATAGTGCCCACCTGAGTGGATAGGGTCAGGGGCAAAGCCGGAAAGAGAAAAAGCCCCGTACCACTTTATCAGTCCAATATGGGAAGGTTGATATTTTTTCCTCCTAGTCGGTGCCTCATCAGGATATTCAATTCAACCTTGAGGTGATAGTTAAAGGTATTTTTCATTTCGTTTCAACCTAGTGCACTTACCGAACTCTGTTTGACATAGAAAAACCCCGCGGCTGAGGTCATCTCTCAGCCCGCGGCGCTCCACAGTTTAGCTTGCTGCCGGTTCAGCCTCCGGGTCCTCCTCGTCTTCCTTCTCGGGGATAGCAACACCCACGGTCAGGTACCTCTTCGCCAGCAGGTACGAGGCGATCACCGGCACCACATACACCAGCGACAAGCCGCTACCAGACTGCACAACATCCACGGCAAGACGGGCCGCCGCCAAGCATCCACCCAAACCCACCAGGGTGACGCAGAAGCCACGCAACACGCCGTACCCGGCAGCGCCCTCCTTAAAGGTCGCCGCCCACAGCTTGAACAGGGAGCGGCGCACAAAAATCAGGAAGACCGGCACCAGGCACAGCACCACCGAAACACCCACAGGCTCATAACCGGCAGTAGCGAACGAAACCACCGGAATCAGCAGGCAGAAGAGCGCCATCAGGGCACTCACACCCAGCACCACCAGGCGTACGTACCGGTTGATGCGCTCCATGCGTCGCAGGTTAGGGATCTCCTCGTTCGGCGCCGCGGCGTTGTAGAAGAACAGCAGAAGAACCAGCGCGGACACCGCCACATACCAGGGCGCGAAATTGATGCCGCCCGCCTGCGGGGTGAGGGCAACCTGCGGGACACCCGCCAGGGAGAGAGCAGCGAGCAGAACAATCGCGGCAACGCAGAGCGTGCCCACCGTCAGCAGAAAGTAGTGGTACGCGCCGCCGTTCTTGGTGTTTTTCACGCACTGCTCACGAGTGCCGTCAATCGTCACGACGGAAAACAGCATTATCGAGATGGGGATGATGCTCCACGCGTATTCACCCGTCATGACGGGGACGAGCGTGAGAAGAACGGATATAGAGAAAAGAATCCACAGGCATACTCGCTGCAGGGTCGGTGAGGAGGCGAGGGCCTCTCCAAAAAAGCCGATGATAAAGTCGCCGATAAAGCTCACGGTGGATTCCTTTCTGCGGGGGTGGGGTTACTCTTTGATCTCTTCAAAGCGGAGGACGCTGAAGTCGAATTCGTCGTTGCGGGTATCGAAGGACTTGTACGCCCTATATTTCTTGCCCGTTTCAAAGTTCTGGAGGTATTTGCGGATGGGTATACCATCAGGGGATTTGCTTGATGTGATGATTCCGCACTCTTCCGTTTCGAATTCACCAGAGATTGAGTAGGGGTCCTCGTGCTCAATGATTTCGACTGAGGTAACAGTGCAGATAGCGGATTCATTGCCCGGGTTGTAGTTGGTCATAAAATGTAAGGACGCGAAGAACCCTAGAATGACTACTACGGTTATGATGGAGCCACGTGCATCCCATACATCTTTTGCTATGTCGCGAAGATACTCTTTGAAATCGACTTTATTCTTCTTTTTCTTGGTGTATCTCTTTTTGAGGGTCTTTTTTATAGCCCCAGTTTCGGTAATGTAATTCGCCTCTGGGTAATTCTTTTTCTTCGAGGTGTTCCTTTTCTTTGAAACATTCTTTTTCCTCGGGGAGTTCTTTTTCACTGCTTTTCACCTTCTTTCTGGGCTGCAGGCTGTTACTCTGTGATTTCTTCAAAGCGGGTCGTCTCAAAATCTCGTTCCTTTTCAGGAGATGAGTTTGCGACATGGAATAGGTATTTTTTACCAGGCTTGACGGTCTCAACATACTCGGGAATCTTGCGGCCTTCCGGAGGTACGTACATCGTGAGAGTGCCGCATTCTTCTGTCTCAAAAATACCTTTGGGTCTAATATCGTTCATGCCACTTACTGTGCCGCCGCGCTCTTTCGTATATGCCTTAGTTACGGTGCAGGTAGCGGTGATACCGTCACTGTCATCACGTAAGTCTTTAGGGACAACAAAGAACACGTACCAAAGAATGATGAATGAAATAATGAGTGCCACTCTTTGGCGGCGCTTGTAATTAATTTCCATCGGTTTGCCTCTTGTAGATAGTTAGCTTTCCTTGCTAGGTTTCTAGGCTTTCGTTGCCTTTTTACGCTTCGCTGCTTACTTCGGCTGTGCTCATAGTATGTACGTCCTTGTGCGGTAGCGGTTGGTGAATCAGGCCCGCCCCGGTGAGGTGGCGGGCACATCCTTAGCCTATCGCACCGTATCTGACCAGAAGGTTAACTCGACGCGATGCTCCGGTGAAGACTGGGCAACCACTCCGCGGATAACGCGAATTCCTGCTTACCCACCCGATTTCGTTAGCTACTCTGAGAACGAACCCGCACCCTCCGCATCGTTGCCGGAAGGCTGCTGGTCACCGATAGATAGAAAGGCTGGTGAGCGACCATGGTCAACACCATCATGATTTTCATATGGGGCGCACTCGACTCCATACTGATTTACAAGGTTCTCCGCATCGTCGTCACGTACGAACTCAACCGACGCCGCGAAAAGAAACTACGCGCCGAAGCCGTATACGTCATCCGAACAAACCGCTTCGAAATCGTTCTATACGCCCTAGTAATTCTTCTGTTTGCGGTAGGAGCTTCCGTCATTCACCTAGGGGAAGACGTAGGATTCCACTTCGCATTCGACTTTATTGGCCTCGGCATGATCGGCTTTTTCATGTTCTTCTTCTGGAACGCCGCCGGTACCTACACTAAAATCTCGCCCGAAGGAATCGAAAGGGGAGAGCCGTGCAACGATACGGTGTTCTTCCCGCTCAACGCGATTGACACGGTCTCATACGACAACAACACCGACCGTGAACACGCAGACTCCCTCCACTTCTACACAAAATCCGGCAAACTAGTCGCAGAATTCTGCCCCGTCTTCGGCAGCTACCCTCTCCTCGCAATGACCCGATTCAGGATTGAAAACGACCGCTGGCCAGACATTGGCAACTCCGACGACGTCGCCCAGATTAATGCCTGGGCGAACCGCCGATCTACCCTCCGGTACTTCCGCTACGGCAAGATTTCCGGCCTCGCCGAAGTAGACATGTAGCCCGCAATTTAGGCTGTTTTCAGCCCGTATTTAGTGCGTGCCCGGTGTGTTTTTCAACCAATATTTCCGCAGTTTTTCTGCCGGAAAAACGTTGACTAGCCCGCACGGTCTAACCCTCAACTAGAAGGTGCACTCTGCACGCAAAAACATTAACGTTGAGGCTTACAATAAGAAAGGTTCAATGCACAGCCGTACGCCGTGCACGCACCACGTCACTTCACAGAAACACCGACCCCGAAAGGCACATCATGGCCACCAAGAAGCCCTCACGCCTCACCCGCCGCGCAGCACTCGCCGCAGCAGGCGCAGGCGCAGCAACCGCCCTCGGCGCACTGCTCACCCCCGCGCAGGCAACCACCTACCGCCCCACCGTGCGCCGCACCCCCTACAACGGCTACTACTCGCACCGTTACGGCCGCCGCGGCCGCATCGTCATCAGTGACTACTACGGTAGCTCCTACAGCAACTACTACTATTACGGCGGCTAAAAATACCAAGCCCAATAAACATATACTGGAAGACGGCACTACACTCACGTAGTGCCGTCTTCCCGTTAGATGCCGCAGGCATCACCCGCACCACGGTGCGGAAAACACACCACAGATAGAGAGAAAAATGAAGAACGTAACCCGCCGATCCGCCCTCGGCCTGTTTGTCGCTGCCGGTGGCGCAACCCTCCTGGCTGCATGCGGTTCGCAGTCTCAGGCATCCAGCGGCTCTGCATCCGAGAGTGCATCCAGCAATGCATCCGGTAGCGCATCTGCTTCCGCGTCGGCATCCAAGAGTGTTCGTAGCGACTACTCCGG
This sequence comes from Rothia sp. HMSC071C12, assembly GCF_001813895.1. Taxonomy (NCBI): domain Bacteria; kingdom Bacillati; phylum Actinomycetota; class Actinomycetes; order Micrococcales; family Micrococcaceae; genus Rothia; species Rothia sp. HMSC071C12. Next base: position 79,986 of record NZ_KV814376.1, read on the forward strand.
TGTTGCAGTCCTGGAGGGCTACACCTCCAAGCCTTCCGACTACCAGCCCGCAACCCGCACCGAGCCGTCCAAGAACGCCCCCGTGCCGACCAAGCCCGCCGTCGCCAACGAGAACAGCGTGGAAGGTCTGTACCAGTCCATCGCGTTCTTCGGCGCAGCCATGGAATACTACATGCGTACCGGTAAGACCGAGCCCCTGCGTGAATGCGCACTCGACAAGTCTGAGCTGAAGAGTATGATTGAGCCGGAAAGGGGCACCCTTGGTGAGAAGCTGGTCAAGGGTGAAGCCTGGATGCACGATGCATCCGTTGTCATCACTATGCTTTCCGCGCAGCCCGAACGTGAGGGTGACACCTACAACTGGGATATTCGCATGACCATGGATCCCGGCGAGTTCATTGCAAGCAAGGACCGCGTGCAGGAAGCTCCTTCCGAATCGGAACGTAAGGACGAGGTGGAGCGTACCCTGCACGGTGTGTACGAGAACGGTGCGTGGAAGCTGACCGGTATGCGTGCTTCTTCTTCGTCCTCGTCTTCCGCTTCCTAAAAGCTTCAGTCTAGAAGCGCGTAGCTTCTACACCTAAAAGGCGCCCGCCCCGTGGAATAAACCCACGAGACGGGCACCTTTCTTATATGTGCAATAAAGCATATACCCTTATCGGGATGCTACCAGATGCGCACGCGCTCCTCCGGAGCCAGGTACAGTGCATCGCTCTCTGAGACACCAAACGCCTCATAGAACTCATCAATATTGCGCACCACGCCGTTTACACGGAACTCATCCGGCGAATGCGGATCCACCGAAATCATCACCTCAGCATGCTGCGGGCGGGACTTCGTGCACCAGCCGCGAGCATTCGAGAAGAAGAAACGCTGAATACCGGTCATGCCGTCAATCACCGGTGCGTCATCCAGCGACTCAATGCCCTGCTTCTTCAAAGCCAGACGGTACGCCTTCAACGCAATCGACATGCCAGCCAGGTCGCCAATGTTCTCGCCCAAAGTCAGCTCACCGTTCACGTGGAACTTCGGGTCCAGACCCACCGGAACGTACGCGTTGTACTGCTCCACCAGCGCGGAGGTGCGTTCCTTGAACTTCGCGTAATCCTCCTCAGTCCACCAGCTCTCCAGCTTGCCGTCACCGTCATAGCGGGAACCCTGATCGTCAAAACCGTGACCAATCTCGTGGCCAATAATCATGCCGATATTGCCGTAGTTCGCCGCATCGTCAGCATCCGGGTTGAAGTACGGCGGCTGCAGAATCGCTGCCGGGAACACAATCTCATTCGCCGGCGGCATGTAGTACGCGTTCACGGTCTGCGGAGTCATCAGCCATTCCGACTTATCCACCGGCTGACCCTTGCGGGCAATCAGCCAGTCAGCATCAAATGCACCGGTACGGCGCAGGTTCTCGAACAGGTCACCGGGCACCAGCTCCAGTGCGGAGAAGTCACGCCACTTATCGGGGTAACCAATCTTGGTGACGAACTTCGACAGCTTCTCCAGCGCCTTCTGGCGGGTTGCCTCGGTCATCCAGTCCAGCGACTCGATAGACTCGCGGTACGCCTCAAGGAGGTTGCCGACCAGAACCAGCATCTTCTCCTTGTGCGAGGGCGGGAAGTGCACAGCCACGTACTCCTGGCCAATCTCCTCACCCAGAGCCTTCTCGACAGCACCCACGCCGCGCTTCCAGCGCTCACGAATCTGCTGGGTACCGGAAAGGGTCTTGCCGTAGAAGTTGAAGCTCTCCTGAACCAGCTCGTCGTACATGAACGGTGCACGCGAACGCAGAACAGTCCACACAGCCCACAGCTTCCAGCTCATCAGCGGGATGGAGGTGAACAGCTTAGCCGCACCCTCAAAGAAGGACGGCTGAGCCACAATAACCTGACCCAGGGTCTCCGGGTCTGCGCCGAGCGCCAGCAGCCACTGCGAGAACGGGAAGCCGGGGAACTTCTCCTCCAGCTCGGTCGCCTGATACGGGTTGTAGGTCGCCTCAGCGTCGCGGTTCTCCACGACATTCCAGTGCAGGCGAGCCAGCTCAGACTCGTGAGTGAACACCAGCTGAGCCGCCTGCTCCGGGGTCAGACCGAAGCCCTCAGCCAGACCGGTCAGCTCAAACATGCGGGCAATGTGCTCAACATACGCCGCGCATGCAGCCTCGTGCTTCTCTTCACGGTAGTAGGATTCATCCGGTAGACCCAGACCCGACTGGTACAGGAAGAACGTGTAATTCTTGGGGTCCTTCGGGTCGTTGCTGGTGTACCAAGCGAACAGCTGCGGCAGACCCGCACGAGACAGCAGCGCCAGGGTCACAGCCAGGTGGGAGGGGGTTGCCGAGTTCAGAATCGGGGCGATTTCCTTCAGCAGCGGCTCCAGGCCGTCCGCCTCAATCTTATCAACATCCATGAAGGAGTTGTAGAGTGCGCCAATACGGGACTCCGGCTGCTCCTTCGCGATCTTCTCCACCAGCTCACGCACGTGCTTCTCTGCGTTATCGCGGAGGGTGTACAGGCCGCCGTCCTTGGGGCGGTCCGCCGGGATTTCGTGGGTAGCAAGCCACTTGCCGTTGACGTGGCGGAAGAAATCGTCGCCCGGCTTGACGGTTTCATCCACCCATTCTTTAGTGATTCCAGAGTTAGTAGTCATGGTTCCATTCTATGTTCTTACGCCCCCAAGCCACAGGATGCCCGGCACGGCACCAGATGCTGGCTCACCGGTACAGGCGCTTCTCAGAGACATTTTGCCGCTCCTCAGCGGGCTTACGCGGGTGGCAGAGAGGGCGGTAGCCCCTCCAGGATGCAGAAAACCCGCCCGCACGGTGCAGAAGAAAAACCGTACGGGCGGGCCCGTTATCTATCCCCAAAAGCTCGGCATACAGTCGGTACGTATACCGGCACGAAGCCGAACAGCCGCCACCTGCCGCAGGTTACCGCGAGCAAACCATCATCCGGTCAACCCGCAGCAGGCAGCGGAGCCAATAGGCGCCTCCTAGAGGGATGCGCGAATCGCCTTGGTGGCATCCACCAGGTGACGCAGAGACTGCTTGGTCTCCTCGTAATCACGAGTCTTCAGACCGCAGTCCGGGTTCACCCACAGGTCAGCAATGGTGCCGTAACCAATCGCAGCCTTCAGCAGGGACTCAATCTCATCCTGCGAAGGAACACGCGGGGAGTGGATGTCCCACACGCCCGGGCCCAGACCGGAAACGAAGCTCTCCGGAATGTCAGCCAGCAGCTCCATGTGCGAACGAGCCGCCTCAATGCTGGTCACGTCAGCGTTCAGAGCGTTAATCGAGTCGATAATCTCGTTGAACTCCGAGTAGCACAGGTGGGTGTGAATCTGAGTGGAATCCTTCACCGCGCTGGTTGCCAGGCGGAAGGAGTTCACCGACCAGTCCAAATACTGCGGCTGCTCGTCGCGGCGCAGGGGCAGCAGCTCACGCAGAGCCGGCTCGTCCACCTGAATGATGCGGATGCCCGCCTGCTCCAGGTCGGCAATCTCGTCGGCAAGAGCCAGAGCCACCTGGTTAGCGGTCTCACGGCGCGGCTGGTCGTCACGCACGAAGGACCACGCCAGAATCGTTACCGGGCCGGTGAGCATGCCCTTGACCGGCTTGTCGCTCAGCGACTGTGCGTGGGAGCTCCACGGAACGGTGAACGCCTCACCGCGCAGGCCCTCACCGTGACGCTTCACGTCACCGAACAGGATCGAGGGGCGGGTGCAACGCGAACCGTAGGACTGAACCCAGCCGTGGCGGGTGGTGGCGAAGCCGTCGAAGTTCTCAGCGAAGTACTGAACCATGTCGTTACGCTCAGCCTCACCGTGAACCAGCACGTCCAGGCCCAGCTCCTCCTGCAGCGCGATAACCGAAGCGATCTCGTCACGCAGGAAGCCGTTCAGCTCCTCAGCGGAAATCTTGCCCGCACGAGCCTCCGCACGGTGGCGGCGAATCTCAGCGGTCTGCGGGAAAGAACCGATGGTGGTGGTCGGCAGCTTCGGCAGGTTCAGGTCGGCCTGAGCCGCGCGGCGAACGTCAATAGTCGGGCGGTCGAAGTCCTCGGGAGTCACAGCTGCGGCGCGGGCACGAATCTCGTCGTTGTGCTTGCGCGGGTCAGCGGCGAAGCGAGCCAGCGCCTCGTCAGCAGCCTTCAGCTCCGGCTCAACAGCAGCCTCACCCTCAGCCAGGCCACGAGCCAGCAGAGCAATCTCAGCGACCTTCTGATCGGCGAATGCCAGACCATCCACGGGAACCTCGGCGGGGTCTTCCAGAGCCAGGTCGTGCGGCACGTGCTGCAGGGAGGTCGAGGAAGCCACAGACACGGCACCCTCGGATGCGCCGGGCAGCGCCTCCAGAGTCTTCAGTGCGGCACGAACATCAGCACGCCACACGTTACGGCCGTTCACAACACCGGCAACCAGGTGCACACCAGCAGCAGAAACAGACTCCAGCTCAGCCTTCGAGTACACGCCGTGCACCAGGTCAAGGTGCAGCGCCTCAATACCGGTGCCCAGCAGCGCCGGCAGGTTCTCACGCAGGGAACCGTAGGGGCTGGTCACCAGAATCTGCGGGCGCTTCTCGCCAGCAGCCAGGGCACGGTAGGTGCGCTCAGCCAGCTGCGCAACCTTCGCGTTGTCGGCACGGTCCACGGTCAGGCCCGGCTCGTCCAGCTGAACCCACTCAACACCGCGCTCAGCCAGCTGCTCCAGCACCTGAGCGTACGCGGCAACGAACTCATCCAGACGGTCAACGGGGGAGAAGTCCTCAGCGGAACCCTGCTCAGCCTTAGCACCCAGCAGCAGGGTCAGCGGGCCAACGATCTGCGGGCGAACCTTCACACCAGCCTGCTTTGCAACCTCAAGCTGCTCGTCAATAGCCTCAAGGTTCAGCTTAATCTCGGTACCGGCACCAATCTCGGGCACCAGGTAGTGGTAGTTGGTGTCGAACCACTTAGTCATCTCCAGCGGAGGCAGGGTCTCGGTACCGCGCGCCAGTGCGAAGTAGCCGGGCAGATCCAGCAGACCGCGTGCGTCCTTAGCCTCAGCCAGACGCTCGGGAACCAGGGTGAACAGGCGAACAACGTCGAGCACCTGGTCGTAGTAGGAGAAGGTTGCCGGAATCGAGTAGTTGTCAGCCTTCAGACCGGCGGCGGTCACGCGCTCGAAGTAGGTGCGCTGCACGTCTGCGGCGGTGTCCTGCAGCTCCTGCAGGGTGGCCTTGCCCTTCCAGAAAGCCTCCTGAGCCTTCTTCAGCTCACGGAAGCGGCCCACGCGGGGGTAACCAACAATAGTTGCGGCGGGGAATGCGGTGTTCGACATAATATTTTTTTCCTTTACTGGGGATAGATGTGGGAGTCGGTTCCGGCGTTTTACCACCCGACTGTGGGTGGTGAAACGGAGGACTCAACAACTCCCGGAATATTTGCGGGGGAGACAATGGGAACGCATCCGACAAGGAGCGTTACGGGTTGGGTTAGGCGTATTCCAGTTCGCTCAGCGGCTGAGAGAAACGGTTACTGTACCGCGGCAAATCCAGCTGGTCCAGAACGTCCAGAACCGCGGCATGCTCGTTGAAGGTGAAGAAGTGCAGGCCCGGTGCGCCCGCGTCCATCACGGTGCGGCACTGGTTCAGCGCGTACTCAACACCGATGCGGTGCAGCTCTGCGTTACTGGTTGCTGTCTCTAGGGCGTAGGCGAGGTCCGTCGGGACTTCCATGCCCGCCATCTGGCAAAGATTCTGCAGGCGCTTCAGCGAGGTTACCGGCATGATGCCCGGAATAATCGGAATATCCACGCCCGCCAGGTGCGCCGAATCGACCAGGGCGCTGTAGCGTTCATCCTCAAAGAACACCTGAGTGATTGCGAAATCCGCGCCGGCACGCTGCTTGGACAGCAGAATCTCAATATCCTGCAACAGGGATGCGGACTCGGGGTGCTTCTGCGGGTATGCCGCCACACCAATCGACACCTTGCCAGCAGCCAGGTGAGCGAAATCTTCACGCTCCACGCGGCGAATGAGCTCTACCAGGTAGCGGGCGAAAGGAAGTTCAGAAACCTGACCATCCTGAATATCACCGCGAAGAGCCAGGAAACCGCGCACGCCCAGACCCAGAATCAGGCGGACCGCACGCTCCAGCTCATGCACCGAGTGGCCTGCACAAATCAGGTGAGCCAGCGGGGTGAGGGAGGTTTCATGCACCAGGTGGTCGAGCAGCGCCAAGGTCTTCTGGCGGCGCTTAGCGTCACCGGCGTAGGTGACCGACACGTAGTCGGGGTTGGTGCCCTCAAGCTCCGCAATGGTGCGGAGCAGCGACTCACAGCTCGCCTGTGAGCGCGGAGGGAATAGCTCAAAAGAAAGAGCCGGGTGAACTGTAGTCATAACCATCCTTCGTGTTCACCCGATAGATACGCACCGGGAGGGTGCGCGAATTCTTCTGCAGGATGCGCGCCACCGGTTTGCGGGTGCGCATCATCAAGGGGTGCCGAAGGGTATTCTTCTCTATCGGTTCTGGCGGGAGCACCTTGTCCGCACCCTGCACCGTGACGGTGGGGGATACTGGCGAGGTTGCTGCGACGTCGACGAGCCAGATCTCTCGGTCGCTCTTGATAGATAACGCTTTCACTCTACCCACCGCCTCCGAGGGCGTGCAAGGGGTGCGGCGGTTGATGTCCTAATATTTCTGGACATGACATTGGGGAGAAATATGAACTTAATATGACTGACTATGACGAAGGGGGCTGGGGGCGTTGCGGGTAGAGCTGTCGGCTAACCCCTGGATGCCCGAAAATATCACAGATATATCTGCTTAATATTCTTGGACACGCACGAATATATGTGTTTTATATTTCAATGAGGAGTAGGGTAACTAATGAAGCACGGGTAGTGTTTCGACGTCCGCTCATCGAGGAGTTTCAGGGCTCAAAGATGAGTTCAATACGACTTTGTGAGCGTGGTGAGAATGAAAAAGCTATTTTCTTCTATACTCTGGTCTTTCCGCCTAGCCTGGAAAACCTGTCCTGGGACCCTAGTGAGCGTCGCCCTATCGCTAGCCGTCATAGCCTGCATTCCCCTGAGTCAGTCCCTGCTGATTGGTAATACAGTATCAGCCTTGAGCGGTTCAAATGGTGGTGCGGCCTGGATTTATATCGTTGCTCTTGCCCTTGTTGTCGGAATTAATATCATTGCTAAACGCTGGGTCATAAGTAACATGCTCATCCTCAAATCAAAGGTGAACTATCGGGTTCACTGCATGTTAAATAACAGGTTATCTACATTTCCGTTATCTGATATAGGTAGCACAAAATCACAGGAAGATATACGTGCTGCTAGAGAGGCAATATCGAAACAGGAATTGCAGGTTCACACCATGTCAGTTATGACACTGGTGAGTGCCTTCGCAATGGTGTTACTTCTCTGTCTTAATATCGCGAACGTCAGCATTGTGGCAGCAATTTTTGCGGCACTGTGTTCACTACCCCTATCTATTGCAATGGTGATTCTCGCTAAACGTGATTACGCTATCTACACCCTAATGTACGAGGATTATCGGGTAGAGAACTACTATCTAGACAATCTGATGGCTCAAAGTCGCGCCCAAGAACTTCACCTCATGAGAGCCTCCCGATTTTTCTCGCAACGCGTAGCGTCCTGGCGACGCCGGGCAGCCGGTAGGGAATTGAGCCTTGAAAGTGTTAGAGGAATCATCTCCGTAGTTGCAGGGCTACTCTGCTCTGTCTTACTTTTTGCGTCCCTGTACTTCCTTGTGGATTCAGGAGCCGATATATCGTATGTGGCCGGATCGCTGATTGGAATCATTGCCTGTGTTGACGCGACCCAAGAGGTGGGATATTCATTCGGTCAGATTATTAATGGAGCATTATCTGTTCAGCAATTCCGAAGGGTATGCGACTCTGATACTTACGACCATGCTTCTGAGATAAAAACTTCTAACCCTAACCATGAAAATATTTCAAAAATTATATGCAAAGATGTATCCGTTCAGTATGAGGGCGCGTCGTCTTTTGCGCTTAAAGATATTAATCTTGAGCTGATGAATAATCAAATGATTGCAGTAGTTGGTGCCTCGGGCGCGGGAAAAACAACGCTAATAAATGCAATTCTTGGAATTACACCAATTGCCCAGGGGAGCATAACGTATAAGGGTGCTTCTTCTGAGAGTAAATACAACATGTTGGCAAATGTTGGTTTGGTGAGTCAAGACTACGGCCGTTATGAACTGACTGTGCGTGAAAATCTTCTTCTGG
>NZ_KV814377.1:0-678 GCF_001813895.1 Rothia sp. HMSC071C12
CGTAGTTCATGTAGTTGGGAAAGTTCTCCACTGACCCTCCAAAGATTTTGTGCCGGATTTTCCGAAGATTTTTCACGTATTTTCAGGCTTAGTACCTGCCGTTTTGCCATTGCTGCGGACTCTGTTGCGGCGGATTCGAGGACTCGGGCTTATCCACAAGCGGGACAAACAGCAGTGTCAACAGCACACCACCGATAAAACCACCCGCGTGGCATGCGTGGGAGATATTCGACGGGGTCAGAATGCTATAGATGATGTTCGGGGCAGTAATCATGACGAACACTCGTGCGGTGTCCTTCTGCTTCATGATGATTAGCAGGGTCAAGAACGAGCCCATGAGACCGAATAGACCACCGGAGGCACCCACCACGCTCGTTCCAGGAGCCAGCACATACACGCCTAATGCACCAAAGATGATAGAGCCCAGGTACACCACAAGGAACTTCCATCGCCCAATCATGCGTTCGAGGGACACACCGTAGATGAAGAGGTTAATCATGTTCCACACCAGGTGCATCGGGTCGTTCTGCATGTGCAGAAAACCGTAGCTGATGATGCGGTAGTACTCGCCGTGCTGGACATAGGGCCACCAGATGTTGCCATGCCTAACCACCCATTCGTTGGGAATAAGCTGTTGCAGACCATACACCACGACGTTAATCAGAATGAGCGTGTACG
>NZ_KV814378.1:0-7516 GCF_001813895.1 Rothia sp. HMSC071C12
CGAATCGGATGCCAAAAGCATATAGTTTTGGCATTGATAATAGTAGCTATTATAGAATTTCAAATCAGCGGACGTTAGAAATTTAGTAAACGTATAGCTGTAGTCTGGCGGCGGCGCAGAATATGCAGGGTGCTGCTGGTCTGCTGGGGTATAAATTCCAATCATGTCAGTATCGACAAGATGGTATGCTCCCCTATAGTCCTCTTGGTTGAAGAATTTTTTAGTCCACTCCGGGTCGACACTCATTTCCTCTCCTTCCTAAAACGTATTTCCCCGAAGGGCTTCTCGTAACGCACGATTGTAATAAGTAGTCTTAGAAGTATTTCTACCGGTATATAGCCCAGTTCCTTCTTCTACTCCTTGCACTTCTTGTTGCGCGCTGTACGCCTGTGCATCGATATCAACGCCTTCATCATCACCGTAGCCACTAGCAACATAACGCTGAGTAGCATCGACATAAATATTCATACCGTGAGAATCCATGCCCCCCCTAGCTTTATCACTTTCGACGACATGTACACGATTAGCGGGCTCGCCGTATTGCTTTCCAGGTGTTAGGCCAGGAACCACGTCATTCTCGTTCACAACAGCCACATAGTTAAAGTGATGGTCAAGATCATCTCGTTGTCCCTCAAGATTGCTGGTCGGTGCACCATAGGTTACAACATTAGATACCTTATATTTACTATTAAATTCCTTATTATTAGCAAGTGAATACGCCACGGCACCGCCCTGAGAGTGACCAACCATTACTACTCGGTCTACGTCTTGTAGCTTAGCATCCTTCATTGCCTTTTCCACCATTCGGTGGTAGGGCGACAAATCATCAACAGGTTTATCAGAGGTATTACCAGCCAGACCAAGATTATTTCCTATAGAGCCAATCTCACCATCTTTTCCACCTTTTATCGAAAAATCAAAATCAGTGCCGGGAATATAAACATATGCAACCTTCTCCTTCGAATCATCAGGCTTCTTCCCTTCATAAACGTCAATTTGAACGGCTGAGTACCCTGCGTTTCCTTGCGATTTCTCCATGTCTTTAACATGTTGATTGTCATTAACTGAATTCATGCGTTGCGCCACTTGATGAATATTTTGCGGAGGAACAGGAGGAATATCCCCACTATGCCCATGCTGCCGCTGAACATTCAAATCCTCAATCTTTGGATCTTTATTAAAGTAATTATATATTCCAAAGGGGGAAAGTGGTGAATAATCAATTATCCCCATTATAAACAACAGTATTTGGGCACCAGGACTATACTTTATCTCGTTAATAATCTCAGATGTATCATGATTTTTCTTCTCTGTTTTTCGAACCTGATAGTCCCTAAATTCCTGCACTGACATCGGGCGCAAACCCCACGGGTCTACCAGAGACATAGGATTCCAGCCCACAAACGAATTTACGTCCGCACCGTGCACGATACCCGGCACCGAGCTCAAAGCGTCAGTGGACACGAAACGGCGCATGTTAGCGTCAGCCACACGGAAACCCATGAAGTCAAGGCCAGCAATATTGACAGAAGAAGCTGCCGGGCCAGCACTAACCATGCCAAGACCAGAAACAGCAGGCACAGTAACTACGTCACTTTCCCACGGGTTCGAAGACATAGACCAGCCCAAGCCATAGCCCAGTTCCTCTTCAGAAGAGATATTCTCCAGCACAGATCCAGCACTCATTCCGCCCACACCCAGCACCATAGGTACGGATGAGACAGCGTCCCACACCAAAGGCATAGATGCATTGGGGACATCAACCGTAGTATTAGCGTGCACTGAGGCAAGCTCACCAGTCATGTCATGGTGTAGCTCCCACTCTTCGCTGTCCAGGCGAATAGCATTCACCTGCCCCATGTTGCCCCACCCAAGGGTACGCTCACGGTGCTGTCCAGTCAGCTCGTCCGTGGTCACCTCACGGACGCGTTCACCGGCAGCGTTATAGAAATACTCAGTTCGAGAACGATTCTGCACAGTCCCATCGGTACCATACTGCACCTCAGAAACAGCGCTGAGTAGACCAATTGAATTATGGCTGAAGGCGCGTTCCAGCAGCAGGGCGTTATCTCCCTGCTCACAATTACGCATATACAATGCTTCAGCGACCATCATGCCGTTTTCGTAGGTCCAGGTTCGTTCCTGAATACCATCCGAAACAGAGACGAGAGCACCAGAAGCATCATAGCGATACCTCATAGTGTGTGCCTCAAACTTATTTCCTGCATCTTCAAGCGTGCAAACAGCAACCTGAGAAGAAGCATCACGTTCCACACCGGCGGCAAACATGCTCATAGTTGCAGTACCGTTTCCCGTTCCTCGGGTGCCGTTACGCTCCACCTTGTACCCTACGGGAACATTCTTAACAGGATCGAGTTCCCACACTGCATGACTATCATCTGTACGCGCCGAAGTTAGGGAACCACACGGAGCATGGGTAAATTCCATCTCCCTGGTACGAGCGAAGGCGTCTTTAGAGTGGGTATGGCGCACTCGCCCGGTTCCGTCACGCATCCAGCGGACTGAACCGTACGGGTTGCTACTCATTGTCAGAACACCATCAGCGTCGTAGGCATAGTTCAGCGTGTACTCACCGCGCTGCTTAAACGCTTGCAAGGCATGGAGAGTACGCTGGTTCGCGTCCGGGGCACGAAGAATACCGGTGGTGTGGTCAGCAATAGACACCGTACTTGAGATGCGCTTCATGCTCATATCACTGTGGGGTACGCGAGTACGGCTCAGCAACCTACCAGATGCAGAGTACTCATAAATGTGCTCTGCCTTTGCATCATTTACCGAAACCTTCAACGTGCCCTGCTGAGAGCCACGTCCACTCATCAAGGAATATTCAAAAGTTCCCTGAACTTCACCATCAACCGTGACTGAGCGGAGTACACCACCACAAGCGTAATCGTACTCAAACGAACGGATACGTTCGCCGTCATTCATCGTCAGAAGACGGCCTGCAGCATCGTAAGAGAAAGTACGTACGAGAGAGTCTGCCGCACTTTCAACCGTAAAACTTGTACCCGAGCGTTCTTCACGCAGAAGACGTCCTGCCGCATCCCATTCGTAGCTCGTTACGATACCCGCAGGCGTAATCCAGCGCAGAGGACGTGCGAGGGCATCATACTCACAGCGGGAGGTGCCACCCAAAGCGTCTTCAACGCTAACAAGGCGACCTGCCGCATCGTATGAGAAAGAACGGGTACCTTCAACGCTATCTTCAATACGCGCAATAAGTCCACGTGAAGTGTAGCTGTAGCAGGTAACCTTCTCCCCCGTATCTTCTTTAATGCGTCGACCAGCAGCATCGTAGGTGTACTGCACAAGACGCAACGAGGCAGTTGAAGTATCTGCAGAATCCCTAATGGTCTTCTCTAACAAACGACCTGCGAGATCGTAAGTAAAGATAGTCTCCAGGTAACCCTCATCAGCATCGAGCTCGCTCGTTTTCTTGAGGGTTTTCTGGCTGGTACAACGGCCCGCCGCGTCATATTCAAAGAAAGTCTCTCGACCAGCTGCACTGATGCTACGACTCATACGTCCCTGAGCATCGTACTCGAAGCTAATTGCCCCGCCATCGGCAGAGCTAATCTGAGCAATCTGACCGTGAGTGTTATATCCAGCCTGCGCAGAGCTATCAGATGAAGAGTTGAGAAGGATAGAGGCATCCGGCATGTTCAGCTTAGGAACGGGCACCCCAAAGAGAGCCGCCATATCCTGGCGGTTCTCAAACATCGTCATAACAGACGGAAGATGAGAAGCAGTAAGGGCGCTATCGCCTCGCGATACGTTATCGCGGGAACCCAAAATAGTGGGAACACGAAGTTCCGGCTGCACCAAGCTCCACGACGCCCAAGGACCCGCAGGACGCTCAGAAGGCTGCTTACCTGCTGAAGCAAGCCCCGCAAGAGAAGAGTTAGAGCGCAAAGATCCAGCGGGACCCAGACCCGGCACCATATTCATCAGAGAATTTGATGCAGAGACAACTCGTCCCAGGGCATCGGTTACAACGGCGTAGTTACCGGACGCGCCCTCAACTCGCATTGAATACTCACCGTGAGAGCGCGAGTGGGTAATGCTCAAAGCTACACCAGTAGCGTCCACCATGCGACTCAGGTCGCCAGTTAGAGAATATTCGTACTCGGTACGAGCCCCGCAGGGGTCAATGATAGCGACGAGCTGCGAAAGTTCGTCGTATTCATAATGGGTCTTGGCTTCTGCGGCATCAGTCATGGAGATAACGTTGCCCCAGGTGTCGCGTTCGACGCTGGTTCGGTTACCCATAGGGTCAATCACAGCGCTTAGGTGACCAGCTGAGTATTCAAAAGTAGTGATGTTACCTTCAGGGTCGGTCAGTGCTGTCAAGTGTTGCTCGGAGGTCGGCGTAGCATTCTGAGCTGCTTCTGTGTAGGACAAACCCCAACGAGCACCCATCGCGTCGACTACCGTGCTGAGACGTCCACTCGAATCCCACTCAAAATACTGGGTATTGCCGAGAGGATTAGTTACTGAGCGCAGGTTGCCGGCAGCATCATACGAGTACTGCGTTTGCGCACCACTAGAGTCCGTGGAGCTCAGAAGCTGTCCACGGTCATTGTAGGTAAAGTGCTGTTTGAATCCTGATTCATCAGCGACGGCGGTGCAATGACCGGCGTTGTCCCATTCAAGATAAGTTGTATTGCCTCCGTTACGGGTAATAGTCAGGGGATTAGGGTCCAGCGGGTTCTGGGAGTAGGTATAGCGTGTTTCGGTGAAGGTGCCTGCACGCCGATTCTTATTCATAATTCGGTGGGCAAGCATACGGTCGTACTCATCCCACGTATAACGGTGGACCGCACCTTCCGGAGTATTTTCCGAGACAAGGCGAGCACGTTCATCGTAGCTACGATGCGTCACGGATCCGTCACGCTCGCAGATATAGGTACGGTAACCGTAGGAGTTGTATCGCATGGACTGGCGGCTTCCGTCGCCAGCCACGAGGGAAACAAGCTGACCGTGTTCATTTGAGCGCCAAATATTAGCGTGCTCACCGGTTCCGGAATCTTCAATCACGGTCATTAGACCGTGCTCATAGCGGTAACTGATATTTCGACCGTGCTCAGTTTTCTGGGCTACGATGCGGCCGTCAGTATCAAAGGTATTCTCAACCTCGCAATATCCCGTTTCATTCCAGACACGGTGAATGAGGTTATCCTCCGTCTGCTCATAACGGCGAGTACCATCAGGTCGCTGAACTTCACAAAGTACGCCAGCAGAATTGTAGATATAGCGCACATCGTTCAGCTGGCTTTCTATCTGTGCTGATGATTGTTCTTCAGAGGAGCCTCCACCGAAGTTGACGAGAGATGCTCCAGATACAAAATCATGTGCATCATAGCTGACAACAATGCCCTGCGCGCTAAGGGGCTGAATCAAAGCACTCGGTCGCTGAGCTACGGATTCCCCATCAGCATTAGCCTTTGGGCCACGGTTGTAAAGAGCAACTATAGCTGAGCTGGGGTGCCCCTCCATGAAAGCAACCAATTCACCCGAAGGAGCATAGAAATAACGGCTACCAGAATGGTTAGTAACAGACCAGTAGTAACTGGGTTCAGACGATTCCGTTACTTCAAAGGATGACGGCAGTAGACGATGGGCGGACTTGACCGCTTTATTCACAGCAGAGTATAGGGCGCGATAAAGCGCCTCTTGTCCTTCGGTATCTTCTTCGAAGGGCGCAGAGACTGAATCCACATTATACGTAGGTGCCGCGTCTAGAGCAGACTCGGATACCTTCTCCAGCCAGTAGGGGGCGTTGGGAGTTCGTGCATACCCGCTAGCCGAGTTCGTATCACGTTCAAAGACGAGTTCACGACCGTCGGCAGTGTGCCATGAGATGCTATCGGAGTTTTGCTCAAGTCGGCTATCCAGCATGCTTGACCAGCCCTTGCCAAAAGCACCGTGAGGGGTATTCGGGAGGGCAGCGAGAACACTGTTGTAGGTGCGCTCAAGACGCAACACAGGGTTTACATGAGAGCGAAGGTCAACTTCACTTTCAATGAAGTTACCGGTTGCAACGTTGACGGGGTCATTTGCGTAGCCGGATGAGATATTTACACCGGTAATGCTCATGCCAGGAACCTGCAGTAGGTGATGCATGGGAATATCATCATGCATCAGCTCATTCAGAAGGTTCATGTCGAGGCTAACTTGAGCCTTTGCCCCAGGCCCGGAAAGATCAACAGAACCCTCCACCGAAGCACTAGTGAGATTGCCATAAGTTGCAGCATCAAGCATTACCTGAGCAACTTTTCCTAGCCAGGTAGCATCTTCATACACATCTTCAATCCAGGTGTGCAACGCAGCAATCAAAGAATCAGCGTTAAAAGTTCCCCACGAAGTATTCGAACGGAACTGAGCATAGGTGGACGCGACGCGATGTTGTGCCTGGCCAAGTTCAGCATTCATAGAAAAAGTAATCTGACCATACTGATACACATTATGTGGAATGATAGAAACAGTGGAACCACCAGAGGCAATTGCAGCTCGGGTATTCACACGTTGAGTACCCTGTGCGGAAGAGTTTGCCTCGGCAAACTGTCCGAGAGCACTTTGAGAAACTCCTGAAGAAACTGAGTTACCCTGAGCACCAGTGAAGGGGTCAGCTACAGGTCGTGGCGTGTAGACCTCAAAATGCGGGGGGCGGGAAGGCATAGGACGAGGGGGAACCTCAAGATTGAGGTCAGGGTTATCAACGCTATACGCACCTTGATTCCGAAGGTCATACTCAAGCTTCTCAAGATCACGAGCTCTTTGCTTACGTTCGTTGAGCTTCTCCCATTCAGTAATCTCTCGGCGAATACGCTCTTCCTCGCGGGCAGCTTTAATATAAGTCTCCATATTACGAGCTGCGTTGCTAAAGCATTCCTTAAACTCTCGCAACAGCGCAAATGACGAAGCAAGCTTTGCTCTATACACTCGTGCATAGCCACCGGTGAACCCCTCCAGAGCGAGCTGAGCGGCACCACAAGTACCATCGGCGCCATAGCGGGCAGGGAGCTGATGCTCAATTACCTGAGTTAGATGCGTCAAATGCGTTTTGAGAGCCTCAGCGCTCTCAAAGTCAAAAGGAACAGCTTCAGTATTAGCGTGGACGTTACCCATATATTTACTTCCGGAAGTTGATGTGACAGTGAACGAGCTTCCTCGCCCACATTCGTTGCATGTGTGTTCCCTCTCGGTGACAGTGAGAATCACACACCCTTCAAGGTAACACACGCACGTTCTGCACACGAACTCAGCAGGACGGATTCCGCCTCCCTTGCTTCCACCTCCCATAGCCAGCCGCGAAGCATCCACCTCAAAAGTCCAGCAAGAAACCCCCGCCAGCACAGTACCGAAAGTGCTGCCCGGCGGGGGTTCCGAAAGAAGCCACATAGAGAAAGCTATAGCTGCCCGAATCCTTGCGGGTAGATCGGCTCGTAGGTGTTGCGGTTGCTGTAGCCGTCGCGGTCAACCACAATCACCCACT
>NZ_KV814378.1:7616-81148 GCF_001813895.1 Rothia sp. HMSC071C12
ATGCTCCACAGCCAGCGAGAAACGCCCCAGATACTTCAAATATTTGCGAATATCCTGCTTCTCCCCCGTCTCCTTAACATAAAACGCAAGGTCCTTAGCCTTAGTCGTGTACAGGGTGCTCACCAGAATATTTCGGCTCGTATTTTTAGCCTTTTCACCCGCAATAAGATCATCAGCAACATTGGCGCTCAGCACATTCTTATCAGCCGAGATAATCCATCCGCGCTTCTCCCTGTACAGGCGAAGAATTTCGGGGTGCAGCACCTTTTCGGGGTCCGTGACCTTGGAAAGAGGCTCAGTATCGCCCGTGTGGTAGAAGTAATTCATCGACGCAAAGAAGTACGCCAAGAACGCGTACAAGCCGGCGCGGTCGTAGTTATCCATTCCGGGTTGCTGAATAGGGTACGGCACGTTCTGCGCCGCCTGCACCTCGGTGGCAGGAATGAAGCGCCCCTTACGCTCAAACGCCGTATAGACGAGAGGCCCGGAGGAAGGTCCCAAGGTACGGAGCTCATCGTACTTCTCCGTGGGTTCCAGGCGCACAAATTCCTGGTCACGCTTCTTATCGGCCTGGGACTCCGAGCCTGTCCCGTTGAGCAGTTGAGTGCCCCAGCCAAACGCTATCGCGACGAGGGCGGCGCCGGCGAACACGCCAGCTCGTATAAACTTGGCGCGAGAAATCATAGACCTCATGAGCGCTCGTTGCTCGTTGTATCCGGGTCCGCCGTATCCGGGTCCACCAAAGTTATTCGTCATGTTGCTCTCCCCTCCCCTAGCTCAAACTATTTTCTGGGATGAATTGGACGGGCCTCCACTCATTCGTGAATTGTGTGCGTAGAGTCCCGTGTATTGCACCGTCTCGGATCAGGCCGCGCGTATCAAAGTCGGTGATGGGGTACACCTGGTTTGTGTCTTTGCGGTACACCTGAACTTCGGGAAGAATATCGAACCGCACGTTCCATTCCACAATTTTTAGCGTCTCGTCGATGAGGCGCGGCTGCCCTTCCAGAAGGTTCATGGTCAGAACCTTAGAGGCAGGCGTGATGACCCAGCCTTTACCCTCTTCGTAGAGGTCCTGAATGGCGGGGAAGAACATTTCTTCGCTGATATTGTCGATCCTCAGAACTGCCGGTTCGGAGGCGAGAATCATGTAGTTTTGGCAGGCGTAGTAGTAGCCCAGGTAGGGGCGCAGGTTTGACACCTTGTAAGCATTCGGCGTGTACCTCACGCCCGGGGCGGGTGCCGAGTAGGCGGGGTGGTCCCGGTTTGCGGGTGTGTAGGGCCCGATCACGCCATCGGCAACGTACGGGTATGTTCCGGTGTAGTCTTTTTCGTCAAAGAGCATTTGAGCGTTTACGGTCATTCTTTCCCTCCTTGGATTCCATATTTATGAGTTACCGTTTTCACGAGCTGCCGAGGTGGTTCTGGGCTACTCGCGGGCGGCTAAGCTCAATCGCTGGGCTTCTTCGCCCGCCTGTATTCGCTTGCTTGTATTTGTTTGCCTGTGGAGGTGCGTGCGCTCCCTGCTTCGCTCCCCCGCGGTAACCGTATGGGTACCGCCCGGTGAGCGCCGGGAACCTCTATATTTCCAGTCTAGTAAAGCCGCCTCTGTCCCTCCCGGATACAGGCCGCACATCTAGGGAATCCACAGCATATAGCCAGGAAACAGCGTGCGCTACCCCGCCCACGAAAGATCAGCCGGGCATGCAGAAACCCCCGCCGGAACGGTACCAAAATACCGCCCCAGCGGGGGTTCCTTACACTAAAACCGTGTACTAAATCTGTGCACCCAGATTAGGCGCCCAGTGCCTCCAGGCCGGGCAGGGTCTTACCCTCAATGTACTCGAGGGAAGCGCCACCACCGGTGGAGATGTGGCCGAACTGCTCATCCTTGAAGCCCAGGTTACGGACTGCAGAAGCAGAGTCGCCACCACCAATGATGGAGAATGCGTCAGAGTCGACGATAGCCTGTGCCACCGCGCGGGTACCCTCAGCGAAGGGAGCAATCTCGAACACGCCAACGGGGCCGTTCCAGAAGATGGTCTTTGCGCCCTTGATCTTCTCAGCGAAGATTTCGCGGGTCTTGGGGCCAATGTCCAGACCCTCAGCCTCTGCACCAAGCTTACCGCCGGTCAGATCCTCAATGGGGCGGATCTCGGTGTTAGCGTCAGCGGAGAATGCGTCAGACCAAACAACGTCAACTGCGGTGATGATCTCGGTGCCCTTCTCGGGAGCTTCCTTCAGGTAACGCAGAACGTTCTCGACCTGGTCCTTCTCCAGCAGCGACTGACCAACCTCGTAGCCCTGTGCGTATGCGAAGGTGTAGCCCATGCCGCCACCAATGAGGATGGTGTCAGCCTTACCGATCAGGTTGTCAATCACGGCGAGCTTATCGGAAACCTTAGCGCCACCCATGACCACAACGAAGGGACGCTCGGGGTCGTTCAGGGTCTTAGCCAGAACGTCAACTTCCTTCTTCACCAGGTCACCCAGGTATGCGGGCAGACGCTTAGCAACGTCGTAGACGGAAGCGTGCTTGCGGTGAACTGCGCCGAATGCGTCGTTCACGTATGCGCCGTTCTCGCCGGTCAGTGCGACCAGCTCGTCAGCGAACTCGCCGCGCTCTGCGTCATCCTTGGAGGTCTCGCGTGCGTCGTAGCGGACGTTCTCAACGACCAGAACTTCGCCGTCAGCCAGGGCTGCTGCCTTAGCCTTTGCGTCCTCGCCTACCAGGTCGGTTGCAACCTTCACGGGCACGGATGCCAGCTCAGCCAGGCGTGCAGCTGCCGGTGCGATGGAGTACTGGGGGTCAACCTTGCCCTTGGGGCGGCCCAGGTGTGCGGTCACGATAACGCGTGCGCCAGCCTTGGCGAGCTTCTCAATGACGGGCAGGGATGCGCGGACGCGGCCATCGTCGGTGACAACGCCGTCCTTCAGGGGTACGTTCAGGTCGGAACGGACGAGAACGTGGCGGCCTGCGACGCCTTCTTCGAGCAGTTCGGACAGTGCCTTAGCCATAGGAATTCCTCCTGGATAGGTGGGTTTATATACCGTTTCCATCATACCGAACATTAGGGTGAATGACAGCCTAGTAAATAGTTTTTAGATGGTGTTTCTCCGCAGAATATCGCGGATATTCACACTCTCTATCAGCTATTTTCTTACGGTATTTTTGACCCAAAAAGGGCGACGGAAAATAGTATGTTTATACGTTTTTGGGGTTTTATTAAGACCCTTACACAGGGTCTTGGTACAGCAAACCCCGACTCCCCCGCTTGATGCGGTGGTGCCGGGGTTCACTATGCGTTAGTTACGCGGGGTGACGCTTACACTTGATGAGCGTCGCAAGCCTATTGGGGCTTAGAGGGATGCCACAACCTTGTTGGTGAACATCACGAGGCGTGCAACGTAGCCGTACTCGTTGTCGTACCAAGCGATAACCTTCACCTGGTCGCCGATGACCTTGGTCAGCGGTGCGTCGAAGACGGTGGAGATGGGCTCACCCTCGATGTCCTTGGACACGATGGGATCCTCGTTGTACTTGATGATGCCCTTCATGGGGCCCTCAGCTGCTGCCTTGACTGCTGCGTTGACTTCCTCAACGGTGACCTCGCGCTCAGCGGTGAAGGTCAGGTCGGTGATGGAGCCGGTGATGGTGGGAACGCGGACTGCGAAGCCGTCCAGCTTACCCTTCAGCTCGGGCAGAACCAGGCCAACAGCTGCTGCTGCACCGGTGGAGGTGGGGACCATGTTCACAGCTGCTGCGCGTGCACGGCGCAGGTCGCGGTGGGGAGCATCCTGCAGACGCTGGTCAGCGGTGTATGCGTGGATGGTGGTCATCAGACCCTGCTTGATGCCGAATGCGTCGTTCAGGACCTTAGCCATCGGAGCGAGGCAGTTGGTGGTGCAGGATGCGTTGGAGACGATGTGGTGGTTAGCTGCATCGTACTGGTCGTCGTTCACACCCATGACGAAGGTGCCGTCGATGTTCTTACCGGGAGCGGAGAGGATAACCTTCTTAGCGCCAGCCTCGATGTGTGCCTTTGCCTTGCTGCCTTCGGTGAAGAAACCGGTGGACTCGAGGACTACGTCAACGCCCAGGTCCTTCCAGGGGAGGTTCTGGGGGTCACGCTCAGCGAGGATCTTGATTTCCTTGCCGTCAACAACCAGCGCGCCTTCCTTGACCTCAACCTCTGCGTTGAAGCGACCCATGATGGAGTCGTACTTGAGCAGGTGTGCCAGGGTCTCAACATCGGTGAGGTCGTTGATTGCGACGATCTCGAAGCCGACGCCCTCGGTCTGAGCTGCGCGGAAGAAGGTGCGGCCGATGCGGCCGAAGCCGTTGATTGCTACGCGTACAGTCACTGGAGTATCTCCTTGTCAGTGCGTTGGTGGCGGTGTACAAATCCGATGCCTTGTGGGCTCTGGTTTAGTCGGATTTGTCCGTGCTCTATGTTGCCCGGTGCGTTCCGCCGTTGTTGGTAATAATCCTACCCTAGTTTGTGTGTGTTTTGGTGTGTTATATCGAGAAATTTTTGTGAGTTGCGCCATAAAAACCGGCAAAAACCCGTTGTTTTCTGTTGGTTTGCGTTGTGTTCATGCTTAGAAAATGTTGCGATACGGTCACGGCAACATAAACACACATGAAACGCACATTTACTAAAAACCGCGCCATATCAAGGCAAAATCTGAGGGTAAAAAATACCCTTTCACCTGCGAATGGGTTTCAATGACGCCCCATGCGCTCGCACGCAGTGCAATTTCTCACGCGAAAACAGACGAGCCCAACGTAAGACACACCACAGCCTCAAAACGGGTTAAATATGCTCCCGGCACACAGTTTTCGTGTCGTGTTTCGTGTCGCCCGCGGCGCATCATACGAGAACGCCACACAAGAACACCGCACGAGCACTCAGCACGGGCACGCTGGATAGGCGACTAGTACACGATCCTAATAAACGACCAGTGCCACAGCACCCAGCCCCGAATGAGCCGACAGCACCGGCGGCAGCGCACTCACCAAAAACTCCGGCGCCGAAGAAGCGGCGGCATCATGAACTAGGGAGCTCTCCCCCAGCATCTGCTGAACCTGCTCGTACAGCTGCACCGCCTGCGCCGCATTACCAACATGATGCACCGCAACCACCTCACCGCGCGGGGATGCGGCAAGCGAAGAACTGGCGGGGTCGGTGGCAGTAGAGCCCACGGAAGCAGAGCTGAGCGCCGCCGCATGCTGATGCTCACGGCAGGTTTGCACGGTCACCTCCACCAGGCGCTCCAGGGCGCGCGCCGCAGTGCGGGGGCGCTCCACATACGCCAGCTTGCCCTCGGTAATCGTGCCAATCGGCTTAATCTGGAACATCTGACCCACCATCGCCAACGCCGGGGAAACACGGCCACCTCGGCGCAACGCATCCAGGGTCGGGATATAGAAGTAGAGCGTGGACTGCTCGCAGACGGACTGAATGTAGTCCACCAGCTGCGCCACAGTCGGGTAGTCAGAGCTCGGGTAGTCAGGGCTCGGAACAAAATCAGAGGAAGCAGAGTTCAGCACCTCCAGGGCGCGCACCACCGCATGACCGTAGGCACCGGCGACCGTGCGGCTATCCACCACGCTCACGCCCTTAGAACCCAGGCGGCTCAGGCGGGCACCGGTGCGTGCCGCCTCCACCGTGCCCGAGAGCTCACCGGACAGATGCACCGATACCACATGCGTAAAACCTCGCGACGCCAACTCGTCATACACATCAGCAAACACGCCCGGCGCGGGCCCGGAAGTGCTCACCGTCTGACCCATCACGTGTGCAAGCATAATCGCCTCATCCACCTCGGCGGCGGTCAAATCCTGCAGCTGACGATCCGGTGAACCGGGCGTGCGAATAGTCACCGGCATCGGAACGAGCACAAAATTACCGCGAGCGCTCAGGCGCTGCACGAGCTCCGGGTCGAGGGCGGCGGCGCTATCGGTTACCACGGCAATGCGGTTCTCTGCTTTGTTCTCTCGCTCCATATTCCGGCCCTTCTTCCGGTTCGTCAGTGCGTGATTCGATGACGAACCCTCTCCTAGCGTTCCCTGAACATTATGGCACTCATCACTACCGCAGTACAGCAAAGCCCCGCAGCGCCTCCGGCACGTTCCGTAGAACGAACCGAAGCCACAGCGGGGCTTGTACTTTATCTAAGAAACTTCCTTTATCTAAAAAGCTTAGATCACGATGTTCACGAGCTTAGGCGCACGCACAATCACCTTACGGATCTCGGCGTCACCAATCGAACGCTGAACAGCGGCATCCGCCAGAGCCAGTTCCTGAAGCTCCTGCTCGGAAATATCCTTCGCAACCTCCAGGCGAGCCTTGACCTTGCCCTTAATCTGCACGATAGCGGTGACGGTGTCATCCACCAGCAGAGCCGGGTCAACCTCGGGGAAGCCCGCGGTCAGAACCGGGGTGTCGTGGCCGAGAGCGTGCCACATGTCCTCAGCGGTGTACGGTGCGTACAGAGACAGCAGAATAGCGACAGTCTCAGCAGCCTTACGCACAGCCGGGTCAGCCGCACCAGCACCGGAGTCAATAGCCTTACGGGTAGCGTTCACAAGCTCCATGGTCTTAGCAACAACCACGTTGAACTTACCGTTATCCAGCAGGCCCTGAACCTCGTGCACAGTGCGAGCAATCAGCTTCTGCAGCTCCAGGTCACCGGTGGTTGCGTCAACGCCGGGTTCGCTGGTGACGTCCTGAGCCACACGCCATGCGCGAGCCAGGAACTTCTGCGAACCAGCCGGGGAAACATCCGCCCAGTCCACGTCATCCTCGGGCGGGGACGCGAAAATCATGGTGGTGCGGATAGCGTCCACACCGAACTTGTCGAGCTGCTCGCCCAGGTTCACGCCGTTACCCAGCGACTTGGACATCGCCTTACCGCCGTTGAGCACCTGACCCTGGTTCATGAGCGCCTTGAACGGCTCATCGTGCTTGATCAGGCCCAGGTCGCGAACAACCTTGGTGAAGAAGCGTGCGTACAGCAGGTGCAGAATAGCGTGCTCCACACCGCCAACGTACATGTCGACGGCACCCCACTCGCTCATAGCCTGCGGGTCGAAAGGAGCCTTGTCGTAGTTCGGGGAAACGTAACGCAGGAAGTACCAGGAGGAATCCACGAAGGTGTCCATGGTGTCCGAGTCACGGCGAGCCTGCTTGCCACACTCGGGGCAAGGCACAATCGCCCAGTCATCGGCAGCGGCAAGAGGCGACTGACCCTTAGGAGCCAGCTGCTCACCGCGCAGGTTATCGGGCAGCAGCACCGGCAGCTGATCCTCAGGAACCAGAACCTCGCCACAATCCTCACAGTGAATCACGGGGATGGGGGTACCCCAGAAACGCTGGCGAGACAGCAGCCAGTCACGCAGACGGTAAATGACCTTACCCTCACCGGTGCCGGCAGCCTCAACCAGATCAATAGCCTTAGCGAGCGCCTCAGCCTTCGGCAGGCCGGTCAGCTCACCAGAGTTGATGAGCACGCCGTCACCAGCTGCGGCAACACCGCTGGTAGCCGGGTCCTCAGCACCCTCAACGTCCAGGACCTTCACGATGGGCAGGTCGAACTTCAGGGCGAACTCAAGGTCACGCTGGTCGTGCGCGGGCACAGCCATAATCGCGCCGGTACCGTAGTCAGCGAGCACGTAGTCAGAAGCCCAGACGGGCAGCTTCGCGCCGGTCAGCGGGTTAATCGCGTAGCGGCCGGTGAACACGCCGGTCTTCTCGCGGTCGGAGGACTGGCGGTCAATATCGCTCAGTGCCTTAATGTCTTCGCGGTACTGCTCCAGGGCAGCCTTGTGCTCGGGCGCCACAATCTGCTCGGCGAACGCCGCATCCGCAGCAACCACGATGAAGGTTGCGCCGTACAGGGTGTCCGGGCGGGTGGTGAACACGGTGAAGGACTCAGCAGGCTGATCCTCGGTCGCCTCAATCTCGAAGCGCACCTCAGCACCCTCGGAGCGACCAATCCAGTTGCGCTGCATGAGCAGAACACGGTCGGGCCACTTGCCCTCCAGCTGCTCCATGTCGTCCAGCAGCTGCTGTGCGTAATCAGTGATCTTGAAGTACCACTGGTTCAGCGACTTCTTAGTCACGGTAGTACCGCAACGCTCACACGCACCGTTGACAACCTGCTCGTTCGCGAGCACGGTCTGGTCCTTGGGGCACCAGTTGACCATGGAGTCCTTACGGTACGCCAGGCCCTTCTTGTAGAACTGCTCGAACAGCCACTGAGTCCACTTGTAGTACTCGGGGTCCGAGGTGTGCAGGCGGCGGCTCCAATCAGCGGCAATAGCGTAACGCTTGAAGGACTCAGCCTGAGTCTCAATGTTCTTGTACGTCCACTCCTTGGGGTGAGTGTCGTTCTTAATGGCTGCGTTCTCAGCGGGCAGACCGAAGGAGTCCCAGCCAATCGGGTGCAGAACATCGTAGCCGCACTGCTTGAAGTAGCGGGCGTTCATGTCACCAATAGCGAATGCCTCCGCGTGACCCATGTGAAGGTCACCGGAGGGGTACGGGAACATATCCAGCACATACTTGCGGCCCTTGGGGGCGTCACCGGTGGGCTGGAAAACCTTCGTTTCGTCCCAGTAGGGGCGCCACTTGGCTTCCATAGCGCGGAAGTCGTACGCATTTTCGTTGCGTTCGGTCTCTACCTGAGCAGACACAGCGATTCCTTAAATAAAGACAGGTTGATAAAAACTTAACCCTCCAAGTGTAACGCGAAACCCGCACCGCGCCAGAGTTGAGGCCGCCCCGACTACCAAATGGACGGCACCACCCGTCCGGTTGTCGATGCGGGAAGCGGGTTTCAGAGCCCTTTCAGGCTTCTCCCCTAGAATTAAGAACGGGACTTTGCCGTCCCAGTACCCAACCCGCGAAAGGTACCCATGACCTCCACCGTTACCCCGGACTCCCCCAACACCTCAATTCTTGAGGGTGTACCCGGCCCGCTCATTCCCGGCACCCGCCACGACGCCCTCATCGGTGACGGCGCGCAGGCGGTCATGACCCGCTACTGGCAGTACGGCAAAGGCATGAACGACGGTGTCTTTCCCGAAGGCTCCTACCCCGTGCTACTCGTGCACGGCTTCCGCGGCGACCACCACGGCCTCGAAATCATCGCGAACTACCTGCTGAAACTCATCCCGAACGTCAGCATTATCAGCCCCGACCTGCCCGGCTTCGGCCGCTCCGCAGACTTACCCGAAAACACCCAGGGCAAAAACACCCAGGGCGAAGACAATATCAACGCGTACGTGGCGTGGCTGAACGACTTCGTGGAACACATCAACCCCGCCCGCGAGGATGCACAGCGTCTGCCGCTGCACGTGGTCGGCCACTCCTTCGGCTCCATCGTCACCAGCGCCTTCGCCGCCGCACACCCGAACTCGCTCGCGCTCCTCTCGCTCATCAACCCGATTAGCGAACCCGCCCTCGAAGGCAGCCAGCGCGTCGCCTCGCGTCTTGCCTCGCTCTACTACCGTGCCGGCGCGGCACTACCCGAAAAAATCGGCTACCCGCTACTGCGCTCGCAGCTGATTACCCGCGCCTCCAGCGAAGTCATGATGCGCACCAAAGACAAGGCAATGCGACGCTTCATCAACGGTCAGCACGCCGCTTACTTCGGCTCCTTCGGCTCGCGCCGCGGAGTGCTCAGCGCCTACGAGGCGTCCATTACGCACACCGCCGCCGAATACGCCGCCGCCATCCGGGTGCCGGTGCAGATGCTCGTCGCCGAAGACGACGACCTGGGCACCCCCGAAACAGCTCGCGCCATGTACGCGACGCTCACCTCCCGTAACCTGCCCGCTTCTTCGTCCAACGCCCGCGAGCGCCTGGACATGATTCCCGAAGTCGGGCACCTCATCCACTACGAAACCCCTCGCCGCGCCGCGGAACTCATTGCCGATTTCGCCGCCGACCATTAAGGGAACGAGAAGTAAGGAACCAACATGAAACTCATGGTTGACGCCCGATACACCCGTATCGGATTCCACGACGGCATCAGCCGCTACACCGCCTCCCTACTGGGCGCGCTCAAGACCCTCATCGACACCGGTGACGAAGCCGCCGCCGACCTCGACCTGACCATGATCATTAGCGACGAGCGTCAGCTGGACATGCTGCCCGACCTGCCGCACGTGAAAATCTGCTCGCCCACCGGCCCGCTCGAACCGACCGCCTCGCTGCAGCTGAATAAGTATGCGCCGGACGTGGTGTTCTCCCCCATGCAGACCATCGGCTCCACCGGACGCAAGTTCAAACTGATTCTCACCTTGCACGACCTGATCTACTACTCGCACCCGACCCCGCCCGGGTTCCTGCCCGCGCCGGTGCGCGTGGGTTGGCGACTCTTCCACAAGACCTACACCCCGCAGCGCTTCCTGCTCAACCACGGCGACGCGGTCGTGACTGTTTCTGAGTCGACCGCCTCACTGATTCGTGAGCACGAGCTGACCACCAAGCCGCTATTCGTGGTGCCCAACGCCCCGCAGCCCGGCAGCGTCGTATCCCGCCAGACCGCGCTGGAACGCGCCACCACCCGCGAAGAGCAACCCGTCAAGCACCTGGTGTACATGGGCTCGTTCATGCCGTACAAGAACGTGGAAACCCTGCTGCTGGCGATGCGTTCCCTGCCGGATTACCGCCTGCACCTGCTGTCGAAGATGCCGCCGCAGCGCCTGGTGCAGCTCACCGACGAACGCCTCATCAGTGAGAACGTGGAGGTGCACAACGGCGTGAGCGACGAGGAGTACCAGCAGTTGCTCCGCCAGGCGCACGCCCTGGTGACCGCCTCCCGCGAGGAGGGTTACGGCCTGCCCGTGGTCGAGGCTCAGGCTGCCGGTTGCCCGGCGGTGATTAGTGACATCCCGATTTTCCGTGAGATTGCGCCGCACGCCGTGTTCGCGCCGGTGGACGGTGCTCCGGAGGCGCACGCCGCCGACTGGGTCAAGGCGATCCGTTCCCTGGAGGACACCGCCGTTCGTGAGCGCGTGATTATTGACGGCCTGTCGGATGTGCGCCGTTACTCCTGGCGCGACTCGGCGCTCAAGCTGCTGGAGGTCGTGCGCGGGCTCTAGGGCCTGCGCGGTTTCTAGGGCTTGCGCGGCTTATGTAGCGCGGCGCTAAATTACGGCGCTAGATACAGGAATGCCGCCGCACTCCCCCGAAACTCGGGAGGGTGCGGCGGCATTCCTACTAGTCGTGCTTTAATGATTGGAAAATTTCATAAAACGAAAATTAAAGACTCCCATTCCGAAATCACTTAACACCAACCGACAATATAGTATCAATAGCTGAAAGAACTACAATATCTATCATGAAAAATATTAATATACATACCACCAACCAAAAGAGCACATCCCACACACGCCCCGTATTTCTGGGATTCTGGAATGAATCTCGAGTAGTTTCAGCAACCACCCTAATCCATAAAAATATTCTCAGAATTAGATAATTATATATTGCAACCAGCGGCAAGAACGCAAGAAATAGTTTTAGATCCATGTTGCCAGAAAGTACGGTGACGAGCATAGCAATCAACCAAGAAACAACCTCAATTATCACATCTTTTAAGGAATGAGTTTTTTTCTGCAGAATATCAGGGTTCTCGTATGCAGTTGATAATATATGTTGAACAACCCTCCTCCTCATATAGATATACTTTGATACATGCCGAGCCATAGACTTTGCGCCAATTTCACCAGCCGTAAAATAGCTCCGAATCGAATGAGCAAACGAGCTATTAGGAGTAATTGACTTATCTGCCATGTTTCCATAGTAAAATCCAGCAGAATTTCCTACCGGGTCCAAAAAATGAGAGTATTTAAAGAATTTTAGCCTACTATCACCAATAACATCAATGCTAATAATTTTCTCTATGAAAAATCCAGCAGCAAGAAATATAATAAAAAATACACCATGAAAAATTATATTAAAAACCCAACTCGGTGTTTCAAATGGAATATAAGGATTTCGAATATTTAACTCAATATAAGAATCAAGTGTTTTACTTCCAGCAAGCAGAGGTAGAGACCTGTAAAGGTCAAGCACTAGACCTAGAACAGATATAGTGAATCCACCCCAAATAATAAATACCTGAAATGCCGCTCCAAAGGAAAGAAATATTGACTTTGCAATCGAGTACTCTCCTTTTCTATCGCTTGCTCTAAGAGAACCCATGAGAGAGACGAGCCCAAGACCTCCACCAACCCCAATAAGCTGGACTTCCTCGCAGTCCATATTTGCGACGGTCCGCTTAAGAGATTTATACGTAAGATATTCACCCATAGAATGAGCAACAACAATAACTCTATCGCTCTCCTTCATTAAGTCTTTAACGCCTAACTCCACAGCCTGTAAATATTTAAATTCAGACCCTGTCCTAATATAATCAGCTGAATCGTTAACCTGTTCCCACATTTGCGTAACCAGAGGCTTAATTCTTTCCCACTCCATGAAAGGAAAAAGAATAATGA
This sequence comes from Rothia sp. HMSC071C12, assembly GCF_001813895.1. Lineage (NCBI taxonomy): Bacteria > Bacillati > Actinomycetota > Actinomycetes > Micrococcales > Micrococcaceae > Rothia > Rothia sp. HMSC071C12. Next base: position 20,131 of record NZ_KV814378.1, read on the forward strand.
GTGAAACAATTATACCTAGGATTACGATTGACACCCATGCAATTACCTTCCATAAGATTTCCATATCGCGCATCATAAATACCAGAAGAATAAATATAAACGCGAAAATTAAAACCCATTTTTTGCACTCAAACCATTTATCCCATTTTGACCATACAGTAAAAAATAGAAATATTGGCGCAAACAATAGTGCTGCACTAAAATAAAGGGCAAACCTGTCTTCTGAGGTAAATTTTTGAAAATTTGAAAAAATAAAAATTAATTTATCCCCCAAAAACAAGAATAGGAAAACGGCACTCAAAGAGAATATAATATTGTGAATCCTAGATGAGACAATTCTCATCCCACAAAAATACAGAAGTAGAAAAAAGCAGTTTATGGCATTTAAAACCCATTCTTTCACCTTAGCTAAACGCGTTCTTTTACCTTTTAGTCTTGCTGGATTTGAGTATTTTTTATTCCAGTTTGACTCTCGGAAAATTATATTCTTAATCGCATTTCCATCAGATATTTCACCAGTTACTTCAACTGATTCATCTGAGAGTTTAGAAAGTTCTTTATATTTAAAAAGCCCATTAGAATTAAATTCATCTCTGATTGATGGATATATCGCTTTAAATGTTTCACCTTTTTTCTGGCCACCAATTCCATGTACGAAAAGGACGCCCAAGTCATATTTTTTATTATTCTGATTGTTTTGTTTAGTTACCGTCGGAGATTTTTGGCTACTCTGCAATACTGCATTTTCCCCAGTCGGGTTAGACAATCGCCCCTCAGAACTAACACCCGAATCTTTCGATGTCTCCTGGGGCCTTGATGAATCCTGTGACAACTCTTCTGTCATAGTCTTCCTCCTTGAAACTAGATGTACACGTGTCGTCATACCATGGCGCTGACCTCCTATGGTCAGCCTCACTTATTATATTCACACAAGGGCATAGCCCCTTATCAACACACGTTTAAAGACCGAAAAGAACCAGCTCTGCCACTGCAACACAAACAGAAATGCCGCTACACTCCCCCGGTTCTCGGGAGGGTGCGGCGGCATTCTCGTATTTGGTTTATGGTTGTCGGGTGGCGCTTGCGGCAACGGTTCACAGCGGTGGTTCGCTACACACTTCCTCCGCGCCTACGCAGGGAACCCGCCCTCGCAGAGCTCGGGCACCCTGAGGGCGCATCCGGAAGGTGCAGCCTCACCGCATCACACCGGAGCAGGAATCCTTACACGTACGCGCCGCGCGCCGCTTCCTTCGCAGCCAGCTCATCCGCATGACCATACGCGTAGAAAATCTTCGCATCATCCAGCTCAGCAAAACGAGCCAGGTAACGGCACACCGCGCCACGCTGAGCCTTCGTCATCGAGGACAGCAGCACAGGGTCCGGGTGGGTAATACCGTTGTCGCGGCTCGGTGCCGAATTGCCGAACTCGGGCTCGTAATCAGAGGTGATATTGGTGAAACTCATCGGTGAGTACCTTTCACTAGGGCGTTTCTTAGTGGAGCGCCGCAACAATGCAGACGCAACCGGAGGCAACACCGCGAAAAGAACCTACGGAGAACACCGGAAGTCTCTTCGCAGAAGTGGTTGTGATACCTCTAAAGTACCCAAGAGCTAACCAATGTTCAAGAACCATCAGGGCACGCCCCCATAGTGGACACATACCCGGTTGTCAGGAAGAAATCAGGGGCTTCATAAAGGCGTATAGTCACCCGTTCCCAGCCGAGCTAAACCCGTCCGAAACTCAGCCCGGAAACCAGTCCGGAAAGCAGAAATGCTGCCGCGCTCGTAAAGAGTGCAGCAGCATTTCAAAAGCTAATTATGCAGGCTACGCCATAGTTGCGTAGAGACCGCGTTCAGCGTCCTTACGAGCCAGCTCGTAGGCGTGACCGTACGCGTAGAAAATCTTTGCGTCATCCAGCTCCGCGAAACGAGCCAGGTAGCGGTAAACAGCTCCTCGTTCCGCAACGGTCATATCGGCAAGCAAAACGGGGTCCGGGTGCATGACGCCGTAATTGTGTACAGAAGCAGACCCGCCGCATGCAGGTTCGTATGCGGGGGTGATCATAGTCTGAGTCACCAGTATTCATCTTTCGTTGGTGCGCACGGTTGTGAGGCATGCGCGAAGTTGAGTGATAGATACCGCTGATACCCTCTCGACAAGCGCCGAAATAGTATCCGCAGTGCTGAATATTTTACCGTGGATACGGCAACTACGCCAATTAGGAGCATCTAGGGCTGCCATCGACCACTAAATGCACAGGGTGCACGAAATACTGGAGGTGCGCCCCCAGCGGGCGGGACTAATCTATACCCCGTTCGCCGGTGCAGTACTGGTCTGTGCCGTACTGGGCTGGGCTGCGCGCGCCTGCTCTGCACTAGTCTGAGGTGCACTAGTCTGGACTGTGCTCGCTGCAGCTTCTTCGTCATCATCCTCGGCATCATCAAGGCCCAGAAGAGCCGTCACCATCGGTAACGAGTTGAACTCGCTCAGTCGGCCCGTGCGGTCCACCTTGCGCATCATGAACGCACGCTGCAAACGCCTCTGAGTCCACGGCGAAAGCACCATCATCAGCAGCGCCTCCACCACAAAAATGCCGATCAGAACCCACAGCAGCAGATCCGAAGAACCCGCCTGCTCACGCAACTGCTGAGCGTCCGCCACCAGACGGTCGAAGCCCTCCGAATGCAGGCGCGACGTATCAAGCCCAGTCAATGCGGACAGGCTCATCGGCGACGCCACATTCAGCAGCACCGACAGCATCAGCAGAAGCACCGCATACAGCCCGTAATGCGTGGTGCGCATCAGCTTCTTCACCCGCGCAAAACCACGGTTCAGCTCCGCGCCAATATCCGTGAAAGCCGCCGCCTTCTGCGCCTGCTCCCCTGCCGGCATCATGTGCGGAATCAGGCGGTGCGAAAGCATCAACGGCACCGGCGAGCACGCATCAAAATACTGCATGTGGCTATTCACCGATGGGCCCGGCAGGGTCACGAAGCTGACGTCCACGCCGGCGGGCTGGGTAATATTCGACCTGCCGATACTGTCTCCACGAGCGGAAATCTCGCACCGGTCAGCCACGTCAAGGCCCTGCAACATCGGCGCGTAGGCGCGCACATACAGGTGGCAGGCGCTACGCACAGACATCATGAGCACCAGAATCAACGCACCCCAAAACGCCACCGAGGCGGAGGTCAACTCAGGCACAGCACCGGCAAAACGTAGCTTCGCCAACGCCAGCATGAACACCGCGTACAGCATGAAAACGCCGTGCACGAACAGCAGTGGAATCAGCCACTTCACGTAGGCGCGCGTGCCGTACGGGTTCACCAAGCGCACATCCGCCGGGGACTTCGCGGAGGTGTTTGAGCCATTTTCTCGGGCGCTCTTGCGGACAATACGCGCCCTACCCTTGAAGGTGCCCGGCACGCTCGCCACCAGCGGCACCACGCTCAGCGCCAGCGGCACAAGCATCGCATGATGTAGCAGCGAACGGTACGGGCTAAACAGCAGGGCAACCTCCGCCAGCCAAGAGAACGCCGCAACCGCACTCACCCACAGCAGCATCGCGCGGTTACGGTAGCCGCCCGCAACATCCAGGGGCGCCGGAATGTCGTTACGGTCACTAGCGATAATGCTAATCGGCACCACACCACTACCCAGACCGTAGAAGAAACGAATCGGTTTCTTACCCGCTGCCGCACGACGACGCAACAACTCATACCCCAGGTAGCCGCCCTGCGAATGAGCAATAATACCCACCGCATCACTACGGGAACTCAAATCGTCCAGCTGACGATCCAGACGCGCATAAATACGCTCCAAATCGCGCGACTCCGGGCTGGTCGCCGTCTGAATCAGCTGCGTCGGAATAGCCTTCACCAGCGCCCACAGCTCACGGGTGCGACGAGCCAAAATCCAGCCCACAATACCCAGACCGAGCACCGCCGCAAGACCCGTAAACGCACCCTGCGGAGTACCCAGGGACGCCACAAAAGCATCACGGAAAGTCATCACAGCCATTGCCGCCAGCACCAGCCACAGCGCCACGTTCACAAACCGCGCCGTAGAACGCAGCAGGTGCCCGGCACGCTCACGCCAGGTCGCGCCGGGGCGCTCATAGTAGAACCAAAACATCAAAAACAGTGGCAAAATCGACGCCAACCAGGGCAAATGCTCCTTCAACGGGCGATAATGCCGGGGTCGCCAGAAGCCCTCCTGAAAGAGGAGGCTGCGTCGAGTGACCGTGCGAACCGGGCGAGGCTTCGGCTGAGGCAGGCGCGGAAGCTCAAGATTAGGTAGCTCGATGTTCGGGAAATCGATGTTCGGGAGTTCTACCTTGGGAAGCTCAATTTTCGGCAGCTCAATCTTAGGGAGCTCCACCTTGGGAAGTTCCACCTTGGGCAGCTCTACCTTGGGTAGCTCTACCTTGGGTAACTCCACTTTGGGCAGCTCCACCTTCGGAAGTTCAATTTTCGGCAGACTGATTCTTGTAGATTCTTTGGGCCCGGAGGCTTCGGCGGGTTCTTCCTGCACGGAATTCTCTTCAACCTGCGGGCTTTCCTCAACCGGGTCAGCAGGGTACTCCGTGCGTTCAATCGTCAACGAATACGTCAACTCGCTGTGGTGGCTCAGCGGGTTCACCTCGGCGGCAAGCGGGAGGGTATCGCCGTCAGGAATCACCTCAACACGAACCCGCGCAGAATCCTCCGCGGCGGGGTTCTCTTCGGAGAGCGCGACAGAATCCGTGTTCAGCGCCAGCAGAGTCTGCACACTATGCGCCACCGGCTTGCCAAAATACGCGAGCGTCTCGCCGTGATTCTGGTAGCCGATACCGTGAACCAGCAGCAGCACCGCCGCATCATGGTGCTGTCCCTTGCGGTGCAGAGCACTCTTCGGATGCGCAGAAGCATACTCAGCCAGCCGCCGCTGCTCACCATCAGGCAGCGCACTACCCTTCAGCAGATGAGGCACCTTCGACACGCCTCTCACCTCCTCGCCTCTGCGCACAGCGCGCCTGCAAACCCGCGTGCTCAACGCCCAACCCGGGGCAAAAAACCGCCCCTCACTAGAACACTACAGCACGACTAGAAAATCACAGCACGTCCAGGCCGTCACAGCGAATCTGAACCGGCCGCTCCCCCACGTTCTTCTTCAACGCCGCAATCGTGGCACGCGTAGCACGCAACTCACGGGTCACCTGCTGCGCAATGCCATACGAGAAAAACATCAGGGTACGCCAATCGCCCTGAACCGGCGCCTCCTCAGAATCCTCCTCAAGAGACTCCGACCAGGCAAAATACCCCTGATCCAGAGGAACCGGACCCACAATACGCAACTGCTCACGCACCCGCTCCAGCAACGCAGAAGATTCCAAGAACTCCTCCATAAAGGCGCGAACATCCACCTCCGCACCGGTCACCGCAGCCGTACGAACCGCCGGCGGCAGACCCGTCTGAGCGCGCTCCTCCAGCTCCTGACGAGCAAACCACGCCGGATCCCAACGCACCAGCGCCTGCTCCACCGGCGACGGCGAAGCAGTCGTCACCACCGTACCCTCAAGAGCCGCCGGACGAACCAACGCCGCCGCATTCAACCAGCGACGCAACGCCGCCTCCGGAGCACGCAACGAATCAAAACGAAGCATCTTATCGGCATCCAGAAGAAGCGCCGCCGCATAGCCGCCAAAAGCCACCGGCTCAGCACCCGGAGTCGCCACCACCAACGCAGGCTCAGGACCAACCGACGCCCGCACATGATCACCCGCCGAAGAAATCACCGGAACATTCGGGAACGCACGACCCAGCTCCTCAGCAGTACGAGTCGCACCCGCCGCCGAATAACGCCAATGCGTAAAACCACACTCAGAACAACGCCACTGCTGCGCCAAATGACCGCACCACGAACACGACGGAACCGACGAACCCGAAGCCACCGACAAAGGCCCACTACACTCGCCACAACGCGCCGGCATGCGGCAACGCTCACACGAAAACGACGGAATATAACCGCTACGCGCCACCTGCACCAACACAGGACCACGCGCCAACGCCCGACGAGCATGCTCAAACGCCAGGTGCGGAATACGCGCCATCGCCGCTAACGGGTCACGCGCCAACTCAAACTCCGAACCCGTCGAAAAAATACGCGGCGAATAATCACGCACCAACGCACGCGGCGCACGCACATGAGACGCCCAACGGGTACGCACCAGACGCGCCGCCTCACTACTCATGCTGAACCCGGCAAACAGCGCCGCAGTATTTTCAGCAGAAGCACGCAGAAGCAACACATCACGGGCATGACAATACGGGGCGCGCTGCTCCACCAGCGAAGAATCGCCGTCATCCCAGCACACCACCAGGCCCAGGTTCGCCACCGGCGCGTATGCCGCCGCGCGGGTACCAATCACCACCGGAACCTGCCCCAAACGCGCCTTCACAAAACCGTGATAGCGAGTATGCGGAGTCGAATCAGAACTCAAACGCACAAACGCGTCAGCCGGTAGACGCTCGGCGAGCGCCGCCTCCAGAAGATCCAGGTTCTTAGCGGTCGGAACCACCGCAATAGCGCCGCGACCACTGGTAGCAGCAGCCGCGAGTGCGGTCGCCAAAACATCCGCCCACGTGTGCTCCAGGTGGCCGGGAAGAACCGTCATCACGGCGCGAGTCGCAGCACCGGCAGCAACATCTTCAATGAACTCCGCGCCGTTCTCGTAATCAGAGAAGACGGAGGCGGCATCCGGCGCGTCCGGGTTCAGCGCCGGCGGGTCCAGCACGAAGGGTGCGGGCGCGCCGGGGGTGGCAAGCCACGCGTACGGGTCGGTAGCGCTGGAGACAGCGGCACTGGAGGCAGCGGCGGCGGTAGAAGGCTCAGATTCCGCGTGCTCCGGAGCCGCGTTCTCGGGAGCATCGGAAGTGCTTACCGGGGCAGAATCACCCAAATACGCCGACTCGTACCCCGGCAGAAGAGGCGCGTACTTCTTATCCAGCGCGGCAATGCGCGGCGGCACCGCCAGGCGTAGCACGTTCGCCACCGTGGAGGCGTAACGGTCAGCAAGCGCCTCGGCAAGCGCAAAAATTTCGGGCGCAACAGAGGGCACACGCGACAGCACCGACTTGAGCGGCAGCAGCGAGGTGCGCGTCCAATCAGTCGTGGCGGCGCGCTCCTCAATGTAACCGGTCAGCTCGTGGCCGTTGAACAGCACGCGCACGCGGGCGCCGGGCACCGCATCCTCACTCAGCTCGGCGGGCACGCGGTAATCAAACGTGCGGTCCACCTGCGGCAGGGTGCTGTCCACGCGCACACGCGCCACAGGGTTCGGCACGCCGCTCGCCTCCAACTCGGCGGCAACGTTTACCGGCTCCGGGGTAGCCGGAATCAGGGCATCACGAAGAGCAGGAAATCCCTGCAACAGGTCAAGCTGTTGCAGGGATTCCTGCTGAGCACCCAACGGTGCCGAAGAGTTCGATTCAGAACTGCTCTGAGTCACCCGAATCAGCGTGCTCCTCTACCCTGACAGATATTAGGAGGAGGACACTGCCGAACGCAGTGCATCCACGCGGTTCAGACGCTCCCAGGTGAATTCCGGCTCGGTACGACCGAAGTGGCCGTGAGCTGCGGTCTTCTTGTAAATCGGGCGGCGCAGATCCAGTTCGTTAATGATTGCCAGCGGGCGCAGGTCGAAGACCTCACGCACAGCCTTCTCAATCTTGATCGGGTCGACCTTCTCGGTACCGAAGGTTTCAACGTACAGACCGACCGGCGCTGCCTGGCCGATAGCGTACGCAACCTGAACCTCGGCGCGGTCGGCAAGACCGGCACCCACAATGTTCTTCGCAACCCAACGCATTGCGTACGCTGCGGAACGGTCCACCTTCGACGGGTCCTTACCGGAGAACGCGCCACCACCGTGACGAGCCGAACCGCCGTAGGTGTCCACAATAATCTTGCGGCCGGTCAGGCCCGCATCACCCACGGGGCCACCCTGAACGAAGCGGCCAGCGGGGTTCACAATGAACTTAGCGTTGGAGGAATCCAGGTCGACGCTACCCAGAACCGGTGCAATAACGTGCTTCTCAATGTCTGCACGCAGGTCAGCCAGGTCGTAGCTTGCGGTGTGCTGGCTCGAAACAACCACGGTGTCCACGGAGACGGGGTTGTTGTTCGAATCGTAGCCGAGGGTCACCTGAGTCTTGCCGTCGGGGCGCAGCTCGGTCAGCAGGCCGTCCTTACGGACCTTGGTCAGACGCTCAGAGAGGCGGTGCGCCAGCCAAATCGGGGCGGGCATCAGCACGTTGGTCTCGTTGGATGCGTAACCGAACATGATGCCCTGGTCGCCCGCACCCTGGCGGTCGTACTCGTCAGCAGCGATGCCCTGACGAACCTCGAGGGACTCGTACACGCCGGCGTTAATGTCCGGGGACTGCTCGCCAATGGACACGGACACGCCGCAGAACTCACCGTCGAAGCCGCGGGTAGAGGAATCGTAGCCGATACCCAGAATGGTCTCGCGCACGATGGAGGGGATTTCGACGTAGCTGGAGGTGGTCACCTCACCCGCAACGTGCACCTGCCCGGTGGTCACCATGGTCTCCACAGCAACGTTCGCTGCGGGATCCTGGGCGATGATGCCGTCAAGGATGGCGTCAGAAATCTGGTCACAAATCTTATCGGGGTGGCCTTCAGTCACCGACTCGCTGGTGAATAGGCGCAGATGGTTATTACTCACGGTTTCCACTCTACTGGTTGAGGGCGCGCGAAGATAGCGCGCTCGTAATGATGACGGTTTCCTTCAATTATGACACGTTTGTTAAGCGCCATTACGAGGCGGGGTGCTACGTTCACACCCCGGGCGGGCCTTCACCCAGCGCCAGCCAGAGGATTAGGTCAGCGCCAGCAGGCACTTAGGCCAGCGCCAGCCAGAGGATTAGGTCAGCGCCGCCAGAATCTTTTCCGCCAGCGCCGGACCAATACCCGGCACCGCCGTCAGCTCCTCGGCACTCGCCTGCTTAATCTGAGCCACCGACCCGAAATGCTTGATCAACGCGGCACGCTTCACCTCACCCAGACCGGGCACCTCATCCAGGGCGGAGGCGACCATCGCCTTACCGCGCTTGGAACGATGGAAGGTGATAGCGAAACGGTGCGCCTCATCGCGGATGCGCTGCACCAGGTACAGCGCCTGCGAGGTGCGCGGTAGCACGACCGGGTAGTCGTCGTCCGGTAGCCACAGCTCCTCCAGGCGCTTGGCGATGCCGGCAACGTACACGTCCGTAATGCCCAGGTCGCTCAGCGCGGCGGAGGCGGCAGCCACCTGCGGCGGGCCGCCGTCCACGAGCACCAGGTTCGGCGGGTAGGCGAACTTCGCAGGCTCGGGTGTGGAGGCGTCAATCTCGCCGGAGTGCACGGGCGCGGCTTCGCGTTCCGCCTGCTGCGCCAGGTGCCTCTTGAAGCGGCGCGTAATGACATCGTACATGCTGGCGGTATCGTCACGCGCGGCGTCGCCGGTAATGCTGTAGGTGCGGTAGGCGTTCTTCGCGGGCATGCCGTCCTCAAAGACGACCATGGACGCAACCACGTTCGTGCCCTGCACATGCGAAATGTCGTAGCACTCGATGCGCAGTAGCGGGTCCGGCAGTTCCAGCGCCTCCTGCAGTTCCACGAGGGATGCGCTGCGGGTGGTCAGATCACCGGCACGGCGGCTCTTGTGCAGGGTCAGCGACTGGCGCGCATTCTCGGCAACCGTCTTCATGAGTTCTGCCTTGTCGCCGCGCTGCGGGACGCTAATCTCCACGGGGCCGCCGCGCACCTCCGCCAGCCAGGACGCCAGCTGCTCCTTATTCTCGGGCTCCACCGGCACGAGCACGGAACGCGGAATATCGTAGCTGTTCAGGCTCTTCTCGGCGTCCTTTTGGGAGGCGAGGCTCGCCGCAATATCGCTGTACACCTGCGCGATGAGCTGCTCGATGAGCTGCGCGTCGGTGCTGTCGTTGACCTTCTCCACGATCCAGCCGCGCTGGCCGCGGATCCTGCCGCCGCGCACGAAGAACACCTGAACGGATGCCTCCAGATCGTCCTCAGCATAGGCGAACAGGTCGGCATCCACGGTCGCGCCAAGCACCACGGCGTTACGCTCAAACGCCTTAGTCAGCGCGGCAATATCGTCACGAAGAATCGCGGCACGCTCAAAGTCCATATCAGCTGCGGCGGCCTTCATTTCCGCGGTCAACTGGGCGATATGCTTCTCAGCGCCACCACCCATAAACCGGGTCAGCCCGCGCGCCAACTCGCGATGCTCCTCGGCGCTAATCTTACCCACGCACGGCGCCGCACACTTATCGATATAACCGAGCAGGCACGGGCGGCCGCTATTCTTCGCGCGGTTAAACACGCCGTTCGTGCATGTGCGCACCGGGAAGACGCGCAGCAGCGCATCCAGGGTTTCACGAATCGCCCACGCCTGCGAATACGGACCAAAATAGCGCACGCCCTTACGGCGCTCACCGCGGGTCACCATGGCGCGCGGGTACACGTCATTGACGGTAATCGCCAGGTACGGGTACGACTTATCGTCACGGAACGCAATGTTGAATCGCGGCGAAAACTCCTTAATCCAGGTGTATTCGAGCTGCAGGGACTCCATCTCGCTCGCCACCACGGTCCACTCAACGCTCGCCGCCGTATGCACCATCGCGTAGGTCTTCGGGCTCAGCGTCTGCGGGGACGCAAAATAGTTGTTGAGGCGGTTGCGCAGGTTCTTCGCCTTACCCACGTAGATGACGCGGCCGTCGGCATCGCGGAAACGGTAAACACCCGGGTCGGTGGGGATTTCGCCGGGGGCGGGGCGGTAGCTGGAAGGCTCTGCCATGGGTACTTTCTCCTCGCTCTACTGGGCTTTCTACTGGACTTTCTGCGGGGTTGCCGCTGCTGGGGCTACCGGGGGCATCCCAGGCTCGCGCATACGACAAACCGCGCATCCTACACCCATCTCCCCCATAACGCGGGGGTCGGTGCGTGAATGCGCGGTTTAAGTCTACGCGGTATAGGCGGCGAGTGCCCTAGCCTGCGTCACGTGCGGCTGAGGGCGAAACGTTGTACTCATGCTTTCGCGCCTGACCGGACAGCTGAGCAATCTCATCCATGATCGTGTCGGTGGTGACGCGGCGCTGCTTGCCGGTCATCTTCTCACCGGTCTTCTCAAAGTAAAGCGGCTTGCCCACACGAATCGTGAAGCGGCGCGGGTAAATCATGTTCGAGCCGGGCTTCTGCAGGCGGTCGGTGCCAATCAGACCAACCGGAACCACGGGCGCGCCGGTCATGTGCGCCAGCCACGCCACACCAATCTTGCCGCGGTACAGGTAGCCGTCGCGGGAGCGGGTGCCCTCGGGGTAAATGCCGAAGACCTTACCCTCCTGTAGCTTCTCCAGGGCAATGTCGAGCGCCTTGAGCGATTCGGAACGGTCGGAGCGGTTCACGGGAATAATATCCACGGCTTCGAAGAATGCCTTCATCATCTTGCCGCGCGGGCCGGGGGTGTTCACGTACTCAGCCTTGGCGAGGAACGCCACGCGGCGCGGCATCATGGCAGAAATAATGATGGAGTCCAGGAAGGACAGGTGGTTGGAGGCGACAATCACCGGGCCGGTGGCGGGGAAGTTTTCGAGTCCGGTCACGCGGGCGCGGAAGACGGTGCGCAGGATTCCGGTGACTGCTTTCTGGGTGGATTTGTAGAGAAGCACGTGAACTCTCCTGAGGTGCCGATAGATTGCGGGCTGTGGTGGCGGGCTGCCGTGGGTGCGGGGTGAGTGGCCCCTTCTGAGGGTACACCGTGTGGGTGCACAGAATCTGTACTGAAAAAATTTGTACTGTGTATAGTAGTACCGAGTTTTATTATTCCACACCCGAGTGTAGGAACGTGAGGGGTGCCGCATTCCCCTTCCACATGCTGGGATGCGCCTCCCTCCAACGACTTCAGCGAGAACTCCGGCAGGAGCTCGAGTAGGAGCCTGAGTAAAAGCCTCGGTTGAGAGAGTCTGCGCAGCCTCCACCCCGGCGCCTCCTCCCCCGTTACAGGCGGGGAGGTAGCGCGGAAGCTAAGGGTTCAACCTCAACGTAATATTTCAGGTTTTCCGCCTTATGATTACTGATTTCCCCGCCAAATAGCCGTGTCACATTATGACGCTACGTCAGCAAAGTTTCGTAAATACGCATTTAATATGCAAAAATGAGAGCAGGGTGGGCTGTCGCACCTCCCTCAAGGACGATTCACCCTGAACATAGTGAGCCGCCCCTCCAGCGGATGTGCGTCGGAACCACTCCACCTACACAATCCACGCACACTGGAGACATACACTATGGCTACAAAACCCGTCTCGCGTGCGCAGGCAGCAAAGATTGCCCGCCGCTCAGACACGGTCGGTGCCTATGCCGGAAAAGGCTGGGTACAGGCTGTTGCGTTTGTGATGCTCCTGGGCTTCACCATCATGGCAGTCCTTGCAATGCGCACCTACGCACTCTCCATGCCGCTCCCCGACAAAATCGTCGGCAACGACGGCAAAACTATCGCAACCCAAGAACAGATTCTGCACGGTCAGGAACTGTTCCAGGGACGCGGCCTGCAGCAGTACGGATCCGTCCTCGGCCACGGTGCTTACCTCGGCCCCGACTACACTGCAGAATACCTGCGCCTGACCACCGATGCTGCCGTCAAGGAGTACCGTGAACAGGGCAAGCAGGACCCCCGCGAGCTCGTCAAGAACGAGTGGCGCAAGGAGAACAAGTACGACGAGCAGACTAAGACCATCACCTGGTCCGCTGGTGAGACCAAGGGCTACCAGCTCATGCTCAAGCACTACCGTGAAACCCTCATGAAGGGTGACACCTCGCAGGGCCTGTTCCCCAACGCCATTAAGAACGACGAAGAACTGCACGACATCGTCGCATTCTTCGGCTGGACCGCATGGGCATCGGCGGCAGACCGCCCCGACCAGCCCTACTCCTACACCAACAACTGGCCCTCCGAACCCAACGTGGACAACAAGCCCACCGCGGATTTGATGGTCTGGTCGGCACTCTCCCTGATTGCCCTCATCGGTGGTACCGGTCTGATGTTCGCCATCTACGGCCGCTGGTCCCGCGCTATCGGCTGGCACGCGGAAGAGGCACCCGTCCTCGACTTCCGTCAGCCCGACGAAGTTCGCCTGACCCCCTCGCAGAAGGCAGCCTGCCTGCTCTTCGCAACGATCCTGGTGCTGTTCCTGCTACAGGCTCTGGTGGGTGCGCTCACCGAGCACTACCGTGAAGAACTCACCGGATTCTTCGGTATCGACATGGGCCAGTTGTTGCCCTACACGGTATCCCGAACCTGGCACCTTCAGCTCTCCCTCTTCTGGACCGCAGGCGCGTTCCTGGCGGGCGGTATCTTCATCGCCCCGCTGATTACCCGCCGCGAACCCAAGAAGCAGGGTCTGCTCACCTATGTTCTCATCGGCGCCGTGGTCTTCGTTGTCCTCGGCTCGCTGCTGAACGAATGGTTCTCTCAGAAGGGCCTTATCCCCAAGGAATTCACCGGCTTCTTCTCGCAGCAGTGGGAGTTCCTGGACCTGCCGCGATTCTTCCAGATCCTGCTCACCGCGGGTATGTTCATCTGGATTGTCATCGTCTGGCGTACCCTCTCTGCTCGCCTGAAGGGCTCGAAGAAGACCTCCCTGCCGTGGCTGTTCCTCTTCTCCGGCCTCGCCATCCCCATGTTCTACGCGGTCGGCCTGCTCGCAGGTCAGCGTACTCACGTGACCGTCGCCGAATTCTGGCGATTCTGGGTGGTTCACCTCTGGGTGGAGGACTTCCTCGAACTGTTCACCACCGTCATGGTGGCGTACATCTTCGTGCTGCTCGGCGTGGTCCGCGAGCGCATCGCAATCTCCATCATCATGATGGACGCCGTGCTCTACTCCGCCGGTGGTGTGATCGGTACTCTGCACCACACCTACTTCGTCGGTACCCCCTCCGAGCAGATGGCATTCGGTGCGTTCTTCTCGGCTGCTGAGGTTATCCCGCTGACCTTCCTGACCGTTGAGGCGTGGGGCTTCATGCAGCTGGGTGCTCGCCAGTACTCCAACCGCACCAAGCCTTTCCCGCACCGTTGGGCTGTGATGTTCCTGATTGCTGTGGGCTTCTGGAACTTCCTCGGCGCAGGTGTGTTCGGCTTCCTGATTAACCTGCCGATTGTGTCCTACTTCGAGATTGGTACGGCGCTGACCGCAAACCACGCGCACGCATCCATGATGGGTGTGTACGGTATGCTAGCGATCGCGTTCGCGGTGTTTGGTCTGCGCTACCTGATCCCTGAGAACAAGTGGCCTGAGAAGGGTCTGAAGTTCTCCTTCTGGACCCTGAACATCGGTCTGCTGTGGATGTCCTTCATCTCACTGCTGCCGCTGGGTATTGCTCAGCTGTACAAGTCCGTTGGTGAGGGCTACTACGAGGCTCGTTCCTTCGCGTTTATCCACGACGGCGCTTCCGCCGTGATGGGCTGGATGCGCATGCCCGGTGACGTCATCTTCCTGGTCGGCATTATCCCGCTGATTAAGCTGGCTCTGCTGGCTCTCAAGGAGATCTTCTCCAAGAACGCTAAGGAAACCGTCCTGGAGCTGCCCGAACCGCCGCTGTACGAGGTGGTTGAGGACGCTCGCATCGCAGAGTTCGCCGGCGCTAAGGCTGCCGAGGAGCTGCCCGAGCAGACCAGCCCCTACCGTAGCGATCGTCGAGGCTAACCATGCCTGAGCAGATTGCTGGAGTTTCTTTCCTCGTGTGGCTGGCCTGCGTGTACGCGCTCGGCCTGGTCGCCGTGGGTTGGGGCTTCGATATTCTCGCCAAGCGCACCAGCCAGCGCATGGTGGCGGCGCGAACCTTCGGGTTCACCTACCACCAAGAGAGCGACGCGTGGCTCTGCCCCGAAGACCAGTGGCTGTGGGCGACCGCATTCGACTCGGATAACCGAGTGATGCGTTACCGCGCCAAGCCCAGCGTGTGCAACACCTGCCCGATTAAGGACAGCTGCACCGTCTCGGCGAACGGCCGCGAGCTCACCCGTGAAGTGGACGAATGGCCCTACTCCGAGTCGGGTCGTTTCCACCGCGGGCTGGCGGTTGCTGTCTCGCTGCTGGGTGTGGTCATCCTGATTGGTGCCGCCATCGTCTGGCACTCCCCGCTGGAGCTTCTGGTGGAGGGTGCCGCCGCGGTGGTCTGCCTGTCGCTGACCTACCCGCTGGCTGTGAAGCTCATGCGTTCCCCCGCGAACTTCGAGAACGATCCGAAGCATATTCACGCATCCACCGCTGACGAATCGGTGAACGTGAAGATGGACCGTTTCGCGGCGAAGTGGGGTGGCGTGTCGAATGAGCGTAAGCGCCGTACCGAGCAGACCCGCAAGCAGATGATTGCGGAGGCAACCCTGCCGGTTCGTACCTCTGCCCTCGACCCGGACCGCCCCGCATGGAGCGGTACCGGCACCTCGGTTAAGCGACTGCACAAGACCACGAACGAGGTCCTGCAGGAGCAGAACCTGGCTGAGGTTGAGGCTGCTGAAAAGCTGGCAGAGCAGATGGCGAAGAAGTAGCGCTGCACAAGTTTTTCCGTTCCGGCGGCTGACCGGTCGATTGGTCCCGTCTGTTAGCTTCGGCGGCCACCCTGCATGGAATTCTCTTTTATTCCTCTTTTGAGTTTTCCATGCGGGGTGCCGCTAAAGCACCGACCGCCGCGATGTACGCCGGGACGGAAAATTTCCCTCCCTAAACTCCCCCACACACAGCCCGGTTACCGGGCACCCCCTACTACCTGCACCGTACGAGGCGCGGGCAGGTGGGCACACATACCGTCCTCCCCCAATACTTGTGAAGGAAAACCATGGATCCCGTCACTCTGGCAACTATCCTCATCCCAGTTGCCGTCATTGTTCTTTTTATTCTGATTCGTATGTTCCGCGTCATCCCCGAATACGAGCGTGGCATCTCTTTCCGCTTCGGTCACCTGCGTTCGGAGCTGAAGCCCGGCCTGAACGTCGTCTTCCCCCTCGTTGACTCCCTGCAGCGCGTTGATATGCGTGTTATCACCCTGACCATTCCCCCGCAGGAAGTCATCACCAAGGACAACGTTCCCGCCCGCGTGAACGCCGTGGTCCTCTTCCGCGTGACCAACGCCAAGAACGCGGTGCTTGAGGTTGAGAACTACCCGATTGCCACCAGCCAGATTGCGCAGACCACCCTGCGTTCCCTGCTCGGTCGCGTTGACCTGGACACCCTGCTCGCACACCGCGAGGACCTGAACGAGGACCTGCGTTCCATCATCGGTTCGCGCACCGAGCCGTGGGGTATTCAGGTGGAGCTCGTTGAAATCAAGGACGTTGAGATTCCCGAGGCTATGCAGCGCGCCATGGCTCGCGAGGCTGAGGCTGAGCGTGAGCGCCGCGCAAAGATTATTTCGGCACGCGGTGAGCTGGAGGCCTCCAGCGAGCTGAAGGAAGCATCCGACATTCTGAGCCAGTCCCCCGCTTCCCTGCAGCTGCGTTACCTGCAGACCCTGCTGGAGCTGGGTGCCGACCAGAACTCGACCGTGGTCTTCCCGCTGCCCATGGACGTGATTGGTCCGCTCGTGGGTGCGCTCAAGGGTGAGAGCAAGTAGACTGTAGACCTTGCATCTTCTGAGGCACCTACGTGCCTATCGTAAAAACCTCGAGTACCATAGGTGCTCGAGGTTTTTGCATGCCCGGATCTTTTTCACCACCAAGGACCACGATGACTGCCCGCTTTGCACTTTTTCTTTCCAGGATTCCAACTCCGCGCCGCTACGGGCGGATTATGGCGCTTCTCTTAGCATCCCTGGGTGGAGCGGTAGATGTTTTCTCTCATATTCATTACAAAGCTTTGGTTGCCACGCAGACCGGTAATTTTATCCTTCTCATTGCTGATATGAGTCACAGTTCGCAGCACGCTATTCACCTGCGTTGGCTCTCAGTGATTTTCTTTAGCCTGGGGTACCTGGGCGGTCATCTTCTGCACGATCTTTTGGGGCAGAGGGCACACCTGAAACACTGGCGCATTTTTACTCTGGTGCCCTTCCTCCTCGTCTGTTTTGTGACTCCTCTGATTCACCGGGTGAGCGAGCACGGGGTTCAGGTGGGGGCGTTAGCGTTCACTATTGGCCTGCTCATTCATGCACTTGCAGACACCCGTATTGGTGAGAACCCGTTTTCCCTGTTTATGACCAGCGGAAATTGGCGCAAAATGTTAAGCGCCTGGTACACGGCCGGTGCTCTCTATACCCGTGCTATAGCTAATGCTTGCAGCACCCGGAGGGAGCGTGTTGTTAGAAGGCGTGTTGAGGCTCGTCACCCGTCAGCGGATACCTCCCCCGCCCGGCCTGAGGACGAAGAACGCCGCACCCGCAGACGTGCTCTGATGACGGCTTTAGATTACTCCCTGGTGGTCGGAGGATTTGTCGCCGGTGTGATTGCGATGGCTCTCCTAGATCATCTAGTAGGTAGTATCTCTCTGTGGTTTGTCGGGTGTTTGGCAGCTGGAGCGTTCTGGGTGGGGTTCCGGGCCGAGAAAAATGAAGATGCGGATAACGAAGCGGCGGCTGATTCGTAACGGTGAGACATATAGAAATATCCCGTGCAGATGAGAGTATCTGCACGGGATATTTCTATGCCGAACATTCTTCGCGAAAGCTAGAAGGAAGGCGTTTGGCCCGCCGCGGGGGTTGGATGAGGTGGTTGCGACGGGCCAAACTGGTCGGTTACACGCCGTAGAGGTGCGGGCGCGGCAGGTACATCAGCCAGTTGGGTGAGGGCCGGAATCCTACCGCTAACGGTTTTCACCGACGCCTTAAGCATAACCGGCACAACCCCCGAACCAGCGGTAGCTTGAGTGAAGCATCAATCACCTATCTCACGCCATGCCGGGACGGTATTCAGCCCAAAAACCGGCACCTAAAGCACCTGCGAGCTGGCTGCGGTGCACCCCCTCACGCAATGCCCGCCAGCTAGCGCAGAGCTAGTCATCTAGCGCAGCGCCCGTCAGCTAGCGCAGCGCCCGGCAAACTAACGCAATGCTCGGTGCGCCTGGTCAAAGAACTCACGCTCGTACACGCACGCCGACAGGTACGCCCGCGCCGCGCGCACACGCTGAGCCGGTGAAGCCGTCTCAAACGCACGCTCCACCTCCGCGAGGCTACGCGCCACCTCCGCGGCGAACTCTTCGCCACCGTACATGCTCAGCCACTCCGCGTACGGGTGGTCCGCGTGATTCTGCGAGGAGAGCACAGCGCCCACCTCTTCGTACAGCCAGTAGCAGGGCAAGATAGCGGCGGCACCGACCACGTAATCATCACCGGCGGCGGAGGCACGCAGGAAATTCGTGTACCCCATCGTAATCGGCGAGGGGCCACCCAGACGCGCACGGTTCGCCAGCCAGCCCTCGTGCAGCTGCGATTCGGCGGCAATCGCCTCATGCGCACCGGCGGCCCAGTGCACCTGCGCCTCAGCGGTGTCAGCACGCGCCGAGAGAGTCGCGAGCGCACGCGAATAATCACGCAGGTAGAGGGCATCCTGGTCCAGGTAGAAGGCGAACAGGTCCTCGTCGAGGGTGCCATCACCGAGGGCACGCACGAAGGGCAGGTCCAGGATCTGGTGCCAGGTTTCGCCACCGGCTGCCCAGAGGGCGGCGGTCCAGGGTCCGGCGGGCTTTACGACGGCTTCACCGGCGGGCACGGGGCTGACCGGCAGCAGACGCTCCGGGCTGGTGCCGTCCAGAGTATTGCCCTCAGAGTCGGTGGTGGCGAGCAGGTGATGCCACGGGTATGCGGAGGCGGCAGCCTCCAGGCGGCGGGCACGGGCGGCGTGGTCCACCGGGCCGTGGCCCTCACCGGAGCCGACCTGTAGCCCGGCACCTGCGGCAATGGATTCGTGGAGCCAGCGGGTGCTCCACTGCAGGGCGCGGTGGGTGTCTTCGCTGGTCAGAACGCTCTGCTCTGCGGTGTGTTCTGCGACTTCGGCGTGCTGGAGCAGCTCCACGCCCAGGCGGGTTGCCAGCGAGGAGGACAGGGAGCATCCGGTGCCGTGCGTATTGCGGCTGTCCAGACGCGGGGTACGCACGTGCGCGCAGGTGCCGTCCGGGAAGACCGCGGTGTTACCGGCGTCCTGACCGCACAGGTGGCCGCCCTTCACAATCACGGTAGTTCCGGTCGCCGCCGCAAGGTTCGCTGCCTGCTCGTGCGCCTCATCGAAAGTCTGGGCGGGTTCCTTCTCACAGAGCACGGCGAGCTCCGGAATGTTCGGGGTAATCACATTCACGAGCGGCACGAGATCGCGCAGCGCCTGCTCCGCTTCCGCCTGCAGCAGGCGGTCACCGCTAGAAGCAATCATGACCGGGTCGAGCACGACCACGGGCACGGGGTGCTCGCTCAGCCAGGTGCGGACGGTGCGGATCGTGTCTGCGTCGCCGAGCATGCCGATTTTCACGGCGTCAACCGTGACGTCATCAAAAACGGCGGCAAGCTGCGCGGTCAAAAATTCCAGGGGCGGGGTGAATACTTCACGAACCCCGCAGGTGTTCTGGGCGACCAGTGAGGTGGTCACGCACATGCCGTAACCGCCGGATGCCGTAATGGATTTAAGATCCGCCTGAATACCCGCACCGCCGGAGGGGTCGGTTCCCGCAATCGAGAGGACCCTCGGCACGCGAGCTGTCTGGGGTGCCCGGGGGTTTCCGGGAGCGCTCGCGCCGGGTGCAGGGTTAGAGGGGGTGGTGGATGCGCACGTGGGCGCGCTAGGCTGCTCTGCCTTCATCGATAATCCCTTCGCTAGTTCGAACTAGAGCAGGTTCAATGGGTGATTCTCTCAGCCTTGAGTGTTTGTACGCTGTTTCGCGCGCCCGCTGTTCCGTGCCCCCGCTGTTTTGGTTGCCCGTCTTTGGGCGGGTCAGCGGGTCGCGGGCGTCTCAAGGCACCCCATATCGCTCTGCCAGGTTATCACAACGATTCTCAGTAGCTGAAAGTTTTGCGGGTGACAAGTGAATCTCTCCGAAATTTTCGTTTGTCGGCGCCCTTCACAACGGTGCTCTTCACAACGCGTCCCATCCACACATCGCCGCAGCGCCAATCACTCCCCCAGCCACCACCTCAACCCACCCGTTAAACGAGTGTGCCCGGCACCGCTTCACACGGTGCCGGGCACTATCTGCCGGGAATATATGCTGCCGGTTAGGTCAGGGCGAAAATCTCTGCCGGTGAGCCCTCCGCAATGATCCTGCCCTCGTGCAGCAGGACCGCACGGTCAGCCAGGGAGGCGATACGCGCATCGTGCGAAATAATCAGCACCGCACGGTTCGCCAACACGGCGCGCAGGGACTCGGTTGCGTCCGCGAGTTCCAGCTGGGTGGTGGACTCGTCCAGAATCACGGCGTGCGGGTCGGCAAGCACAATACGTGCCAGGGCCAGCTGCTGAATCTGGTCGCGGGTCAGAGGCGAATCCGCGCCGCTGACGACGGTGTCCATGCCCTGCGGCAGGTCGCGCCACCAGCGGGCACCGACAGCGTCCAGTGCCTCACCCATCTGCTCGACGGTTGCATCCGGCACAACCACCGTGAAGTTATCGGCGAGGGTGCCGAAGAAGACGTGCGCTTCCTGGGTGCAGACCAGCAGGCGCGGGCGGCCGTCGGCGGCGGCATCGGTCGGGAAGTCGCCATGACCGACCGGGCGGCCCATCACGGTGATGGTGCCCTCCAGGGCGGTCAGCGAACCACCAATCAGACGCGCCAGGGTGGTCTTGCCCGAACCGGAACGACCCACCAGAGCGAGCGCCTCGCCGCGGCGAATCTTCAGGTTGATGCCTTCCAGAACGAGGGCGTCCGGCGAGTAGCCGTAGGAGACGTCGGTGCAGTCAATGGCGTACTCCGGGTTCTTCACGGCTTCATCAGACACGGCGGCGAACGCTTCGGCACGGTGCTGTGCACGCGCCTCACGTTGCTTCTTCGCCAGGGACACCACACCGAACACGCGGCCCATATTCACGAGCATAATGCGCAGGCTGCTGACGTGGTGGTTCAGCATGTCGGCGAGGATTCGCAGGCTGAAAACCATGACCGAGGCGGTCGCCACGGCGCCCCAGCTTGCCCAGCCGAGAGCCACGCAGGCGGCACCCCAGAGCATACACAGAATCGTGGGGATCCAGGCGTTGATAGCATCCACGGTGAAGTACAGCTGGCGGATGCGCACCATGCCCAGCTGCGCGGCGAACTGGCGCTTGTTCTCACCGGCGAAGGCGTCTTCGCGGGCGGCATGAACGCCCAGCTCACGGATCGTGGAGGTGCCGCGAATGTTCTCGGTCAGCACGCTGTTGAGGTCGCTCACGCGCTCCTGGGCGGTCTGGTTGCGTGCCGCCATGAGCGGCAGCATCTTCGACATGATGAGGGCAAGACCGGCAATCATGGGTAGCATGATCAGACCCATTGCCGGGCTCACAACCGCTAGCGAGATGGTGGAGATAATGAAGTACAGCACCACGTAAATCGCGCCGAGCAGGTCCTCACTGACAGATTTCGCCGCCGAGGACAGGTCGTCGGTCACGCGGGTGAGCAGGTCGCCACTGCCGGCTTCTTCCACGGTGCGTGCATCCAGGTCGAGGGTGCCGTCGAGGGTGTCCTGGTTGGCGTCACGGGTAACGAGCGCACCCAGTCGCGCCGCACTGTACGAGGAGACCATGAGGGTTATCGCCTGCACGATGAACGCCGCCAGGATAATCAGAATCGGCTGCCACGGGTAGCTGGAGAACTTGCCCGCCACCACGTCGTCCACGGTGGCACCAATCTGCAGGGGCACCACCGCACCCATGAGGGTGCTGACCATGTAGATGACGAAGGTGTAGAGGGCTCGCCCCTTATGCGCTGCGAGGTAGTTCCACATGCGGCGTGCCACGTAGGCGGGGTTTTCGATGGGGAGCTGCTTTGCCATGCTAGTTCACCTCCTGATTCTGAGTGGTTTCGGGGGTTTCTGCCTGAGCGACGGGGTAGCCGTCGCGTTCCATGCGGCGGGTCGTCTCCGCGGTCGTGGAGACAACGTAGACCTGCTCCAAATCCTGCAGCAGGCCGGGGTAGCCGACGGGCAGGCGGTCGCTACCGATCTGGGTTTCCATCGCATCGTAGATGTAGCGCTGGCTGGGTTCGTCCACGGAGTTCAGCGGCTCGGTCAGAATGAGCACCTGCGCATCCTGTGCGAGAGCACGGGCGAGTGCCAGACGCTGACGCTGACCACCGGAGAGGTTCGCGCCTTCGCTGGTGATGCGGGCGGCGAAGTAGTCTTCGGGGTTACGTCCGCCCAGTCGGTAGGCGATTTCGCGGGAGTCGGTAATCTTCAGCAGTTCCTCATCCTTCGCCTGTGCCAGCTCCTCGTCGGGGTTCGGCACGGTGCCCAGGCGCAGGTGCTCCTGCAGGGTTCCCGCGAAAATCATGGGGTTCGGTTCGCTCAGCAGCACGCGGCGGCCGGTTGCGTCCTTAAGGTCCTCTCCCCCGCGTCGCAGGGTGCGGGCGAGCGCCTCGGCGTAGTCCTGCGCGGTGAGGTTGTAGTCGCGCGGGTTGACGTACACGATGCGCGGGTTGCTGGCACCGGCGGGGGCGACGGGTACGGGCACCTCGAGGGTGCTCGCCTCGACTGCCTGTTCGGCGTGTGCCAGCTGCGCCATTTCCTCGTCGGTGCGCGGGCTCTTCAGCACGCCCTGGCGTACGCCCGCGTGACCTTCGAGGCGGGCAACCTTGGCGAGCGCAATCTTGGCGTATCGCCATGCGGTGAGGAAGTTCTGGGTAATCCAGATGGGGCCGCCCATCATCGCGATAATGGAGGCGACGGTCACCAGGGATGCGGCGGGGGTGTCGGAGACCCAGCGGCCGTTTTCGACGTGGCCGGTGAGGGCGAAGCCGATGCCGAGCAGGGTCACGGCGCCACCGAGCAGCGCGCGGATGAGGAACATCCAGCGGTGCGTCTTTTCGTAGCGCATGTAGCTGTCGAAAACTTCGTCGGTACCGCGGTGGTAGCGTTCACGCATCTGTTCTTCGGCGCCGAGGCCGGCGATGGTGCGCAGACCGGTGGCGATGTCGGAGGCGCGTGAGGAGGCTTCGCCGTCCTTTTCGCGGTATTCGCCAATCTTGGATTCGAGGAAGGACGAGTACCAGGCAATCACGCCGACCACGATGAGCGTACCGATGAGGGTGACAATCGCGGTGACGGGGTTAATGAGCCAGAGCTGCACGGCACCGAGGGTCGCAACAATCATGGCATTGACGAATAGCGGTAGCGAGAAGTAGACGGCCGTGATGCGGCGTACGTCTTTGTTCATGACGGTAACCGCTTCGCCCGCGTCAACGGTTGTGCGGGTGCGTCCCATGAGTCGGTTGATATAGATGCGCCAGTCGCGGCCGAGCTCCGCGCTGAGGGTCATGGAGGTACCCCAGCCGAAGAACTCGTTAATCACGATGAAGGTGATGGATGCGACCACCACCCAGAACATGGGCCAGGCGTCGGGGGCTTTGCCGGCGATGTGCTGGTTGATGAATTGACCCACCATGACGGGGATAAGAATCGCACCGGTACCCGCGGTGGTTTCACCCACGACGGGGATTGCCCAGCGGTGCCAGGGGTATTTGTATCCGGGTGCGGTGACTCGCAGGGCGAGGCGCTTTTTGAGGGCTTCCTCTTCGGCCTTGCGCTGTTCGCTACCGGTTACTTCCTGTGCAGCTTTTTTCTGCGCAGTTTTCTTCTGAGCGGCTTTTTCCTGCGTGGTTTTGTTATGCATGGATTCTTCATGCGTAGCTTCTTCACGCGCGGCGTTTTCTTGTGCCTTGTCAGCGTTGTATTCAGTCATTCAACGTCTCTCCTTTCTCTTACCCTATTCCTTTATCAATGTGGCACGCAACACTATTTGCACCATAGATGGGCGTGTCGTCATTTATGCAACGTATTTTGGAGTTTGTATCAGCCGCTCAACATGCACCGACATCAATCGGCGGATTCTGCATCTACGCGGTAATCTATGCGGCATGGAGGCCTACGTTTTCGACCTTCTGAGCACCAGGTTTTTGCACCACTGCACTTTTAGTGCTTTGTTCTACACTACACGAATTTGGGGAATTCCCGCGTTAGCGCGGCACCGCGCCTCCCGAACACCCTATAAACGCCCCGCGAAGGAACCGCGAACTCCCTGCAAAGATGCAGCGAACACCCCGCAAACACTCCGCGAGTACCCGTTTGTTCCCTCGTAACGATAACGCCCCCGCGCCCGCGCTATTCCCGATAGACTGGAATCCTCATGAGTATTTTGAATTTTCTTTCTCCCGGGCTGGGCGAGAACCCCGGCGACTACAATCGACGCGATTTTAAGGGCAACCCCCTCACCGCCGAAGAAATCTATGAGGCGTTCACCGAGTGGATTTCGACCCGCGGCATGACCCTGTACCCCGCCCAGGACGAGGCCGTTCTGAGCATTGCCGCCGGACATAACGTGGTGCTGGCAACTCCGACCGGTTCCGGTAAGTCCACTGTGGCTGTTGCCGCGCATTTTACGGGCCTGGCGACCGGTCAGCGCTCCTACTACACCGCCCCCATTAAGGCGCTGGTGTCTGAGAAGTTCTTTGACCTGATCAATATTTTTGGTGCCGAGAACGTGGGCATGATTACCGGCGACTCCGCCATTAATACGGAGGCGCCCATTATCTGCTGCACCGCGGAAATTCTCGCCAATATTGCCCTGCGCGAGGGTAAGGATGCGGACCTGTGCCAGGTCATTATGGACGAGTTCCATTTCTACTCCGACCCGCAGCGCGGCTGGGCGTGGCAGCTTCCCCTGCTGGAGCTTCCGCAGGCGCAGTTCCTGCTGATGAGCGCGACCCTGGGCGATACGACTCGCTTCCAGGAGGAGATGACGGCGCTGACCGGTCGTGAGAGTGACCTGGTGGCGCATTCTGAGCGTCCCATTCCGCTGCATTTCTACTACTCCACCACCCCGGTTCAGGAAACCGTGCAGGAGCTCGTGCAGACCAAGCAGACTCCGGTCTACATTGTGCACTTCTCGCAGAAGGCGGCACTGGAGCAGGCGAATGCGCTGCTGTCGGTGGCTATTGCCTCGAAGGAAGATAAGGAACGCATTGCAGAGCTGATTGCGAAGTTCCGTTTCGGTCCGGGCTTCGGTAAGGCGCTGAATAAGCTGGTGCGTGCCGGCATCGGTATTCACCACGCGGGCATGCTGCCCAAGTACCGCCGCCTCGTGGAGCAGCTGGCTCAGGAGGGTCTGCTCAAGGTGATTTGCGGTACCGACACCCTGGGTGTGGGTATTAACGTGCCGATTCGTACCGTGCTGATTACGGCGCTGTCGAAGTTTGATGGTGCCCGCAGCCGCCGTCTGCGTGCCCGCGAGTTCCACCAGATTGCTGGACGCGCCGGCCGCGCCGGTTTTGATACCGCCGGCACCGTGGTGGTTCAGGCACCCGAGCACGATATTGAGAACGCTCGCCTGCTGGCTAAAGCTCAGGCGAAGTTCGGTGACGACACCAAGCGCATTAACCAGTCGCTGTCCTCCAAGCGTAAGAAGGCGCCGGAGGGCTTCGTTGGCTGGTCTAAGAAGACCTTCGACCAGCTGGTAGAAGCCGCCCCGGAGCCGCTGACCTCCTCCTTCGACATCACCCATTCGATGCTGCTGAACCTGATGCACCGCCCGGAGAACCCGGTCATTGCCGCGTACCGCATCATTCAGGAGAACCACGAGAGCCCCGCGCGCCGCCGCGAGCTGCTGCGCAAGGCAATCGGCATCTACAAGGAGCTACTGACCGGCGGCGTGATTGAGCGAACCAACACCCCGGACGAGCACGGCTCCTACCTGCGCCTGACCGAGGACCTGCAGGATAACTTTGCCCTCAACCAGCCGCTGTCTGCCTTCGCGGTCGCCGCGCTGGAGCTGCTGGACCCCGAATCCCCCAGCTACGCCCTGGATGCGCTCTCCCTCATCGAGGCGACCCTGGATTCGCCGAACCAGGTGCTGTACGCGCAGGAGCGCAAGGCGAAGAACGAGCTCTCGGCGCAGTTGAAGGCGGACGGTGTGGACTACACCGAACGCATGAACGAGCTGGACAAGGTCACCTACCCGCAGCCCCTGGCTGAGCTCATTGATCAGGCGTACACGACCTACAAGCAGTCTGCCCCGTGGGTTGCACGTTTTGAGCCGCGCCCCAAGTCGATTGTGCGTGACATGTACGAACGCGCGATGGGCTTCAACGACTTCGTGCAGTACTACTCGCTGGAACGCGCCGAGGGCGTGCTTCTGCGCTACCTCTCTGACGCGTACAAGGCACTGCGACACACCATCCCCGATTCTGCCGTGACTGACGAGCTCGACGACATCATCGAGTGGCTCGGCGAGCTGGTACGCCAGACCGACTCCTCCCTGGTGGACGAATGGGAGAAGCTGGCTGCCGGCGAAGACACCGCAACCATTGCGGCCGAGCACGCCTCCATCGAGGAGGAAGAGCCTCCCGCCGTGACGAAGAACCTGCGCGCTTTCCGCGTGATGGTGCGCAACGCCCTCTTCCGCCGTGTGGAGCTCTTCGCTGACGAGCGTGACCGCGCCCTGGGCGCCCTGGACGAGTGGTGCGGCTGGGATGCCGACCGCTGGGCGGACGCCATGGACGACTACTTCGACACCTACGACGACATCTACACGGACGCCGACGCGCGCTCGCCTCGCCTGGTCAGCATGGATGAGGACACCGCCGCTCACCCGGGCGTGTGGAAGGTTCAGCAGAGCTTCGCCGACCCCGAAGATAACTTTGACTTCGGTATTCGTGCCGAGGTTGATTTGGCGGCCTCCGATGAGGCGGGCTACCCGGTGCTGAAGATTCTGAGCGTGGGCGAGTTCTAAGGCTCCAATTGAGACTCCGCCCGAGGCTCTGCCCAGATGTTGCCCGTAGTGGGCTAGAATACAGAGTATCTATCTATTTGAATGAAAGAAGGTTCACCGTTGACCGTTTCTTCGCTTCCCAAGGTTGAGTACCGTAAGGGTTCGGTCGTCAAGCACGACGGCTACGAGATTACCGACCACTGGTTCCAGGTTCCCCTGACCCACGGTCTGATTTTCTCCAAGGGCAAGGATGCCGCTCTCTCCTCCCGTTTCGCGGACCAGACCATCACCGTGTTCGCCCGCGAGGTTGTGAGCACCAACGAGACTCTGACCGTTTCGGCTGATAAGCGTCCTTACATTGTGTACCTGCAGGGCGGCCCCGGTTTCGGTTCGCCGAAGACCGGCTCCATTGGCGGCTGGATTGCTGAGCTGGCGAAGACTCACCGCGTGGTTCTTCTGGATCAGCGCGGTACCGGCATGTCTTCCCCGCTGTCTGCCCGCAACATCACCGCTGTGGGTGACCCGCAGGTTCAGGCTGAGTACACTGAGCTGTTCCGTGCGGACTCCATCATCGCTGACGCGGAGGCTGTCCGCGAGGTGCTGCTGGCTGACCGTGCCGACAAGCGCTGGTCCACCATTGGTCAGTCCTTCGGTGGCTTCCTGACCCTCTCGTACCTGTCCTTCGCTCCGCAGTCCCTGCGCGATTCGCGCATCACCGCGGGCCTGGCGCCGATTCGTACCTCCGTGGACAACGTCTACCAGCACACCTTCGACCGCATGAAGGAACGTGTTGAGGAGTACTACAGCTGGTTCCCCGAGGACGCTGAGCTCGCTACCCGCATTGCTGAGCACCTGCGCACCCACAAGGAGTACCTGCCCACCGGTGAGCGTCTGACCGATCACCGCTTCCAGATGGCTGGTCACTTCCTGGGTGGCCGCTGGCGCGAGCGCGGCCTGCACTACTTCCTGGAGACCGCTTTCGCTGAGGGTAACGACCACCTCTCCGATCAGTTCCTGACCGCCATGGGTGCCGAGGTGACCTTCCAGGCGAACCCGCTGTACGCCCTGATGCACGAGACCATTTACGCTGACGGCCCCGCTGACGGCGTTCTGCCCGGCATCCCCGGCTACGAGCTGTCCCCCTCCCCCGCGCCGACCAACTGGTCTGCTGCTCGTGTGGCGGCTTCCCGCCCCGAGTTCGCACCGGATGCGGACCGTCTACTCTTCACCGGCGAGCACATCTTCCCCTGGTACTACGAGGAGGATCCCTCGCTACGTCCGCTGGCTGAGGTTGCGAACCTGCTGGCTGAGAAGAAGGACTGGGGTCGCCTGTACGACCACGCACAGCTGCACAAGAACGAGGTTCCCGTGGTGGCTGCGGCGTACAACCCGGACGTGTACGTGGACTTTGAGCACTCCATGGAGACCGCTCGCTGGGTCGGCAACACTCAGGTGTGGACCTCGAAGACCCACCACCACGACGGTTTCGGTTCTGACTCGCTGACCATTCTGGGTCACCTGAAGAACATGCTGGCTGAGGTTCACAACCAGTAATTCTTCTGAAATATCTCTGATATAGCTAAAGCCCCTCACTCCGGTTGATCCGGTGTGAGGGGCTTTAGTGTTAGCGCCAGCCTGGTGAGGCTGCACGCTCAGTAACTACTTGGAGGAAGAGTGCGCATCCTGTGCGGTGCGGGCACGCATCACGAGGGCATGGTATTCGTCTTCCTTCTCGATCAGCTCGTCACGCAGCTTGGCGGGAATGGCGTTGAGCTTCTCGGTTTCCTTCTGCCAGCGGGCGGTGATGTCCGCACGCTCGGCGGCAGGTGCATCCTCGGGCAGTGCCAGGTACTTCTCGGAGAGCGCCTGAACACGCTGAATGGTCTGCAGCGCGCGGCCCTTGGGGCTGAGCAGCGAGGCAAGCACGGTAATGATCAGAACGCCCACGATGACCATCAGCGACATTTCGGTGCTGATTTCGACCACGTGCACGGGCTCGCCGTGGTTGATGAACGGCAGGTTGTTCTCGTGCATTGCGTGCAGGATGAGCTTCACGCCAATGAACGCGAGGATGGTCGCCAGGCCGTAGGAGAGGTAGACGAGGCGGTCCAGCAGGCCGTCAATGAGGAAGTACAGCTGGCGCAGACCCATGAGGGAGAACGCGGTCGCGGTGAACACAATGTAGACGGACTGGGTGAGGCCGAAGATCGCGGGGATCGAGTCGAGTGCGAAGAGCAGGTCGGAACCAGCGATAGCGACCATGACGAGCATCATGGGGGTCATGACGCGCTTGCCATTTTCGATGGTGAAGAGCTTGTCGCCGTCGAAGTGGTCGCTGGTCTTCAGGTACTTCTTGGCGAGGCGGACCATGATGTTGTCTGCTTCGTCGTCGCCGTCGCCTTCGGTGATTTCGTCCTTGAGCAGGTTACCTGCGGTCATGAGCAGGACCAGGCCGAAGATGTAGAACACCCAGGCGAAGGAGTTGATGATCGCTGCGCCGGCGAAGATGAAGGTGCCGCGCGCCAGGATCGCGAAGACGATGCCGAAGAGCAGGACCTTCTGCTGATTCTCACGGGCGACACGGAAGGTGCCCATAATAATCATGAAGACGAAGAGGTTATCGACCGAGAGAGCTTCTTCGGTGATGTAGCCTGCATAGAATTCGGTGGCGGCGGAGGGGCCGTTCGTCACGAAAATATACAGACCGAACAGCAGCGCGATGCCGATGTAAATACTCGACCAGATGGCCGCTTCCTTGACGGAAGGTTCGTGCGCCTTACGAACGTGGAACACGAAGTCGAAGGCCAACAGACCCGCGATGATGAGAATAGTAACCAACCATTGCAACCCGGTAACTTCCATGGGGAGCCTTTCTTGTGGTGTGCGTACAGGACCACAAGTCTCTCCCGCCGGCCTAAATGGAGGTCGGCTCGATTCACCGGTTAGGCGCCTTCGGCTAACGTGCTGACGATGAGTCGATTGGTGGGATACTCCCTTGCTCGGTGAACGATTATACAGCAGGTTGAGGTTTTCGCACAGGAGCCCCTCCGGGAGGACTTTCAGGAGCTAGGTGCACCGAAACGCCGCATCCGGCGGGGTTATCCCGTCGGATGCGGTGTTCTGGGTGATGAATACGCGCTGTCTAGTTGGGGGTCTAGCTGGCGACGCTATGAGTTTGACAACATGTAGAGCGGCACGGTGTAGATCGGCACCGCACAGATCAACACCGCGCAGCAAGCCCACATCAAAGTAGCCCTCCCCGTGAACTATTACGGGGAGGGCTACTTTTCATTCAATTAGGAGACCATGTTGAAGGTCGGCGGGGTGAAAGCAATCGCGTTGACCTGCTTGTTCGTATCAAGCGTGCCGTTCTCACGAATCGTCGGGACGGTAATAACCACCTCGAACTGGTACATGCCTTCCATGAGCGTATTGCCACGCAACGCAAAACGCGCGGAGATGCCGGTCGCCTTATCATTCACGCTCGACGCGAAGGGAATGACCTGACCCTGAACGGTCTGAGTCTTGCCGTTGCGGGTCATGACGGTTGCCTTGCCGGTCGGGTCAGTCGTGAAGACCTGACGGTCAATGATTTCACCCTCGGGCGAGAAAAGGTAAATGTCCATGGACGGGTGCAGGTGCGTGGTGCCGGTCGTCGCCTCCAGGGCGGAGACGTTGTAGGTCATCACGAACTCACCGCAGTTCAGGTTGAGGTCGCCCTCGGGGCCGTGAGTCGCCTCGTACACGGACATGAGGCGAATCGTTGCGGGATTCGGGGAGGTTGCATTCTCCATGGACCACCACGCCTGACCGGTCTCCGGCGCAGTCACGGGCTTGTTCTTGGTGCGCGACTGCAGGGCGCCACTGGCAGGGTTGGTAATCATCCAGCCGCCGACCTGGGTGAAGTCCGGGCCGTGTACCGTCTTGCAATCATCAGCCGAGGCAGCGAATGCGGGTACCGCCGTGGAGGCGGCAATAGCGGGCAGAGCCCAGAGCGCACCGCGGGTGAGGTTGCGGCGGGTAACGGAACGAGCTCCCATGGTGTGTGCGTCTGAAGAGTTATTCGAAATAGTCACAGATTTTTCTTTATCGTTCGGAAGCATCAAGGTGTTATTTGACACGTAAAACACCTTGATAGTGTACAGCATGTATCTGCACTCAGTAGAACTTCATGAACAATGAGTTACCTCATGGCGAAAAACCCACGTCGGCCCCTAAACGCCGGGCTTAGAACACCGGGCTTAGGCGTGACCCGCCTCCTTCATCAGGCGCAGCTCCTTCTTCAAATCGGCAAGCTCATCACGCAGACGCGCCGCCAACTCAAACTGCAGGTTCTCCGCCGCCACACGCATCTGCTCGTTCATCTGCTCAATCAAATCCAGCAGGTCCTCAGCGGGTGCCGCCGCCAGGCCGTCCGCACGAACGCGCGCCTCCGCACGGGCGAGAAGCTCCTCCGACTCCGGGGTGCTCGTGGCAATCTTCGACGAGGTCGCAGAACCGGTCTTCGCACCCGCGCTCACCGTGCGGGCGCCCTTCTTACCGCTCTTACGCTGCTGCAGAAGCTCGCGGGTGTCCTCTTCCTCGCGGGCGAGAACATCCGTAATATCGGCAATCTTCTTCCGCAGAGGCTGCGGGTCAATGCCGTGCTCACGGTTGTACGCCTGCTGAATCTCGCGGCGGCGGTTCGTCTCATCAATCGCCACGCGCATAGAATCCGTAATCTTATCGGCGTACATGTGCACCTGACCGGACACGTTACGCGCCGCACGACCAATCGTCTGAATCAGCGAAGTGGTCGAACGCAGGAAGCCTTCCTTATCGGCATCCAGAATCGCAACCAGGGACACCTCGGGCAGGTCCAGGCCCTCACGCAGCAGGTTAATACCGACCAGCACATCAAAGGTGCCCAGGCGCAGCTCACGCAGAAGCTCCACACGGCGCAGAGTGTCAACGTCAGAGTGCAGGTACTGCACCTTCACGCCGTGCTGTAGCAGGTACTCGGTCAGATCCTCCGCCATGCGCTTGGTGAGGGTCGTGACCAGCACACGCTCATCACGCTCAACGCGCACGCGAATCTCCTCAAGCAAATCATCAATCTGCCCCTTGGTCGGCTTGACCACAATCTCCGGGTCAATCAGGCCGGTCGGGCGAATAATCTGCTCCACATAACCATCAGCCTGCGACAGCTCATACTTACCGGGGGTCGCCGAAAGGTAAATCGTCTGACCGATACGCTCCAGGAACTCCTCCCACTTCAGCGGGCGGTTATCCATCGCCGACGGCAGACGGAAACCGTGCTCGACCAGGGTGCGCTTACGAGACATATCGCCCTCGTACATGGCACCAATCTGCGGGACCGTCACGTGCGACTCGTCAATAATCAGCAGGAAATCATCCGGGAAATAGTCCAGCAGACAGTTCGGGGCGCTACCGGCGGCACGACCGTCAATATGGCGCGAGTAGTTCTCAATGCCATTGCAGAAGCCCATCTGCTCCATCATTTCCAGGTCGTAGGTGGTGCGCATGCGCAGACGCTGCGCCTCCAGCAGCTTGCCCTGGGATTCGAGAGTCTGCAGGCGCTCGCGTAGCTCATCCTCGATGGAGGTAATAGCCTTCGCCATACGCTCCGAGCCGGCAACATAGTGGCTTGCGGGGAAGACGTACATCTCTTCTTCCTCGCGAATCACCTCGCCGGTCAGCGGGTGCAGGGTGTAAATCGCCTCAATCTCGTCGCCGAAGAACTCGATGCGAATCGCGTTCTCCTCGTACATGGGGATGATTTCGACGGTATCGCCGCGCACGCGGAACGTGCCGCGGTGAAAGTCCATGTCGTTACGCGCGTACTGCATCGCCACGAACTGGCGCAGCAGCTCGTCGCGGTCAATCTCCTCACCGCGACGCAGGGTCACCATCTGCTCAATGTACTCTTCGGGCGTACCCAGACCGTAAATGCAGGACACGGTCGCAACCACCACCACGTCACGGCGAGTCAGCAGGGAGTTCGTCGCCGAGTGGCGCAGACGCTCCACCTCCTCGTTAATGGAGGAGTCCTTCTCAATGAAGGTATCGGTCTGCGGAACGTACGCCTCAGGCTGGTAGTAGTCGTAGTACGAGACGAAATACTCCACCGCATTATTCGGCAGCAGCTCACGCAACTCATTCGCCAGCT
Organism: Rothia sp. HMSC071C12; assembly: GCF_001813895.1. Classification (NCBI taxonomy): domain Bacteria; kingdom Bacillati; phylum Actinomycetota; class Actinomycetes; order Micrococcales; family Micrococcaceae; genus Rothia; species Rothia sp. HMSC071C12. The sequence goes on from NZ_KV814378.1 coordinate 53,233, forward strand.
GCGCCGCCAGGGTCTTGTTCTGCACGAGCACCAGAGTCGGACGCTGCACCGCTTCAATCAGCCAGGCTGCAGTCGCGGACTTACCGGTACCGGTGGCGCCCATCAGCACAATGTCTTTCTCACCGTTCTGTACGCGCTCGGTAAGCTCGGAGATAGCCTTCGGCTGGTCACCGGCAGGCTGGAAGGGGCTGACCACTTCAAAGGGGGCGACAATGCGGTTAATCTCGGGTGCGTAACTCATGTATCCATCCTAGGGGAAAGCCGCCCGACGCGCCCCCGGATTGGTCGCCCTTTTCTGCTGGCGCAATATAATCACGCGCAATGGGTCCATCACGGCCGGGTCCATCACAACCATCGGCGTAGCTACCCGTGAAAGTGCCCAAGTTCATAAAAGAAAGGACGCAAAAGATAAGAGGTATTCGACTGGTTCATCTGCGCTACCGGGCAGGAGGCGAGCGGGAGCATTCTCCCGCACGATGACGGTGATCTTAGGAACAGCGCTCTTAGGGGTGGCCGCCCTCCCCCACAGCCACCGCCACTCACGGGTGCCGCACCGCAGAAGATAAGCGGCAACACATAAAGACTTATGACGGGCACTCCGCACCCGCACCCTTTGCCTCCTTGATGTGGCTCACATATGTTTAGAGCACACACGCAGACAGAACGGGACCACAAGAGCGCACGGAAGGACTCCATGAGCACGACCACGGAGACAGCTTCACAGGCAACCCCGAACGAATGCACAGAAGCAAACCCGGAGGCGAACCCCACCGGCGCACCGGCTGCCACCTTAGCTACCAAAACCGAGCATCGTAGCACCCTCTTCGCGTCCTCGTACCCGCTGATTCTGCTCATCGCCCTCGCCATTCTGTTGGGCGTCACCTACCTCTCGCTCATCACCGGCAGGTACCCGCTCGAATTGGACGAGCTCTTCCGCATTCTCGGTAAGAACTGGTTCGGCATGGACCTGAAAGTCTACAAGCCCGCCGAAAATATGCTGCTGACCGTGCGTATTCCGCGTCTGCTCGCCGCCGGGCTCATCGGTGCAGCCCTCGCCATTGCGGGCGCTACTTTCCAGGCGGTCTTCCGTAACCCGTTGGTCTCCCCGTACCTGCTGGGTGTTTCGCAGGGTGCGTCGGTGGGTGCCGCCTCCGCCATTCTGCTGGGTGTGGGCACGAGCCTCGCGATTCAGGGTTCCGCCCTCGCCGGTGGTCTCGCCGCCGTGCTGCTGACCGTGAGTATTCCTCACCTGTTGAAGAATCAGTCCACGCTCATGCTGGTGCTCTCGGGCGTGATTGTGGGTGGCTTCGGCACCGCCGCACTCGGTGCGTTGAAGTTCATTGCGAACCCTGAAACTCAGCTGGCACAGATCGTGTTCTGGCAGATGGGTTCCCTGCAGGACGTACGCGCGGAAGCACTCACGCAGTTTGCGCTGGTGGCGGTGCCCTGCATTCTGTTGCTCTTGGCGATGCGTTGGCGCATCAATATCCTCTCGCTCGGTGACGATGAGGCGCGCACCCTCGGCATTAACCTGACCCGCACCCGCGGTATCACCATTCTGCTGGCAACCCTGGTCACCGCGACCAGCGTGTGTATTGGCGGCCCGATTTCTTGGGTTGGCCTGGTCATTCCGCACCTGTGCCGCCTGCTGGTCGGTAGTGACACGACCAAGCTCATGCCGCTGTCCATTCTGATGGGTGCTTCGTTCATGATGTTCGTCGATACCCTGGCGCGTAGCCTCACCAGCGCGGAGGTTCCTCTGAGCGTACTGACCGGCTTCATTGGCACGCCCCTGTACGTGGCGTTGCTGCTGCTTGGAAAGGTTCGGGTGAAGTAATGTCGCCTTCCGTTCCCGATGCTCAGCACCGCACGGATGCGAGCGCCGAGGTTCTGCTGCACCTGGACGATGCGGGCTTCCGTTACGGCCACCGGGGCGAGCGCATCAATCGCCGCCGCGCTGGTCTGCACCGTTCCGGGCACCGCTCCAGCCGCTGGATTTTCCGCAACGTGAACCTGCAGGTGCGCCGCGGTGAGGTCCTCGCCATTCTGGGTCGCAACGGTGTGGGTAAGTCCACCCTGTTGAACTCCCTGATTGGTTTGCACTCGCTCACCGAGGGCACCGTCCACCTGGGCGGTGAGCCGCTAGATTCTTTGACCGCGACCGAGCGTGCCCGCCGCATCGCCTACCTTCCGCAGATGGAGGGTCGCGGCATCTCCTACACCGTGACCGAGTACCTGCTGATGGGTCGCGCACCCTATATCGGGTTGTTCTCTTCACCCTCGAGCCGTGACCGTGAGCAGGTGCACACCGTGATGGAGGAGCTGGGTCTGCTCGACCTGGCACATTCCCCGTTGGATGAGCTGTCGGGTGGTCAGCGTCAGCAGGTGGGTATTGCCCGAACCCTGGTGCAAGACGCCCCGCTTATCGTTTTGGACGAGCCGACGAGCGCCCTCGATGTGGCGAATCAGGCGAAGGTTCTGCGGAAAATTCGGCAGCTGCGCGATGCCGGGTACGGGGTCATCTTCACGACCCACAACCCGGATCACGCCCTCATGCTGGATGCGACCGTCGCCCTGCTTGGTGCGCGCGATATGCCCGATACCGTGCCAAACGCAACGCCGGAGGTACCTGCAGATGCGCCGGCTCAACTTTTGACGGGCCGCGCCTCCAAGGTGCTCACGAGCGAGGTTCTCTCCCGCACCTTCAATACCGGCCTGACGGTGGCTTACTCCCCCGAGCTGGGTCGTTCCAGCGTGCACATGACGAGCCTCGATATCTGAGGCTCCGCAGCGTTTAGATTTCCGGCGGTGGTTTGGGTGGCACACAAGAGATACGGTAGAGGTGCCCTTTGTCTTGTGGGAGGCGTGTCCCTAGCACGCCTGCCCCACCCAGGCCGCCGCCGGGTTATTCACCCACCCTATCGACACAGAAAGACACATCATGAAGATTACGAAGTTCCACACCGGCATTGCCCTGACCACTTCCCTGCTGCTGGCTGCGCTGACCGGTTGCGGTGCCGCGAACACCGCCTCCTCCTCTGCATCGGGTTCCGCCTCGAGCTCGGTGTCCGCTTCCGCCTCCTCTCAGAGCTCGAAGAAGCACACCAGCTTCTTCGTGAAGGATAACGGTGACGGCACCAAGGTCATTAAGGACATTGACGGCAAGGAGGTCACCGTACCCACCACCCCGGAGCGCATCGCTGACCTGTGGCACGCAAACAACCAGGTGGTTCTGCTGCTCGGCGGCGCTGAGAAGCTGGTGTCCACCACCTCTACCGTGAAGTCCCTGGCATGGTTCAAGCAGGTGTACCCCGGTATTGAGAAGGTTGACGCGCCGGTGAAGGGCACCGACGTGAACATGGAGCAGCTGCTTGCCGATAAGCCGGAGGTGCTACTCGCCTCCTCGAAGGAGCAGATTGCGAAGGCATCTGAGGCGGGTATCCCGGCGGTGCACGTGGAGTTCCAGAACTTCGCGGATCTGAAGCGCACCGTTGAGCTGACCGCCGAGGTCATTGGCACCGATGAGGCGATTGAGCGTGCCGAGAAGTACCTGGCGTACCTGGAGAAGAACGAGAACCTCATCAAGGAGCGCCTGCAGGGCGTCACCGAGTCCCCGAAGGTTCTGCACATTGCGGGCGGTTCTGACCTGACGAAGGTGGACGGCTCGAACTCCCTAATTGGTGAATGGATGAAGCTTTCGGGTGCGAAGAACTCCCTGGACGGCGTGGAGAACTTGAAGAACATTTCCCTGGAGCAGATTATTGCCTCACAGCCGGAGTACATCATCATTGGCGGCGCGGATGCGCAGAAGGGCGTGGACGCGATTAAGGCGGACGCCGCGTGGGCTGACGTTCCGGCGGTGAAGAACGGCAAAATTATTAAGAACCCGGTCGGCACCTTCAACTGGGACCGCTACTCCGCCGAGGAGGCTCTGCAGATTCTGTGGGCGGCGAAGCTGTTCCATCCCGAGAAGTTCTCCGACGTTGACCTGGTGAAGGAGACCCGCGAGTTCTACTCGACCTTCTACGGCTACCAGCTGACCGAGGATGAGGCGCAGCGCATCATCAACGGTCAGGGTCCCGCGGCTAGCTAATCCGGCAACTAGCTCGCCTGGCGATTGGTTAGTTCGTTAAACACGTACCGCCCGGAACCGTGCTCACAACACGATTCCGGGCGGTATTTTATTGGTTTGTAGCCGTGGGGCGCCACAGTGATAGTTGACGGCAGCGCTAGTTGACCGCAGTGCTAGCGCACCTCCACGGTGGCTCCGGCGAGGCTCATCAGCGCCCGGTTCGTTAGCGGAAGGTACCCGTTCAGGGCGCTCAAAATCAGCTGCATGGTGCGCTCTTCATCCTCCACGCTCAGCCCGCGCGGAATACCCACACCCGGCACGCAAATGCGCTGCTTATACAGGTCAATCACCGCGCACACGGTGCGGTTCGGCACGCCCAACACCGGCAGCATGCCGCGGTGATTGACGGTGCGCAGGCCCTTACCGACCACGGCAGCGGTGCGGATATCCGGGCGGGCACTCCTCGCAAACCGGGAGGCGCCCGCACCGTTCGCAAAAGCAGCAGGGTCGGGAATACTATTCGGCACCGCGCTCTTCTCGTTCAGTACAGACAGCAGCGGCTCCCCCACCGCGGCGGTGACCGCCACGTAGCGTACCTGCCGGTCCATGGCGTTGAGGAAGTCCAGTTCCGCGTACTCCTCCACACGGTAGTTTTCGACCAGGCCAGCTTCACCCGACCCGGTTTCTTCCACGGTGCGGGTGATGACTTCTTCATCGTAGAAGCTTGCCACGCATACCTGCGGGGCGCCGCGCTCAATGCGGGCGCGGCACTGGTAGTCGTCGTCGAGCAGCCAGAGGGACAGCTCGTAGCCATCGGGCACATCGCGCACACCGGTCGCGAGCAGCACTTCGCTGCCGTCCAGGGAGAACGGCTCCCAGCCTGCCGGTTCAAAAGCGTTGAGGGCACCGTCCAGGGCGGGGTTGCAGGAGCCGAGGCTTGGCGCCTGATCAGCCGGGGTGAATGCCTCGGTGGCGGGCATGGCGATGGTGAGCCCGCGCATCCTGCCGGCGAGGCAGAGTTCAACCGCCATAAGCAGGTGACCCGCACCTTCACGGCTCAGTGCTGGGCTCTGAACCAGGTGCGCCACGCCGGAGTTGTCCAGGCTGAGGTGTTCGCCAACTCCGCGGGCGGCGTTGGAATAGCGGTTGTGCAAGCGCACCAGCTCGTCAATGGGCAGGGCGCGGCCCACGGCGCCAAACGCCTGGGCGATAGCGTGAACGTGTTCGGGGAAGACGCGGCAGAGCCTGCCGAGCTGACGGGCAAACTCTGCCGGACGCTGCGTGAGCACGCTCAGAAGGGTGCCGAGGTTCTGCTGGCGGTAGGCGTTGAGTAGCTGGGCGACGGTGGCGGGTTCAAGCTGCTCGACAGTGCCCATCTTGGGGAGGCGCGCTCCCTGGCGGTTGAGGGTCGCGGTGCCGCCGCGGCTGCCCGCGGACTGCTCTGATGAGTTTTTGCCTGCTTGTTCGTCTACTTGTTGATAGTAGGTTCCCGACTGCGTCACGTTTTCACGACCTTGAGCTCTTCAGAGCGTTCGTTAGCTGATTCTTCGTAAGGTGACGGGCGGGGCTCAGCGCCTACCGGCAGATGGTTCGTGCACACACTACCGTCTGCCGGATCGTATAGTACCGGCATACAGCTGTGCCTCGTTCCTTGAGCAACTAAGCTATAGCTTCAAGACGTCAGCATCAGGACCTCAGCGCTGAGATAGTACCCAGTTCTCGGCGCTGAGATGTCAGCGTTGAGCCCTGCCCGTCGGTGCGGGCGCACGCGTTGCCTCGTGGAGGCGCCGGGCTGGGTTACCGCTGGTGACGAACCCGTTGCCCGTGCCGTGGAGGGGCGTGTGCGTTCCGCAACGCTTTTTAGGCTATCAGCTTTAGCGGGCAATTACTAGGGTTAGAGTAACTATTAACTAAGGTTGGACTATCTTTTGGGTTTTGGGGGCTTTAGGCAGGCGCTCTAGCCCGAAAATCTGGGACCGGAAATCTAAGACCGAGAATATAGGGAGCGGTAACCTAGACCGGCAAATCCACCCACTGCGTGTCCCCCCAGGTCACACTCGCCGCACCGGAACTCAGGCTCACCACCAGCTCCTCGGCACGCGCCAGCTCCTCCGAGCGGTCAAACACGCCCAAGGAAATCGTGGCACCCTCCGCACCGTACTCGGTACCCAGCACATTCAGACCGGCGGCACGAATCTCGTTCTCCAGGCGGCCAGCATCCGCATGCGAACTGGGCACCTGACCCACACGCAGACGCTCACGCGAATCGAATAGCGCACCATCCAGGGTCTGCACCACCGAATCAGTGTAGGCGCGCACCAAACCGCCCGCGCCAAGCTTAATGCCACCGAAATAGCGCACGACCACCGCAACCACATCCGACAGGTCGGTGGTGCCGTCCTCGCGGGTCTGACGCGCCAGCAGCGCCTGCATCATCGGCACACCGGCGGTACCGGCGGGCTCACCATCATCGGAGGAACGCTGAATATCGCGGTCAGCACCAATAATGAACGCCGAACACACGTGGCGGGCATCGTGGTAGGTCTTGCGCACCGACTCAATGTAGGCGCGCGCCTCCTCAACGGTACTCACGCGCTTGATGTGACCGATAAATTCGCTACGCTTAATTTCGAGGAGGCTCTCATAGGGCTCATCGCCGCGCGGCACAAGGTATCGGTTGGCGCGAGTTTCTTCCTGCATGTGTCCTCCTCTAATCAGTACCTATCTATTGTGGCACAGCCCGTCAGGAGCACCGTCCATGTCCCAGCCTTCTTCCCCCGCCTCCACTGCCCTGCGCCGTTACGCCCTCACCGGCGGTATCGGCAGCGGCAAGAGCACCATCGCCTCCCTCTTCGTTGAGCAGGGCGCGTTCCTGGTGGATGCGGACGCTATCTCCCGCTCCCTCATGGAGCCCGGCGAGGCGGTGCTCGCCCGCACGGTCGCGGAGTTCGGTGAGCATCTGCTCGATGAGGACGGCCGCCTCAACCGCCCCGCCCTGGCGCGTATCGTGTTCAATGATGAGCAGGCGCGCCTGCGTCTGAACGCAATTGTGCATCCCGCTATTCGTGAGCGTGCCGCACAGCTGGTGGAGCAGGCGCAGTCCGAACCCGGTTTTAGCGGCGTGGTGCTGGAGGATATTCCTCTGCTCGTGGAGACCGGCGACCCGTCCGCTTTTGAGGGCGTGGTCGTGGTGCGCACTCCCCTGGCGACTCGCCTGCAGCGCCTCGTATCTTCACGCGGCATGAGTGAGGAGGATGCGCGCGCCCGCATCGCCGCGCAGGCAACCGACGAGCAGCGTGAGGCGGTCGCAACCTGGATTATCGATAATGGCGGCTCGCTGGAGGAAACCGCCGAGCAGGTGCGCGCCGTCTGGGAGCAGATGACCGCCGCCTAAAATCCTCCCCAGCAACACGGGGCGCAGCAATACAGAGCACAGCAACACCGGGCACGTACCCCGGCTCCCAACGTCCCCCAACCCCGACTCACCCGGCCCCCAATAACGCAAAGAACCCCCTCACCTCCCAAACGGGAGGTGAGGGGGTTCCTCTGCTCTAGGCACCCCACGCGGGGGTTACCTATCGGCTATTACGCCTGATGAGTGCTCATCTGAGCGGCAGATTAGTTGCCGGTCAGCTTCTTGCGGAGCTCAGCCAGTGCCTCATCCGATGCGAGGGTACCTGCGGAAGCGGGCTCCTCGGAGGAGTAAGAGGTCGGTGCGGGCTCAGCTGCTGCGGGAGCTGCTGCTGCAGCCTCTGCGTCAGCCTCGAGAGCCTTAGCAACCTGAACCTTGTGAGCCTCGAAGCGAGCCTGTGCCTCTGCGTACTGTGCTTCCCAAGCCTCGCGCTGTGCGTCGAAGCCTTCCAGCCACTCGTTAGCCTCGGGGTCGAAGCCCTCGGGGTACTTGTAGTTGCCAGCCTCGTCGTACTCTGCAGCCATGCCGTACAGAGCGGGGTCAAACTCGGTAGCGTTGGGGTCAACGCCCTCGTTTGCCTGCTTGAGGGACAGGGAGATGCGGCGGCGGTCCATGTCGATGTCGATGATCTTAACGAAGACCTCTTCACCAACGGAGACGACCTGCTCAGCCAGATCAACGTGGCGGGTTGCCAGCTCGGAGATGTGGACGAGGCCCTCGATGCCGTCCTCAACGCGCACGAATGCACCGAAGGGAACGAGCTTGGTGACCTTGCCGGGAACAATCTGACCCAGAGCGTGGGTGCGAGCAAATGCCTGCCACGGATCTTCCTGGGTTGCCTTGAGGGACAGGGACACGCGCTCGCGGTCCAGGTCCACCTCGAGAACCTCGACGGTAACGGGCTGGCCAACCTCGACAACCTCGGACGGGTGGTCGATGTGCTTCCAGGACAGCTCGGAAACGTGAACCAGACCGTCCACGCCACCCAGGTCCACGAATGCACCGAAGTTGACGATGGAGGAGACAACGCCCTCGCGGACCTGACCCTTCTCCAGCTCGTTGAGGAAGGAGGAGCGAACAGCGGACTGAGTCTCTTCCAGGTATGCACGGCGGGACAGAACAACGTTGTTGCGGTTCTTGTCCAGCTCGATGATCTTAGCTTCGATCTGCTGACCGATGTAAGGTGCGAGGTCGCGGACGCGGCGCATCTCAACGAGGGATGCGGGCAGGAAGCCACGCAGACCGATGTCGAGGATAAGGCCACCCTTGACAACCTCGATAACGGTACCGGTAACGACGCCGTCGTTTTCCTTGACCTTCTCGATGTCGCCCCATGCACGCTCGTACTGTGCGCGCTTCTTGGAGAGGATCAGGCGACCTTCCTTGTCCTCCTTGGTGAGGACGAGTGCCTCAACCTCGGAGCCGAGCTCGACAACCTCAGAGGGGTCGATGTCGTGCTTGATGGACAGCTCGCGGGAGGGGATGACGCCTTCGGTCTTGTAACCGATGTCGAGCAGAACCTCATCGTGGTCGATCTTAACGACCTGGCCGGAGACGAGATCGCCGTCGTTGAAGACCTTGATGGTCTTCTCGACTGCCTCGAGGAATGCCTGCTCGTCGCCGATGTCGTTGATTGCGACCTGAGGGATGTTGGTGCTCATGTAGTGAGGGCTCCAATTGGATTTCTAATAGGTCGACGCTGCCGGTTCGCCGTTCAACACCCCCGAGTGGAGGCGCCGACCGGCTCACTTTTTCACCCCGGCGCGCACGGCATAGGGCCGCTAACGCCTTTGAACGGGGTGAGGAAACGTCGAGCTGACGGATACTTACAATGTGTACCACCCACCGGAAGCAGATGCTCTCAGCAGGGTGTGCGAGCGGTCTGTGCCCGTTTTCTCCCCGTTTTCTTAAGGAGAAAAAAGAGCATAGAAAACCCGTACGTTGGTACACGCGATTAATAGTGTACGGGAATCCCGGGCGTGTCGTCAATGGTTACGCGCCCGGGATTCCCGTACTTATTTGCGGTTTTGAACTTGTGGTTTACGTTGTGGTTTGCGGAGGGGACGGCGCCCGTCCTCGTTCCTCTCCCCACCCAAGGATGCGACCGGTGCGCACCTTCCTACGCTCCTACAGGGGAACCCACCCTCTCGGGCGCTCCGCTCTCTCCTTGCTTCGCTGCGGAGAGCACCCGAGAGGGTACCCTGATGTCGCTTCCGGAAGGTGCACCGGCACGCTCCGGTAGCGGGGCCAAGAGCGGCTCGCTGAGCAGCTACCCGGAAAACGCGGCCGCACCCGCTCGGTGACCTGCTACCCCCAGCGCGGAAAGGCGGTATCGTCCGTAGTGACATCAGGGTGCCCGAAGCGAAGCGAGGGCGGGTGCCCCTGTAGGAACGAGGACGAATACCGCTTTCCGTGCAGAGCCGAGAGAAGAAACGAACCTAGTGGCCTGCCTCCTGCCAAGACTTGCCCCAGCCGACCTGCACATCCAGAGGAACACGCAGGGAGGCGGCACCACTCATCTCCTCGACGAGCACGCGTTCGGCGGCTTCACGCTCACCGGTGGCGACTTCGAGGATGATTTCGTCGTGCACCTGCAGCAGCATGCGGGTCTTCAGGCCCTCTTCGCGCAGGCGGCGGTGAATATTGATCATGGCGATCTTGATGATGTCCGCGGCGGTGCCCTGAATCGGGGCGTTGAGGGCGGCGCGCTCGGCGGCTTCACGGCGTACACGGTTGGGCGAGTCCAGGTCGGGCAGCACGCGGCGGCGACCGAAAATGGTTTCGGTGTAGCCGTCCTGGTGTGCCTGCTTGAGCACGCCGCGCAGGAAGCGTCCCACGCGTCCGAAGCGCTTGAAGTAGTTGGTGCGCAGTTCGCCTGCTTCGTCGGAGCTGATGTTCAGCTGCTTGGCGAGGCCGAAGCGGGACAGGCCGTATGCCAGGCCGTAGGACATTGCCTTGACCTTGGAACGCTGTTCGGGGGTGACTTCTTCGGGGGCTACGCCGAAGACTTCGGAGCCGACGTAACGGTGCAGGTCCTCCCCCGCTTCGTAGGCTGCGATGAGCTTCTCGTCGGCGGCGAGGTGCACCATGATGCGCATTTCGATCTGCGAGTAGTCGGCGGTGAGCAGACCCTCGTACTCCACGCCGTCGACGGGTGCGGGCGCGACGATGAAGGCTCCACGGATGCGGCGGCCTTCTTCGGTGCGGATCGGGATGTTCTGCAGGTTCGGCGCGGTCGAGGAGAGGCGGCCGGTGGCGGCGGCACCCTGCTGGAAGGTGGTGTACACGCGTCCGTCGTCGGCGGCTGCTTTCTGCAGGCCTTCGACGGTCTGTACGAGCTTGATGTTGTCGCGGTAGGCGGCGAGCGCACCGAGGAATGCGGCACCGTCGGACTCCGGGGAGATTTTGGTGAGCAGTTCGGTGACGGATTCGGCGTCGGTGGAGTAGCCGGATTTGATTTTGCGGGTGTGCGGCAGGGCGAGCTTGTCGAAGAGCACGGTCTGCAGCTGTTTGACGGAGGCGAGATTGAGGGGTTCTTCGCCGTCGTCGGTTTGGACGGTGTCGCCGATGATGGTGCGTGCGGCGTCCTGTGCCTGGTTAGCGCGTGCGGAGAAGGTGTCGTGCAGTTCGGCAAGGAGCGCGTCGGAGACAGCGATACCTGCCTGCTCCATGTCTGCGAGGACGTAGAGTAGCGGCAGTTCGATTTCTTCGTAGACTTTCAGCTGGCCGTGTTCTTCCATTTCGTAGTGCAGCAGGCGTGCGAGTTCGTGGATGATGCGGCTAATTTGCGTGAAGTAGCGCAGGTTTTCGACGGGTTCGGCTTCGCCGGGCAGGCTGAAGAGGGAGGGTTCTGCCTCGTCTTCTTCGGGTTGGAAGACGAGCTGCGCGTAGGGGTCCTTGGGGATCCAGAGGTAACGTTCGGCGAGGTCTTCCATGCGTTCGGAGAAGAGCTTGCGGGTTGCGGTGGGGATGAAGCCGCACATGTAAGAGGACAGGACGGGGTCTTCGACGGCGCCAGCGAGTTCGTAGCCGTAGGCGCGCAGGAGTTTGCGCTGAACCTTGAGGTCCATGACGATTTTGCGGGCTGCTTCGTCAGAGAGCCAGGCGGCGAGGGCGGCGTCGAGTTCCGGGTCGATGGTGCGGGTGTCGATCCAGAGGCTGGTGTTCTTGCTGGTGAGGAGCACGCCGAGCAGTTCGGGGTTTTCTTCGGCAGCGCGGATCTTGGTTTTGGTGACCTTGACGGCGGGTGCGTCGCCGATGGCGGGGCGCGCTACGGGCAGGTTGGTGACCGGGTAGAGGGTCACGGCACCTTCGAGGCGTTCGGGTACGGCGATGGGCGCACCCTGTTCGTCGTTGCCGTAGTTTTCTTCGGCTGCGGCGGCGCAGAAGGCGCGGAATGCTGCTACGTCTGCGTTTTTGGTGGGTGCGCTGGTGGCAATGGGTGCGTAGACGGGGCCGGTGGGTGCTTTCTTGGTGGCGCCCTCCTCCCCTACTTCTGCGGTGGAACTTGCAGAGCCAGCGGATCCGGCGGCACGCACGATGGGGCCGAGGGTGTCGGCGGCGCGCTTGCGGATGGTGCGGAACTCTACTTCGTCGAAGAAGGTGTTGAGTGCATCCAGGTCGGGGGTGAATGCGGTGTCTTCGAGGGTGACGTTCAGGTCGAGGTCGTTGACGAGCTGGTTGAGGCGGCGGTTGCGCACGACGTTGTCGATGTTTTCGCGTAGTGCTTCGCCCTTCTTACCGCCGATTTTGTCGCTGTTTTCGATGACGGCGTCGAGGGAGCCGTATTCGCCGAGCCATTTGGCGGCGAAGCCGGGGCCCACTCCGGGTACGCCGGGCAGGTTGTCCGCCTGTTCGCCGGTGAGGGCGGCGAGGTCGGGGTACATGTGCGGGGGTACTTTGGTTTTCTTTTCGACGGCGGCGGGGTCCATGCGCTGAATACCCTTGGAGGGGCCGGTGGTGACCGGGTAGAGCAGGGTGACGTCGTCGGTGACGAGCTGGAAGATGTCGCGATCGCCGGAGAGGATGAGGACCTTGTAGCCGGCTTCGGTGCCGCGGCGGGTGAGGGTTGCGACGATGTCGTCGGCTTCGTAGTTTTCGTAGGTGAGCGCGGGGATGTTGAGCGCGCCGAGCATCTTTTTGATGAGGTCAATCTGGCCGTTAAAGGCTTCGGGGATGGCGTTGCGGCCGCCCTTGTATTCGCCGTATTCGGCGGTGCGGAAGGTGCCGCCGGGTAGGTCGAAGGCTACGGCGATGTGGCTGGGCTGGTTGTCTTTGATGATGCTCAGCAGGGTGGAGAGGAAGGCGTGGACGGCTTCGGTGTGCTGGCCGTCGCTGCGCACGAAGATGTGCTGTCCGGTCTTTTCGGCCATGGTGTAGATGCCGAAGAAGGAGCGTAGGGCGAGGGAGTGTCCGTCAATGAGCAGGAGGGTTTTGTTCTCTGTAGTCACTCCTCTAGTGTATCGAGTCTGAGTTTTCTTGGTGGTTGGCTTCGTGGCTGCTGGTTTTATGGTGGCTGCGGGTTTGGACTGTGGGGAGGCGCCCGCGCTGTGTTAGGTGTTGGGTGCCGGCGCTGTGCCATATAGCGGAATAACGGGGTGTGTGGAAAGAGTTTTACCTCATATGTAGGTGCCGGTGGGGTGCGTTTGGTGAGTTTTTCTCCCAAAAATTGTGCCCCAAGCCACTATATAAGGTGGATAATAATACAGTTTCCAGATAATATATAACCTTATTATCGCCTCCAGCGTAGGAACCCCCACATCCCGTGTATTCATAGGCAGAACTCTACCCAGAATTCACCGGCAGGATTCACCGGACCGTGAGGGCACATCCCGCGCTCAACACACAACGAACCCTTATTTAGGAAACTATGAAGGCACTCAAAAAACTACCCCTTCTCGTATGGATTCTCATCGCGATTGCATCGGGTGTACTCATCGGCTTGCTGACCCCCGGAATGATTAGCGGCATTAATGACGCAACCGGCGCATCCATCGCCACCGACTTCATTGTGCAGCTCTTCGTCTCCTTCTCCACCGTGTTCAGCGCCTTCCTAAGCTTCGCGATTCCACTGATTATTATCGGCTTCATCGTGCCCGGCATTGGTTCTCTCGCGCAGGGTGCAGGCAAGATGCTCGGCATCACCGTGGGTCTGGCATACCTCTCCAGCGTCCTTGCTGGCTTCCTGGCACTGACCTGCGCACTGCTGCTCTACCCCATCATCTTGAAGGGTCAGCAGCTCGCATCCTTCGATAACCCCGAGAACGCCCTCTCCACCGGTTACGTTTCCATTCAGCTGACCCCGATTATGGGCGTGCTGAGCGCCCTGATTCTCTCCTTCATCCTGGGCCTGGGCATTACCGCTTTGAAGACCCGCGCAATGCTGAACCTCTTCGAGGACTTCCAGGTCATCGTTGAGAAGATGCTCAGCTACGTGATTATCCCCCTGCTGCCCGTACACATTGTGGGCGTGTTCGCGAACATGACCCTCGCCGGTCAGGTCGCCAAGATTCTCTCCGTTTTCGGTCTTGTGTTCGTCATGGTGATTATTCTGCACTGGGTCACCCTGGCCCTGCAGTACTCGGTGGCTGGCGCGGTGTCTCGCCGTAGCCCCATCCAGATGCTCAAGACCATGATGCCCGCGTACTTCACCGCAATCGGCACCCAGTCTTCGGCTGCGACCATCCCGGTGACCGTGCGTTCTGCAAAGAAGGCTGGCATCTCTGCTCGCGTGGTGGACTTCGCGATTCCGCTGTGCGCAACCATTCACCTCTCCGGCTCCATGATCACCATTACCTCCTGCGCGGTGGCTGTGCTGTTCATGACCGGTAAGAGCCCCGACTTCGGTTCGCTGGTTCCCATGATTCTAGTGCTCGGCGTGATGATGGTTGCCGCTCCCGGCGTTCCCGGCGGTGGCGTGATGACCGCAATCGGTCTGCTGGAGTCTATGCTTGGCTTTGACTCCTCCATGATTGCCCTGATGATTGCTCTGTACCTGGCTCAGGATTCCTTCGGCACCGCGACCAACGTGACCGGTGACGCGACCATCGCAACCCTGACCGAGCGCATCTCCAAGGCAATCGGAGCGAATCCCGATAAGGAAATCCGCGACGAGGACATCGAAAAGGCAGAAGCCATTTCCGCCTAATCCTCTCCGCTTCCATAGCGTTTTTCAGCCCCGCCTCCTGAGTTCAGGAGGCGGGGCTGACCCGCACCCGGAAGCACCCGCGAAAAGCTATCCCGCCTAAAGCAACAAAAACCGAGGAGTACACTGGAAGTCATGACTGAAAACAACACACACCACGCACCCGTCCGCGCGGCAGCACCCACCACCCTCAGCGCAGAAGAAATCAAGGCGCAGCTGACCGAAAGCGGCATCCCCGAGCACCTGCACCCCTACTTCCCCCGCGGCCTGGGCGAGCTCATCCCCGCCATGGGCATTAAGTTCCAGGAACTCACCGCAGAACGCACCGTTGCGACCATGCCCGTCGCCGGTAACACCCAGCCCATCGGTCTGCTGCACGGCGGTGCCAACGTGGTTCTCGCCGAGACCCTCGGCTCGCTCTCCGCGGGTGTGCACGGCGGCGAAAACCTCGTAGCAGTCGGTGTGGACATCAACGCAACCCACGTGCGCCCGGCAGTCTCCGGCGTGGTTACCGCAACCTGCACCGCTGTCAAGCTCGGACGCACCCTGTGCATCCACTCCATCGACATTGTGGATGAGCGCGGCCGCACCACCTGCACCGCACGCATCACCAACATGCTGATTCCCCGCCCCACTGCATAATCTCCCGCAGTATAAAGTCCTACAGTCTCAGCAAGTAGCCTAAAATCGTAGAAGCACGGGGTACACGGCACCCCGCCGACACCCCACCAGAAGGTACGACCAGAAGGAGCACCATGGCCCGCGAGCGCACCCCCTATTTCAAGCGTTACCCGAAGATTGTGCGCGCCAAGCGCATTGTCCTGCCCATCGCAATCGGCGTGATGCTGGTGTGCCTGGTGACCGCCATCAACAACCCCGGCAGCTTCTGGTGGCTGGGCGTAATGCTCGGTACCGGCGGTATGCTCTGGGCTGGCTCCCCCACGGACCGCCCCATCAGCGGCCCAAACAATGACGAAGATGATTTGAACCGCTACCTGCGTTAAGTTCCGTGTAGCGCCGGGTTCCCGCCCGCGTTAGGCACCCGATTCGCGGCGCACACCCGCGAACCGTTAAACACGAACGCCCCGTCCCTCAGCTTCATCGTGAGGGGTGGGGCGTTTGTGTGTCATGAATAAGGCGCTGGTTCATCAATGCACCAGCCGTGTGTGCTCAGCGGCGATTCCTAGTCTTCGCCGTAGCGTGCGTTCGTACCTGTACCGATCTGTACTGTGTACGTCTCGTATTTAGGAGAGCTGCTTGATGATGGTGTCGGAGACTTCGCGCATGGACAGGCGACGGTCCATGGAGGTCTTCTGAATCCATCGGAAGGCTTCCGGCTCAGTCAGGTTCATCTTGGTGATGAGCAGCGACTTTGCGCGGTCAACCAGCTTGCGGGTCTCGAACTGGTCGCGGATGGTACCAACTTCCTTCTCGAGAGCGCGAATCTGCTCGTAGCGGCTGATTGCCACCTCGATTGCGGGAACCAGGTCGTTCGGGGAGAACGGCTTGACGACGTACGCCATAGCGCCTGCCTCAACGGCACGGTCAACGAGTTCCTTCTGGCTGAAGGCGGTCAGCAGAACGACGGGAGCGATCTGCTCCTTCGCGATTTCTTCAGCTGCGGTGATGCCGTCCATAATCGGCATCTTCACATCCATGAGGACGAGGTCGGGGCGGTGCTTCTGCGCTAGCTCGACGGCGGTCTTGCCGTTATCGGTTTCTGCAACAACATCGAAACCCTGGTCCTTCAGAATTTCAACGATGTCGAGGCGAATCAATGCCTCGTCTTCAGCCACGACGACGGTGCGGGCCGGGCCCTGCTCCTCCGCCTGATTTTGAGTGGTCAGCTCTGACATTACTCTTCTCCTTTATCAAATTTGAATCACTTAAAGTCTACAGGAGGGAATAAATGTTCATCTACTTTCTCGCCTCGTCCCGGGTGTGTTATATGCGTCCTATGTGCAGGTGGGAGGAGTTTTCTTTCGTCATTTTTGAGCCACCACGCAGATTTTGCATCTTAATGCATGTTTTTGTTCTATACTGCTCATGACCACAAAGAAAAACCCGCACAACGCAGAGGTCACGCGGCGAAATTCACACCTAAAACATAGACCCGAAAATGACTCTGACATGCAATAACGCGTCGTCGGGTTAGATACAAACGTAATAAACAAAATATTTATACCGAAACTCCATCACCTGCCAAAGAAGGCCGATACACTGGAATGGATTATTCTCCTCGACTTCTCCGGCACTCGCATTTGACCGACCATACTCGATACCCGGAGGGGATTCATGTCAATCACCCGTCAAGCACGCACCCTGTACTCAGACTTCGTCGAGTACAAGGAACTCGATCGCGCCCCGCTGACTTCCATTCACCCCGGAATTCTCATCGCCTTCGACTCCACCGCGCTTGCAAGCCTCTACAACTACCCAACCCACATTAGCGACGAAATCCTCCGCGCCTACTCACAGCTACGCGGACACGCCTTCCTCCCCCACCAGGCACTCAAAGAATTCTGGGCAGCACTCGACGGCGCCTCCCCCGTACCCGCCGCTGCAGACCGCGTCCGCTCAGCGCTCGCATCCTTCAAAGAAACCCTGCCCGAAGAACGCAACTCCCCCTGGAGCGCGTTGCGTTCAGTTACGCACCAGCTGGACCACTCCATCGCGCAGATCATGAGGATCCTTGAACCCACCACCGACACCGGATCCATCAACATGGCACGCCGCGAAGATGACACGATCCTGCCGCGACTGAACCGCATCTTCACCGGACACGTGGGTGCCGTGCCCAGCCCCGAACGCCACGAACAGCAGTGCCGCGAAGCCCTCGCACAGGGCCACCCGCTGCTCGCTAACGCCAGCTTTGACGCCGACTTCGCGCTCTGGAACCAGTGCGTTGCCGAAGCAACCACCCGCGTGAAAGGCACCGACTGCGTCTTCGTCACCGGTGGTGTGCGCGACACCTGGCTGCGCAACGGTCAGCAGGTACGCGCCGCATCGGGCGGCGAACACGTGCGTCAGCTCGCGAACCGTCAGCTGCTGCGTGAATACACTAAGGCAACCGGAGGCGGCGTGTTCCGCATCTACACCGTTGAGGAGATCCTGCGGCTCGCCTCCAACCAGTACGGCGTGACCGTCAGCGACGCTACCTACAGCGCGATTCGCGCGGAACAGCCCGTAGCTGTGTAAATTCGCCGTGTACAGTCACCGTTGAGAATAATCCCGCCACACCACACCCACCACCATTAACCGCGAGAAGCCACATGTGTTTCGAGAAGCCACCAAAAACGTGGCTTTTCGAAACACATGTGGCTTTTCAGCGTCTAGCTAGTTCTCACGGCTGGCGCGGTACAGCTCAGCGGCGCGCTGCTCCAAGGAATCGTCATCACCGAGCATCAGGTAGCACAAGTACAGGGTGAAGGCGGCGCGGCGGTCGGCGGCGAGCGCCTCCGCGTCATCACCCTCAGGGGTGCTGAAAGCGATAGCGTCGTGTGCCTGCGGCAGGGCGGCGATCAGGTGCGCGGCGGTTTCGTAGCCGTCCTGGTTGCCGAGCAGGGTGACGTGGTGCGGCTCCTGGTTCTTGTCAGCAGCGCCGGATTCCGCTCGGGCGGCGGAAAAGTTAGCCTTGAGAACGTCCTCAACACGGCTCATCAGCTCATCGTCGGGCAGGGTACGGTCATCTGCGGCAAACGCAACGTGGATGCCGTTCAGAGTCTCGTAGGGGTGCTCACCCGCGTAGTATCCGGCGGCGAGCGCGTAGCCGGTGAGTAGCTGCGCTTCGGCGGCGGTGAAGGTGCCGCGTGCCTCACGCAGGTCGGGCAGCAGAAGCTCAGTCAGGAGGGGGTGCAGGGACTCGGGGGCGTTCGCGATAGCCTCCTGCAGGTACTCTTCCGCCTCCGCGGTGGGCTCGGCGTTGAGCAGGGTCAGGAAAGCCTCATCGGTGCCAGCCCAGCATCGGGCGATCAGCACGAGGGTTGCAATCAGCAACAGCAGGTCGCGGTAGTTGCCCGAACGGTCAGCACCGAAGGTCTCGGCAACAACGCGTGCCAGCATGCGGGCGGCAATGTTCTCAAGGACGAACTCGTCGTAGGGGTTGCTGCCGGGCCAGTTTGCGGGGTCGGGAAGGTAGTTTTCGTCCAGGTACCGCAGCACGGGTTCGAGGGGTGCGGGCGCATCCGCAGCGAGGTCGAGGCGGCACTGCTCAACCCAGCTGTTCACGGTAGCCTCGTCAGCGATGCCGGTAGCCTCAGCCAGCTGGGCGCGCGAAAGGCTGTACGGTGCAACGAGCTTGCCGAGGTCGTCGCACGCGCCGTTGGAGCGGTAGGTGGGCTGGTAGTTGGGGGCGGGAAGAGTTCCGGGGAGGTTGGTGGCTGCCATGGTAGCTCCTTCGCTGAGGTTCGGGGTGAACTGGGTTGTATGGTGTGCGATGCGCGGTGCCGCCTGAGGGGTTGGGGCGTCTTCTTTCTACGCATCTTCTAATTTCAGAATATCCCAGAGCCCCGCATCGTGTGCTGCCCGTCGTCATTATGGGCTTCGGAGTGTTTTTATCGCCTTCACCATACCCGCCATAGACACATATAAGCACCCATCAGTTGTTAATGATAGAATCGCAGTGTATTATTTAGTTAATTTTCAAACAATATTTTTCAAAGGAGTTAATAATGTCCCACTCTCCCTATAGCAACAAGAAGGTCATGGAGGACTGGCTTAAAGACCTCGGGGTTTTGGATACTCTGGCCACTGCGGCAAAGATTATCCAGCTTGCGGCGAATAACCCGGACTACCCTGAACATGCACGGAACGCCAGCAAGGGCATGAACCACTACGAGCTTGTTGCTGAAAATCTTAATCGTGTCACCCTTACCGGTGATAAGTTTGTCTCATTTCAAAATGAACCTATCACTAAGAATCTCAACGCTTTGGCAACTGACCTTCCGCAGGAAGCATATCCGCTTCTCACTGCATTGAGCCGTCGGCGTGGTCTTTACCGCAGTGATTCGTACAAGAACATGCCCTATTGGGAGGTCAGCACCTGTTGCTCCCTGGTAATGCAAAGCGCTAACCGCTTCGGTGGCATTGACAAGATTCGTTGGGAGAGCAGCACGAAAAAGCGAATTATTTCAGCAACGAATCACTACGTTCAGGACACTCTCGATATTCCGGGGTTGGATGATCTCGTCGAAGATTTGCCGTTGCGTCTCCCCATTTTGGTAGTAGCGTATAATATTTCCCCCGAAGGTGAACTTAAGGAGTTTGCCCTTGGTCTACCTGCTCCGGTCGAACGTCGCAACCAGAGCCCTTGGGTATGGACCATTGATGTACTCGATCATGCAGCATCGTCGAAATTCCTTGCCGCCATCGATTCCGCGCAGGAAGAAGTTCAGTCTACGACCCATCCTGAGGCCCCGGCAGTTCCTGACGCTCATGTTAAGCTGAAGAAGGCAGCCGAGTAGGAGCTGTTATGACTCATACACCACACTCTTTGTCCGCGAAAGCATTATGTCTGTACAAGATTCTTCCCCCATACTCTCCTTTGACCCAAGGAGGCTCACGTTAGCTCGAGAACTTCAAGGCGTCCGCAAGAGCGATTTGGCTAGGAGTCTTGGAGTTAGCGCTGTCACTATTACTCATTGGGAATCGGGTAACCGAAACCCAACTAAAGATAATGTCTACGCACTAGCTCTAACTCTTGGCGTTGCTCCATCTTTTCTTGAAAGTCAGTTCTCAGAAGCCCCATTAATTTCTGGCGCACCTCACTTTAGGTCCTTACGCTCGACAACTCAGCTTAGTCGCAACCAGGCTCAAGCGTATACGCAAGTTGTCCAGGATGTTGTGCATACAATGAGTGAATATGTCGATTTCCCGGACCTGGTACTCCCCAGCATCTTGACTGATTCTGACCTTCCCGGTTCTGAGATTCCTCGTCTAGCAGCTGAGCAGGTTCGTAAAGATTGGGGTTTAGGGAATAAGCCCGTCCAACATGTTGTCCGCGCTATGGAGAACCATGGTATCGTCGTTGTCTTTGCTCCCTTCCAGAGCGCAGCAATTGATGCATACTCCACTTTTGGTAGCGAAGCTCCAGTAGTAGTTCTGAACCCGACAAAGGGTGATTACTACCGTCAACGCTTTGATGCCGCCCATGAACTAGGCCACCTAGTAATGCATGCTGATGCTGATCCTGGTCATAAGGTTCTTGAGGCTCAGGCTCATGCATTTGCCGCAGAATTTTTGGCACCAAGTGCATGCATTCAGGATGAATTGCCTACAGTCATGAACGGTCAAGGCTGGATGAAGCTGAAGGAGCTTAAGGAATATTGGGGCATCAGTATGCAGGCTCTTTTGTATAGGGCTAAAGAACTGGGCCGCCTTTCAGACGATGCCTACCGGAACGCTATGGTTACCGTTTCTCGTAACGGATGGCGCGCTAAGGAACCAGGTCTTATTTCTTCTCTCGAAGAACCGTCCCTAATTCCTCATGCGATTAGTCTCATCGAGGAGTCAGGCGTTCCGTCTGAGATATTGAGAGAGAAATCGCGCGTACCTCAACATTATTTTGAAGTCATCACAGCGCGACGTCCTGTTCTACCAGTAAATGTATAGGAATCAAGCCTCGAGGGAGTGTAATTCTTGCACTCTCTCGAGGCTTCTCTGGGCATCCCCAAAATGTATCAGGCCAGTTCAACAGAAAAGCCACATGTGTTTCAAACACATGTGGCTTCTCGGCGGAGTATGAGGATGTTAGTCCAGCAGCGCGTCCACGAATGCTTCCGGGTCGAACGGCGCCAGGTCGTCCGGGCCTTCACCCAGGCCGATGAGCTTGACGGGAACGCCGAGCTCCTCCTGGATAGCGACCACGATGCCGCCCTTTGCGGTGCCGTCAAGCTTGGTGAGCACGATACCGGTGACGTCCACGATATCGCCGAAGACCTTCGCCTGAACCATACCGTTCTGGCCGGTGGTCGCGTCAATCACGAGCAGAACCTCGGTGACCGGCGCTTCCTTCTCAATCACGCGCTTGATCTTGCCGAGCTGATCCATCAGACCGGACTTGTTCTGCAGGCGGCCAGCAGTGTCCACGAGCACGGTGTCGACGCCCTGCTCCTTGCCAGCCTTCACGGCATCAAACGCGACGGATGCGGGGTCGGCGCCTTCCTTCTCGGAACGCACGGTCTTCACGCCCACGCGGTCACCCCAGGTGGTCAGCTGCTCGGAGGCGGCCGCACGGAACGTATCCGCGGCACCCAGGAGCAGGGTCTGACCGTCAGCAACCATCACGCGGGCAATCTTACCGACGGTCGTGGTCTTACCGACGCCGTTCACGCCAACGACCAGCACCACGCCGGGGTTGCCGTCGCTACCGGCGGTCTTCAGTTCGCGGTCCATGTCGGGGCGAACAATCTTCACGAGCTCTTCGCGGAGCATCTTCTTCACGGCGGCGGGGTTACTCGTACCCTCAACGCGCACGCGCTGCTGCAGCGCCTCCACCAGGCGGGTAGTCGGCTCGGAACCGAGGTCGGCGAGCAACAGGGTCTCTTCCACTTCGTCCCAGACGTCCTGGTCGATGCGGTCGCGGGAGAGCAGAGCCAGCAGGCCCTTGCCGAGCATGTTGTTGGAGCGTGCCAGGCGGGCACGCAGGCGCACCAGGCGACCCGCGGACGGGTCGGGCATATCAAGTTCAATAGCGCGAGGTGCCGAGCTTTCGGGTTGTTCCGCCGATCCGCCGGAGGCCTTAGCCGCCTCCTGACGCAAAGACTGCAGGTCCGCGGTCTTCTTGGGTCGGCGCAGAACGGCGAAAAGTACACCGGCGATAACCAGTACACCCAGCACGATTGCGCAGATTATCATCATCGTTTCGTTCACACTACTAGCTTACCGGTTTGGGCGGTTTGGCTGGTCGAGGTGACGCGCATGCCCGGCTGTCGGCGGAGTAGACTGGACACTGTTAAGTTTTTTAGCCGAACACATGGTTGACAGTTGCGGGTGGGGCCCGCGGCTGCCGCACGGCACCGCACGATTTCGAGGATGAACATGAGGAACCCTGCCAAAACACCGCCTGTTTTTGACCCGCGCACGATTGACCCGAATCGTGTGCCGACCGGCTTGAAGGTTCTGATTGCTGCCTCGTTCATGATTGCGGTGGGTTTTGGTTTGGTGGCGCCGGTGCTGCCGAACTATGCGCAGAACTTTAATGCGACGGTCACTATGGCGACGATGGTGGTTTCTGCGTTGGCGATTACGCGCCTGATTTTTGCGCCGTCGGCGGGTCAGATGATTACCCGGTGGGGTGAGCGTCCGGTGTACACGATTGGCATGCTGATTGTGTCGGTGACGTCGTTCATGATTGCGTTTGCCTGGGATTATTGGGTTCTGCTGGGTTCGCGTGCGGTGGCGGGTATCGGCTCGGTCATGTTCACGGTCTCTGCGATGGGTCTGCTGGTACGCCTGTCCCCGGCGCATATGCGCGGCCGTATTTCGGGTTATTATGCGACGGCGTTCCTGCTGGGTAACCTGCTGGGCCCGGTGATTGCGAGCGCGCTGGCGCCGTTTGGTATGCGTGCGCCGTTCATTGTGTATGGTTTTTCGCTGCTGGCGGCGGGCCTGATTGTGTGGTTCTTGATGCCGTCGCAGGCGGCGCTGGAGGCGGAGCGCGACGCGATTATGGAGGCGGCGGCACTGGCTGAGGGTAAGGGCACCGGGGTGCTGCCGTCGGCGGCGCCTTCCCCTGCTGACACTCAGGCTGGCGCATCCGGCAAGGCGGCTAAGCCTGCTGCATCCGGCGGCGCTGCGGGTAAGAGTGACCTGCCTGCGATGACGGTTCGTGACGCGTTGAAGTTCTCGAATTACCGTTCTGCGCTGGTGTCGAACTGGGCGATTGGCTGGTCGGTGTTTGGTGTGCAGTCGTCGATTATTCCGTTGGCGGCGGCGTATTTGGCGACTGGTGGCGATATGTCGAATTCGGTTGCGGGTACTTTGTTGGCGTCTTTGGCGATGGCGACGAACTCGTTTGGTAATGCGTTGACGCAGACGTTCTCGGGTCGTTTTTCGGATCGTTTTGGTCGCCGTGTGATGGCGTTTTCGGGTCTGCTGTTGGCGGGTTCTGCGGTGACGTTTATGGGTTTCGCGCCGGTGGCGTGGGTGTTTGTGTCGTTGACGGCGTGCCTGGGTATTGGTGCGGCGTTTATGGGTCCGTCGATTCAGGCTGCGGTGTCTGATGTGATTGGTACTCGCCGCAGTGGTGGCCAGGTGTTGGCGGTGTATCAGATGTTTAGTGATTTTGGTATGATCCTGGGCCCGCTGGTGGCTGGCATGATTGCGGATGCGTGGGGTTTTGTTCCGGCGTTCATTATCAGTGGTTTGTTGTTGGTGGCGGCGGCGTTTACGTGGGCGCCGTTCCGTAAAGCGCGCTGGCCAAAGGATATTGCGGACGCGGACTATACGGGCCGCTAAGCACTCTATAACATGTGAAAAGCCGGTGTCCGGTTCCTGTTGCGTGACAGGAACCGGACACCAGCTTTTAATCTATATGAGATTTAGGGAACGAGTACAATGATGCCAGCCATTATCTGATCACCCCAGAGAATCAAAATCCAGGGAATAGACAGCGCCATGCCTAATGCAACCAGCACGGGACGGTACCAGCGGCTCTTCGGCAGGTATGCCGATACCAGCAGCGCCAGCGGAAACAGCGGCAGCAGAATGCGGATGGTAGAGGAAATCGGGAGCCAGAAGATAAAAAGATACCCCATGTAGCATCCGGTCCACAGCCACAGAGCGGGGTGGATTAGGGAACGACTAAACTTACGGGAAATCCAGTAATAGAAACCCACCACTGCCATAATAACGATTATTGCAACAACAATCTTGGGAAGCACACCACCAAGGTAGTAGTAGATGCGCAGAATCCACTGAATGAAGAACTGGTGGCCTTCGCCGGGTTTGCGGTTACTCCATCCCAGCTCCGTCGCAAAATATGCGTCCATACGCCCTGTTCGCAGAGCAGCATGTAGAGGGTGTACGAACGCGAAGAAACAGACGAACAACGCGCTTATAAGCTGCCCGAACCTGCCCCGGAAGGAGCCCCACGCATCTGACAGTGCAGAGTGCGATGCATCCTCGATACGACGGCGACGGTAGTCGTTCACCGTACACCACAGCCACCACAGACCAACAAAGGCACCGAGGGGTACGCCGACCGGGCGGGATAGTGCGGCGAGGAGCGCTACTGGGAGCAGCATGAGGTATCGGCCGCGGAGTACGCACCATACGCTCAGTGCAATCAGTAGGACGGATAGTGCTTCCGCGTAGCCGGTGATGAAGACGGGGCTGGCCATGCTGAAGGCGTACACTGCGACGGCCCATAGTGCGAGGCGGTTGCGGGACTCGTCCCCTACGAGGGCGCGGGTGTCGAAGATGCCGCGGTCACGCCAGTTGAGGCAGCCGATGAAAAGGCGGTGCAGAACATAAGCCAGGGTAAAACCTGCCACGATGGTCAAAGCAAGCGCTGCTACACGGTATCCGATACCGAACGTATCGGCAACACCACCAGCAATGAGGGGCTGTAATGGCATGAAGGCCCAGGTATTGTTGTCCACCGTGCCATCTGGACGCATGGGCAAATGCTGAGGATACCAATTGGTATAAATACGCTCGTAGAGGTCGGCATCCCATTTACTCAGGAACCCGAGGAGATCACCGCGCCGGCTTGCACCAACGAGGTGGTTATTTTTGTGTTGCTCATGTGCAACAAGAAAAATGGCAAGATGAAAAACACAGGCAGCTGCCCAAATCAGCAGTGCAGAAACCCACGTACGGCGAGCAGGTAACAACCTTTGCTCAGAAGAAGTGTCAGCTCCAGAAGACTTAGCACCCCGGTCATCAAGAACAGGCACAGGACCAGTCAGAAAACCAGAAAAGAGCTTAGAAAAGACGGAGGACGGAGCAATCCATCCAAGATGTTTAGTCATAAGTATTCTCAATGTGTCAGTGTGAGTGATAATCGGCATCTCAACCATTTCAGCTCTCCGCCACGACGGACAGCATGCACTATACAGCCGGATATGCAGTGCATTTTAGTGAAATGTCCTCCATAGATTATCAGTTATTAACCCACCAGACACGTATAACAAACTCTCCACCTGTAATCTACCCATAGATTTATATCACAGGGCACCTGGTGGCTTGTTAAAAGACTACAGAAAAGCCGGTACCTGCGAGGGAACAGGCACCGGCTTTATATGTGCGAGAGGCAAGCCAGCAGAACAAGCTAACCCACTTTTAGGGCAGCAGCCAGACGGGGCCAATCACGTCCGGGCCGCCCCAGAGTAGGCGCATCCACAGGGCGGAGCCGAGCAAGCCCATCAGCACCAGCAGGAGGCGGTACATGCGGCTCTTCGGCAGGTAGGCGGCGACCAGCAGCGACAGGGGGAACAGCGGCAGCAGAATACGTACGGTGGATGACGTCGGGAGCCAGAAGATGAACAGGTATCCGGCGTAGCAGGCGGTCCACAGCCACAGGGCGGGGTGCAGTAGGGTGCGGGTGAATTTCTGCGACATCCACCAGTAGAAGCTCAGGATGAGGAGCACCAGGGCGGCCCACATGATGATGGCGGGTACGGAGCCCACATAGTAGAGGTTGAATTGGTGGACCCACTGGGCGAAGTACTGGTGACCGTCTTCGACCTTGCGGAAGCTCCAGCCGAGTTCCGTGGCGAGGTACGCGTCGGGACGTCCGGTACGCAGAGCCGCGTGCAGGGGGTGCACGAATGCGAAACTGCAGACCAGTAGCGCGCCGAGGAGCTGACCGAGGCGTCCACGGAACGCAGCCCACGCATCCGACAGGACAGACTGCGAGGAGTCATCGGAGCGGCGGGCAAGATAGTCAGAAACGGTGCACCAGAACCACCAGAGGCCTACGAACGCGCCGAGTGGTACACCCAGCGGGCGGGACAGCGCCGTCAGAAGTGCCACGGGCAGAAGCAGGATGTAGCGGCCACGCACCACACACCACACACTCAAGGCAAGGAGCAGAGTGGAAAGAGCCTCGGCGTAACCGGTGACGAAGATGGGGCTCGCGGGGCTGAATGCGTACACGGCGAGCGCCCACAGGGCGATGCGGTTTCGGGATTCGTCGCCAACGAGTGCGCGGGTGTCGAAGGTGCCGCGGTCACGCCAGTTCAGGCTACCGATGAAGAGACGGTAGAGCACAACAGCCAGGGCGAGGCCGGCGGCGAGGCTGACTCCGACTGCGGCGAGGCGGTACTCGATGCCGAAAATGTCAGCGACTTTGCCGCTGATCATTGAGTGGAGGGGCATGAATGCCCAGGAGTTGAAGGATACGGACCCGTCGGCGCGCAGGGGTAGTTCGGTGGGGTACCACTCCTTGTAGATGCCCTGGTACCAGCCGGCGTCCCAGATGTTGAGGTAGGAGAGGAGGCCGTTGTGGTTTTTGTTTTCGTGGCTGAGGGGGTTTCGCTGGTCTTCTGCGAGCGAGTATGCGAAGGTGCCGAGGTGGGTTGCGCTGGCTAGTGCCCAGATGATGAGGGCGGGGATCCAGGTGCGGTAGGCGGCCAGTTTCTGGGGGTTGGCGACGTGTTCGGTATTACTCATCTTAGTTTTTGTGGAGGGGCGCTGCGCTTCAAGGGCAGGCACGGGACCGGTAGAGGAGCCGGAAGATAGGTCGCGTTCGATGAAGGACACAGGTTTTCCTGGGGATTGAGCCATAAGTATTCTCGCGAGTGTAGTGTGGACGCATGATGGACATTCTGGCGCCGTATCAGTTGAATCGTGTCTATTAGATGTGGCGGGTGCTGCCCAGTCCAAAGCGGGTGGTGCAGTTTGGTGAAATATCCATGTGTAGACTATCAACGAACTGACTGCGCCTCAATGTGAACGCGCTATTCCTGCTAATTATGACGAAAGAGATGAGTGAAGCCGGTGCCTGCGAGGGAGCAGACACCGGCTTTATGTGTGTGAGAGGTAAGCTAACAGAACAAGCCAACAACATGGAACCCCAGAGCCAGGTGAGCTAACAGCAACACCCAACCCCCAGACCAACCCATCTATATCTTCCTCCGGTGGGATAGGCGACCTAGAGGGCGTACCGGACACGCGAAGCGGGGGCTCCGTCCTCAAGGCGCCCCAGCGCCGCAGAGGGGGCACTCCCCCGCGAGCGGCGTCCGGTACGCCATCTCAAACAACTAACCCACGGAAGCCTCACTCCCCCGCGAGCGGCGTCCGGTTATGCCTTCTCAAACAACTAACCCACGGAAGCCTCACTCCC